>LSTF01000036.1 GCA_001644455.1 Betaproteobacteria bacterium SCGC AG-212-J23
TCATCATGGGCGGCATCCTCGGCGGCTTCTTCACGCCCACCGGCCCGAAAAAATGGCTGTAGATCATCAGGCCGAAGCCGACCAGCAGGCCCGGCACCACGCCGCCGAGAAACAGGCCGCCGATGGAGACGTTGCCGGTCGCGCCGTACACCACCGCCATGATGCTCGGCGGGATCAGGTTGGCCATGGTCGCGGCGCTGGCGATGAGCGCGGCGATGAAACCGCCGTCGTAGCCTTCGCGCTTCATGTCCGGGCCGATCGAGCGCGACAGGACGGCGACGTCGGCGGCCGACGATCCCGACACGCCGGCGAAGAACATGCTGAACAGCGTGACGACCTGCGCGAGCCCGCCGCGCACGTGCCCGATCAACGCCTGCGAGAGGACGATCATCCGCGTCGTCACCTGGCTGGAGGTCATCAGCTCGCCGACCAGCAGGAAAAAGGGCACCGCGAGCAGCGCCTCCACGTCGATGCCGTTGAAGAGCTGGGTCATCATCGAGGCGATGCTCACCGGCGTGAAGGCGGTGACGACCAGGACGGAGGCGATGATCGCGAACGCCACCGGCACGCCAAGGTAGCCGAGGAAAAGAAACAGAAATGCCATGAGGAAGATGAGCACGCCGTTGGTCATGTCGCGTCCTCGAAACCGTTCTTCCAGCCGTTGACGATCTGCTCGAGGGTGAACAGCGCGATCAGCAGTCCGCACAGCGGAATCGCCACGTACAGCGACGCAAGCGGGGTCATCGACGGCATGCGCAGGCTCTTGAATCCGCCGTCGAGCGTATTCAGAGTGCCGAACCAGACGAAGCAGAGCGCCACGCCGAGAACCACCAGGCGGGCGAAGATCTCCAGCATGAGGCGCTTGCGCCCATGCAGGGACTCGGCGATCGCGGCGAGGTAGAGGTGGTCGTTACGCCGCGTCGCCGCCGCGGTGCCGAAGAAGATGCCGTAGATGAAGAAGGTCATGGTGACCTCCTGCAGCCACAGCCAGGGCCGGGACAGCATGCGAGTCACGATGTCGCAGGTCACCGTGACGGTGAAGCCGGTGATGGCGAAGCCGCACAGCACCATCAGCGCGCGCTCGAGGAAATCGAGCGCGCGCCACTTCAGGTGGCGCTGCGCCTGCAGGACGAGCGAGATGGCCGGGGTGTTACTTGATGCTGCGCACCAGGCCCAGGATCCTGACCGCGTGCGGCCCGAGCTCCTTGGCGAGCTTGTCCTGGATCGGCGCGCTGACCTTCTCGAAGCCGGACTTGTCGACGCCGGTGACGATCTTCACGCCCATCTTTTCGAGCTTGGCGCGCGACTCGCGCTCCATCTCGAAGGCCTTGGCGGGCTGCACCTTGTTCATCTCGTCGGCCGCGGTCTGCAGCCATTTCTTCTGCTCGGCACTGAGGCTCGCCCAGACTTTGTCGCTGACGAACAGCACCGAGTTGTTGGCCTCGTGCTCCGTTACCGACATGACGGGCGCGACTTCATAGTGCTTGTTCAACAGGTAGACGGTATAGCCGTTCTCGGCGCATTCGACGACGCCGGTCTGCAGCGAGGTGTAGACCTCGCCGAAGGGCATGTGGACGATCTGCGCGCCGTAGGCCGGGAACAGCGTGTCTTCCGTGACCGTAGCCTGTACGCGCACCTTGACGTTCTTGATCGCCGCGAGGTTCTTGATCTCTTTCTTGCAATACAGGTTGCGCAGTCCCTGGCTGCCCAGGGTCAGCATGTGCGCGCCCTTCACCTTGGAGGCGTACATCTCGCGCATCGCCGAGATCACCTTCGCATCGGTCAGCACCTTCACCGCGTGCTCCGGCCCGCGAAAGATGAAGTGCAGCGAGAAGACTCCGGATTCCGGCTGGATCGTCGACGAGTTGGCGGTCGACACCAGGACGAAGTCGATGTCGCCGGTTTGCACCTTCTGCAGCGTTTGCGCCTCGCTGCCGAGCTGCGCGCCGGGATACTGGTTGGTACTGAAGTTGCCCTTGCTCAGTTCCTGAAGCTTCTTGCCGAAGAAGTCCGCGCCATAGCCGTAGGCGCTGGTGCGCGGCTGGTCATAGGCGAACGAGAATTCCCGCTTCTGCGCGCTCGCGGACGACGAAACGACGAGCGCCGCGGCGAAAGCGATCCACTTGAAGTTCTTCATGATTGCCCCTCCTCGAGAGCCCCGTATTAATACTACATGTTTGGATAGTTCGGGCCGCCACCGCCCTCGGGTGCGACCCAGACGATGTTCTGCGTCGGGTCCTTGATGTCGCAGGTCTTGCAGTGCACGCAGTTCTGGGCGTTGATCTGCAGGCGCGGCTTGGTGTCGAGGTCGACGAACTCGTACACGCCGGCGGGGCAGTAGCGGCTCTCCGGGCCGGCGTACTTCTCCAGATTGATCTTCACGGGGACGGACGCATCCTTCAGCGTCAGGTGCGGCGGCTGGTCCTCGCCGTGGTTGGTGTTGGAGAAGGAGAGGTCGGTGAGCCGGTCGAAGGTCAGCACGCCGTCAGGCTTCGGATATTGAATCTTCTCCGCGGAATCCTTTGTCTTCAGGGTTTCATGGTCTGCATGGTCATGGGGGAGCGTCCATGGCGCCCTGCCGCGGAAGAGCACCTGGTCGATGCCGACCATCGCCGTGCCGAGAACCAGGCCCTTCGACATCCAGGGCTTGAAGTTGCGCGCCTTGTAGAGCTCGTCGTAGAGCCAGCTCGCGCGGAAGGCCTCGGGGTACGCCGCGAGCTCGTCCGCTGCGCGGCCGGCCTTCAGCGCCGCCACCGCGGCTTCGGCCGCCAGCATCCCCGACTTGATCGCGGCGTGGCTGCCCTTGATGCGCGAGGCATTGAGGAAGCCGGCGTCGTCGCCGATCAGCGCGCCGCCGGGGAAGACGAGCTTCGGCAGGGATTGCAGGCCGCCCGCCGCGATCGCTCGCGCCCCATAGGCGACCCGCTTGCCGTTTTCAAGGTAGGCTTTTATCTGAGGATGCGTCTTGAAACGCTGGAATTCCTCATAGGGCGAGAGGTACGGGTTCGTGTAGCCCAGGCCGACGACGAAGCCGACCGAGATCTGGTTGTTTTCCTGGTGGTAGAGGAACGAGCCGCCGTAGGTCGCGTTGTCGAGCGGCCAGCCCGCGGTGTGCATGACGAGGCCGGCCTGGTGCTTCTCCGGCTTCACGTCCCAGAGCTCCATCAGGCCGATGCCGTACACCTGGGGCGTTTTTCTGAGCTTGAATCTCTCTTCGAGCTGCCGACCCAGCTGGCCGCGGCAGCCTTCGGCGAAGAAGGCGTACTTGCCGTGCAATTCAATGCCGGGCTGGTAGGCGGCGGTCTTTTCGCCGTTCTTGCCGATCCCCATGTCGCCCGTTGCCACACCTTTTATGGATTCTTTTTCAAAAAGCAGCTCGGTGGCGGCGAAGCCGGGAAAGATCTCCACCCCCGCGGCCTCGGCCTGCTTGCCGAGCCAGCGCGTGACGTTCCCCAGGCTGACGACGTAGTTGCCGTGGTTCTGAAAACACCCGGGAAGCAGGAACGCCGGGGTTTCAATGAAAGATCGTTCTTTCAAAAACAAAAAGCGGTCTCGAGTGACAGCCGTATTGAGGGGGGCGCCCTTGGCTTTCCAGTCCGGAATCAGCTCGTTCAGCGCGATCGGATCCATGACCGCGCCGGAGAGGATGTGCGCGCCGACCTCGGAGCCTTTCTCGAGCACGCAGACCGACACGTTGGCGTCGAGCTGCTTGATGCGGATCGCGGCGGCGAGCCCGGCGGGACCGGCGCCTACCACCACCACGTCGTACTGCATCGATTCGCGCGGCATCTCGAGAATTATAATTTGTTGGTTTTATGACAGAAAAAAAGCTCGTACACGTCGAGCGCATCCCGGTTCGCTGGGGCGACATGGACGCGATGGGCCATGTCAACAACACGGTCTACTTCCGCTTCATGGAGCAGACGCGCATCAGCTGGTTCGGGGCGCTGCTGCCGCGCGGCGAGGCCTGGGGAACGACGGGTATCGTCATCGCCAATGCGTCGTGCAACTTCAAGAAGGCGATCAACTATCCTGCGACCGTCGAGGTGAAGATGTACGCGGGCGCGGCGGGCGGGTCGAGCCTGCCCACGTTCTATGAATTGGCAGTAGAAGGTCAGATCCATGCCGACGGCTCGGCGACGGTCGTGTTCATCGACATGGAGAAGCAGAAGGCCATGCGTATCCCGGAGAACCTCCGGAACCTGATCAGCAAAGGAATCCAATGAAAAAAGTCTATCCAAGCGCCGCCGCCGCCCTGCAGGGGCTCCTGCGCGACGACATGTTTGTCGCCGCAGGCGGGTTCGGGCTGTGCGGCATCCCTGAGAACTTCATCCAGGCGCTGGTCGAGAGCAAGGTCAAGGGACTGACGATCGTCGGCAACAACGCCGGCGTGGACGACTTCGGCATGGGCCTGCTGCTCAAGACCCGCCAGGTGAAGAAGGTCATCGCCTCGTACGTCGGCGAGAACAAGGAGTTCGAGCGACAGGTGCTCGCCGGCGAACTGGACTTGCAACTGACCCCGCAGGGAACGCTCGCCGAGAAGCTGCGCGCCGGCGGCGCCGGCATTCCGGGCTTCTATACGCGCACCGCGGCCGGAACCAAGCTCGCCGAGGGCAAGGAGGTCAAGACCTTCGACGGCAAGGAATATGTGCTGGAGGAAGGCATCAAGGCCGACCTCGCCATGGTCAAGGCCTGGAAGGGCGACAAGTCGGGCAACCTGATCTACCGCAAGACCTCGCGCAACTTCAACCCGATGATCGCCACCTGCGGCAAGGTGACGGTGGCCGAG
Organism: Betaproteobacteria bacterium SCGC AG-212-J23; assembly: GCA_001644455.1. Classification (GTDB taxonomy): domain Bacteria; phylum Pseudomonadota; class Gammaproteobacteria; order Burkholderiales; family SG8-39; genus SCGC-AG-212-J23. The sequence continues at coordinate 4,790 of LSTF01000036.1, forward strand.
GTCGAGCAGCTGGTCGAGGTGGGCGAGCTCGATCCCGACCAGATCCACACGCCGGGCATCTACGTGGACCGCATCATCCAGGGCGCGAAGTTCGAGAAGCGCATCGAGTTCCGCACCCTCGCCGGGACGACCGGCAAGAAGGACTCGCCCATCCGGGAGTTGATGGCGAAGCGCGCGGCGCAGGAGCTGCGCGACGGCTACTACGTCAACCTGGGGATCGGCATCCCGACGCTGGTCTCGAACTACATCCCGGCCGGCGTCAATGTCACCCTGCAATCGGAGAACGGCCTGCTCGGCATCGGCCCGTTCCCGGCCGAGAGCCAGGTCGATCCGGACTTGATCAACGCCGGCAAGCAGACCGTCACCACGATTCCGGGCTCGAGCTTCTTCTCCAGCGCCGACTCCTTCGCCATGATCCGCGGCGGGCACGTCGACCTCTCCATCCTCGGCGGCCTGGAAGTCGCGGAGAACGGCGACCTCGCGAACTGGATGGTGCCCGGGAAGATGGTCAAGGGTCCGGGCGGCGCCATGGACCTGGTCTCGGGCGTGAGGCGGGTCGTGGTGCTGATGGAGCACACCTCGAAGGACGGCGCCTCGAAGGTGCTGAAGCGCTGCTCCCTGCCGATCACGGGCAAGGGCGTGGTCAACATGATCATCACGGATTTGTGCGTGTTCGAAGTGGTGCCGGCCGAAGGGCTGGTGCTCAAGGAGCTCCATCCCGGCGTGACGATCGAGGAAGTGCGCGCCAAGACCGCCTGCGATTTCTTCGTCGCGCCTTGATCTTTTTTTCGTGTAAACTGCTCCATTCCTACACGCCCTAGGTAAATGGCAAAGTATGTCTTCGTAACAGGCGGTGTAGTTTCCTCACTGGGGAAAGGCATCGCCGCCGCTTCCCTCGCAGCGATCCTCGAATCGCGCAGCATCCGCGTCACCAACATCAAGCTGGACCCGTACATCAACGTCGACCCCGGGACGATGTCGCCGTTCCAGCACGGCGAAGTGTTCGTCACCGAGGACGGCGCCGAGACCGACCTGGACCTGGGCCACTACGAGCGCTTCCAGAGCTCGAAGATGCGCCGCGCCAACAACTTCACCACCGGCCAGATCTACGAGTCGGTGATCAAGAAGGAGCGCCGCGGCGACTACCTCGGCGGCACGGTGCAGGTCATCCCGCACATCACCGACGAGATCAAGGCGTTCATCAAGCGCGGCGCCGGCGAGGCCGAGGTGGCGATCGTCGAGGTGGGCGGCACGGTGGGAGACATCGAGTCGCTGCCCTTCCTGGAGGCGATCCGGCAGATGGGCCTCGAGCTTGGCCGGAACAACGTCTGCTACATCCACCTGACCCTGGTGCCCTACATCGCTTCGGCGGGGGAGATCAAGACCAAGCCGACCCAGCACTCGGTCAAGGAGCTGCGCGAGATCGGCATCCAGGCCGACGCGCTGCTCTGCCGCACCATCCAGCCGCTGCCCGAGGACGAGAGACGGAAAATCGCTCTCTTCACGAACGTGCAGAAAGAGGCGGTGATCTCCGCCTGGGACGTCGACCACATCTACAAGATCCCGATGATGCTGCACCAGCAGATGCTCGACGAGATCGTCTGCCACAAGCTCGGCATCCTCGCCCGCGCCGCGGACCTGTCGGCGTGGACGAAGCTGGTCTACGCGCTCGAGCACCCCGAGCACGAGGTCGACATCGCCTTCGTCGGCAAGTACGTCGATCTGCAGGATTCCTACAAGTCGCTGAACGAGGCGCTGCGGCACGCGGGCATCCATACCAACTCCAAGGTCAACATCCACTACGTCGACTCGGAGGAGGTGGAGAAGAACGGCACGGCGGGCCTGGAAAAGATGGACGCGATCCTGGTGCCCGGCGGCTTCGGCAAGCGCGGGACGGAAGGCAAGATGCGCGCGATCCGCTTCGCGCGCGAGAACGCGATTCCCTACCTCGGCATCTGCCTCGGAATGCAGCTCGCGACCATCGAGTTCGCGCGCAACGTCTGCGGCCTCGGCGGCGCCAACAGCACCGAGTTCGACCCGGAGACGCCGCACCCGGTGGTGGCGCTGATCACGGAGTGGATGGATCGCACCGGCCGGATCGAGAAGCGCACCGAGAAGTCCGACCTCGGCGGGACGATGCGTTTGGGCTCGCAGAAGTGCCCGGTGGAAGAGGGCACTCTCGCGTATTCCGTCTACGGAAAGGAGGTCAATGAAAGGCACCGGCATCGCTACGAGGTAAACAACATCTACGTGCCGCAGCTCGAGGCCAAGGGGTACAAGGTCTCGGCACGCACGCCGACCGAGAACCTGCCGGAGATGATGGAGCTGCCCGGCCACCCGTTCTTCGTCGGCGTCCAGTTCCACCCCGAGTTCACCTCGACGCCGCGCAACGGCCATCCGCTCTTCAAGGCCTTCGTCGCCGCTGCGCTGCGTTACAGAGCCGGCGGGAAACTCCGGGTCGTCGCGGCGTGAAACTTTGCGGCTTCGACGTCGGCCTGGACAGGCCGTTATTTCTCATTGCCGGGCCGGACACGCTGGAGAGCGAGCAGCTCTGCCTCGATGTCGCCGGCAGGCTGAAAGAGCACACGCAGAAGCTCGGCATGCCGTACATCTTCAAGGGCTCCTTCGACAAGGCGAACCGCACCTCGGGCAAAAGCTATCGTGGGCCCGGCATGGACGAAGGTCTGAAAATACTTCAGGCAATAAAAGACAAGATAAAAGTCCCTGTCCTCACCGACGTGCATGAAGACACTCCGCTGAAGGAAGTTGCCGCGGTGGTCGACGTCATCCAGACGCCGGCGTTCCTCTGCCGCCAGACCAACTTCATCCGTGCCGCCGCGAGCCAGGGCAAGCCGGTCAACATCAAGAAAGGCCAGTTCCTGTCTCCGTGGGAAATGAAGCAGGTGGTCGAGAAGGCGACCAGCACCGGCAACAAGCAGGTCCTCGTCTGCGAGCGCGGCTTCAGCTTCGGCTACAACAACCTCGTGGTCGACATGCGCGGCCTCGCGGCGATGCGGGACACCGGTTGCCCGGTGGTGTTCGACGGCACGCATTCGGTGCAGTTGCCGGGCGGTCAGGGCGACGCGTCGGGCGGGCAGCGGGAGTACATCCCGGTGCTGGCGCGCGCGGCGGTCGGCGCCGGCGTCGCGGGCGTGTTCATGGAGACGCATCCGAAACCCGATGAGGCGCTATGCGACGGGCCGAACTCCTGGCCGCTGGCCCTGATGCCGGAATTGCTGGATACCCTGGCGGAGCTGGATCGTCTGGTCAAGAGAAAGGGATTCGTGGAACAGAAAGTGAAGACGCAATGAGCGCCATCGTCGACGTGGTGGCAAGGGAAATCCTCGACTCGCGCGGCAACCCGACGGTCGAGGCCGACGTGCTGCTCGAGTCGGGCTCGATGGGCCGCGCCGCGGTGCCTTCCGGCGCCTCGACCGGCAGCCGCGAGGCGATCGAGCTGCGTGACGGCGACAAGCGCCGCTACGGCGGCAAGGGCGTGCTGAAGGCGATCGAGTTCGTCAACACCGAGATCTCGGAGGCGATCGTCGGCCTCGACGCATCCGAGCAGGCGTTCATCGACAAGACCCTCATCGACCTCGACGGCAGCGACAACAAGTCGCGCCTCGGGGCGAACGGCCTGCTCGCGGTGTCGATGGCAACGGCCAAGGCGGCCGCGGAGGAATCCGGGCTGCCGCTCTACCGTTACTTCGGCGGCTCGGGCGCGATGCGGATGCCGGTGCCCCTGATGAACGTCATCAATGGCGGGGCGCACGCCAACAACAAGCTCGACATGCAGGAAATGATGATCGTGCCGGTGGCGGCGCAGTCGTTCCGCGAGGCGCTGCGCTGCGGCTCGGAAGTCTTTCAGGCGCTGAAAAAACTGATCGACGCCAAGGGCATGCCCACCTCGGTGGGCGACGAGGGCGGCTTCGCTCCCGATCTGCCGACGCATGCCGCCGCGCTCGATCTCCTGATGCAGGCCATCAGCTCGGCGGGCTACAAGGCGGGAGAGGACGTGATGCTCGCCCTCGATTGCGCTGCTTCCGAGTTCCACCAGGATGGCACTTATGCGTTCGAGGAAAAGAAGCTGTCCTCGGGAGAATTCTGCGATTACCTGTCCGGTCTCGTCGCCAAGTACCCGATCGTCTCGATCGAGGACGGCATGGCCGAAGCCGACTGGGACGGCTGGAAGCTGCTCACGCAGAAGCTCGGCGGCAAGCTGCAACTCGTCGGCGACGATGTGTTCGTCACCAACCCGAAGATCTTCCGCGAAGGCATCCGGAAGGGCGTCGCCAACGCGATCCTGGTCAAGGTCAACCAGATCGGCACGCTCACCGAGACCTTCGCCGCGATCGAGCTCGCCAAGCGCTCGGCTTACGGCACGGTGATCTCCCACCGCTCGGGGGAGACCGAGGACACCACCATCGCCGACATCGCCGTGGGTACCAACGCGCTGCAGATCAAGACCGGCTCGCTGTCGCGCTCCGACCGCGTGGCCAAGTACAACCAGCTGCTGCGCATCGAGGAAGATCTCGGCGACTCGGTGAGCTATCCCGGCCGGGAGGCCTTCCCCAGGCTCGGATGAAGATCCTCGCCGCCATCCTCGGCGCGCTCATCGTCCTGATCCAGATCCCGCTCTGGTTCGGCAAGGGCGGCTGGCTGCGCGCGTGGCAGGTCGAGGACATGGTGGTGCAGGAAAAAGCGAAGAACTCGCAGCTCGAGGTCCGCAACTCGGGGCTCGCCGCCGAGGTGAAAGACCTCAAGACCGGCACCGACGCCGTCGAGGAGCGCGCCCGCTACGAGCTCGGCATGGTGAAGAAGGACGAAGTCTTCTTCCAGGTGGTCGAGGAGAAGGCCAGGCCCAAGGCCAAGTAAGGGGCGCCGGGACCTTGGTCCAATAGTCCCGGCGGAGGGCTTGGCGGTAGGCTGGCAGTATGGGACGGCTTGCCTGTCATGCCTTTTTGGCAATGTTGCTCTGCGCAGTGCCGGCCGCAGCGCAGGAGAAGAGGCCGCGGCAGCTCACGATCGAGGTGAAGCCCTGGACGGGCGATTTCGACGCGATGCTGGAGCGGCGCGTCATCCGCGTTCTCGTGCCCTACAGCAGGACGCTGTACTTCGTCGACAAGGGTCAGGAACGCGGTCTGACTGCGGAGCTGGCGCGGGAGTTCGAGAAGCACCTCAACGCCCGCCACGCCAAGCAGCTCGGCAATCGTCCCCTGACGGTGGTCCTGATCCCGACCTCGCGCGACAAGCTGCTTGCCCACGTGGCAGCGGGGCGCGGCGACATTGCCGCCGGCAACATCACGGCCACCGACCAGCGTCTCAAGCTGGTGGATTTCGTTTTTCCGGAAGGCGCAAAGCCGGTGCGCGAGCTGATCGTGACCGGACCCCGCTCGCCGCAGGTCGCGACGCTAGACGATCTCTCCGGCAAGACGGTCCATGTGCGCCGGGGAACCAGCTACTACGAAAGCCTGGAGGCGCTGAATGCCCGCTTCCAGAAGGAGCGCAAGGAGCCCGTCAAGCTCGTCGAGCTGCCCGCCGCGCTGGAAGATGAAGACAAGCTCGAGATGCTCGCCGCCGGCGTGCTCGAGATCGTGGTGGTGGACGACTGGATCGCCCAGATGTGGGCGCAGGTGCTGCCCAAGCTGAAGGTGCGCGAGGACCTCGTGCTGCGCGAGGAAGGCCAGACCGGGTGGGCGGTGCGCAAGAACAGCCCGAAGCTCGTCGAAGCCCTCGCCACGTTCGACCGCACGGTGGTCAAGAAGCACGGCCTGCTGCGCTCGAATCTCGCGAAATATCACCGGCGCGTGAAGCAGATCCGCAACAACACCGCGGACGAAGAGTGGAAACGCTTCCAGGCGACGGTCAAGCTGTTCGAACGATACGGCAGCCGCTATCACTTCGATCCGCTGATGCTGGTCGCGCAGGGTTACCAGGAATCGCGGCTGCGGCAGGACGCCAGGAGCCACGTCGGCGCGGTCGGCGTGATGCAGATCATGCCGGAGACCGGCAAGGAGCTCGACGTCGGCGACATCCACCAGATCGAGCCGAACATTCACGCCGGCGCGAAATACATGAACCGGCTGATGACGCGCTACTTCGCCGATGCGAATTTCTCCGAGGAGGAACGGACGCTGTTCGCTTTCGCGAGCTACAACTGCGGTCCGGGGAACATCATCAAGATGCGCGCCGAGGCGGCCAAGCAGGGGCTCGACCAGGACAAGTGGTTCGACAACGTCGAGATCGTCACCGGCAGGCGAATCGGCATGGAGACCACGACCTACGTGCGCAACATCCTGAAGTACTACGTGGCGTACAAGCTCACGGTGGAGGCGCACGACGCCGCGAAAGGCGCGCGCGCGGAGCTCGAGCCGCCGAAGCCGCCGCCGGCGAAGAAGAAGCCCGCCGCGAAAAAGGCGCCCGCGAAAGCGTCGTCAAAGGGCGACGTCTAGGGGCAGTAGAACGAGTTGTACGGATAGCCGGCGGCCTGCTGGTACTGTGCCGCCTGCTCCTGGGGTACCCCGGTTGCGGCGCACGCCGCAAGTGCGAGCAGGGCGGTGGCCGCGATCAGTTTCATCATGGGAATCTCCTTGAGTTGCCGCAGTGAACACCGGTGCGGCCGCTCTTCTTCCAGTGCTAGGCGTCCGGCTTGCCTTCCTTCGTGGGGTAGATGCCGGCCAGCCGCGCAATGAGGATCGCGACGTAGAGCGTGCCGACGACCTGCTCGAGGATCGCGAGCATGCGGACTTTGGCGCCCAGAATCAGCACGTCGCCCGGGCCGTTGCTCGTCAGGTAGCCGAAGCTCATGAAGAGCAGGTCCGAGAAGGAGTGGGGTACGCCGTCGGAACGCCGGTCGAACGCCGCAGGATCGATCTGCTGGACGAAGCTGTAGGCGATCGCCCAGCCGATGCCCAGCATCAGGTACACCGCCGCGCCGGCGAAAAGCTTGTCGTCGGTCATCACCTCCGGGCTGAAGGCATAGCGCAGCAGGTAGACGATGGCGGCGACATAGAACGCGACATAGAACCCGCCGGAAGCGACGAAGCCGTGCGTGGGCTCGTCGACGTTCAGGAGTGCCAGGACCTGGAATGCGAATGCCGGCAGCCCGAGGAGCAGGGCGATGACGAACGGCAGCGTGCTGCGCCCGACCGCCGCGACCGCCGCGATCAGGACTGCCACGTGCGCCGCGTTGGCCAGGATGCGACCCTGCAACGTGGCGGCAGCGAAGGGCGAGATCAGGAGCAAGCCGAGCAGCGAGACGAAAAGATAGAAGCATCGCTGGCGGAAGATCCGGCCGAGCGAGATTTGCAGCCGCGCGAGCGCCATCTACGCCCTCTTGGCGATGTCGAGGGCTTGCTTGGCGATCGCTCCGGAGACGTCGCCCTGACCCGCGACCTGCACGGTCGGGAAGGCGAACTGGACGCCGTTCTCGGCGAAGCTCTTCTGGATCATCGCGTACGCGCGGCGGCGGATGGTGAACTGCTTGTTCGGCAGGGTCTTCATCTTCAACCGCACCTGGATGGCGAAATCGCCGAAGTTGTCGACGCCCTGCATCTTCAACGGCTCGAGGATGTCCGGCGCGAACTCGGGGTTGGCGGAGAGCTCCTTGCCGATCTGCTTGAGCAGCTTCTTCACCTTCTCGAGGTCGGTGCCATACACCAGGCCGAGCGTCATCTTGTCGATCACCCAGTCGCGGCTCATGTTCTGCACGGCGCCGAGCTGGCCGTAGGGGATGGTGAACAGCGGCCCGCGGTGATGGCGCAGCCGGACCGAGCGCACGCCGAGATGCTCGACCGTGCCCTTGTAGTTGCCGCTCTGGATGTACTCGCCGACGCGGAAGGCGTCGTCGAGCAGGTAGAAGAACTTGGAGAGCAGGTCGCGCACCAGCGTCTGCGAGCCGAAGCCGATCGCCACGCCGACCACGCCGGCGCCGGCGAGGAGCGGCGCCACCTTCACGCCCAGCGCGGAGAGCACCATCAGCACTGCGGTAACGACCAAAGTCGCTGCGAGCGTGCTGCGCACGATCGGCAGCAGCGTTCGTAGCCGCGCCAGCCGGTGCTGCTCGTCGGTCGCCGATGGCCCGAGCGGGTCGGTGCCGGCGGCGGCGAGCTTCTGGTCGATGAACGCCGCGGCGACCTTCCAGGCGAGGTCGAGGATGAGCACGATCGCGAGCGCGTTCACCGCGCCGCGCATGAGCTGCATTCCCATGGAATCGCTGGAGGCGAGCGCGTCGACCTGCAGGTCGAAGGCGCGCAGCAGCAGGAATGCCGCGCCGATGATGAGCAGCGCGCGGAGCGCGCGGCCGAGCGCGGCCGCGGCCATGCCCGGCTTGAGCAGGTGCTCGGCAGCCTGCTGCGCGAGGCGAAGCGCGCCGGGCAGCACGGCACAGACCAGCAGCAGCCAGAAGAATCCCATCGCCTTCGCGACCCAGAGCAGCCAGAGGGCGAGGCAGATCACCACCGCGGTGCGGGAGCTGCGCCACACCGCCTCGACCGCGATCGCAAGCAGGCCGAGGCCGAGCGCGTAGCCGACGAGGGCGCGCGACGCGTCGGCCAGGCCGTGCATGGCGAGCTGCTCGACGAGCACCCAGCCGAACGCGAACCACCCGGCGAAGAGGGCGATGCGCCAGTACCAGTAGCGCGCATCGCCGTCGCTCAGTGGCAGGACGCGCAGCGCCGTATCGCGCGGCGAAAGCATCGCCCGGCTGAGGACGACGATCGAGCGCAGGCAGATGAGCGCCGCGAGGAAGGCAACCACGGCGCCGCGTGTCTGCGGCGGCCAGTCGAAGGCGAGGAACACAACCGCGCTGCCGATCGTGAACGCGGCGAGCGCGCCGAGATCGCGCGCGAAGCGCAAGCCGATCGCCAGCAAGCCCTGCGATGCTGCCGGCTTGACGGATTTCCGGTAGACGGCCTCGACCAGCAGGCCGAGGGCGACGAAGGCGGCGATCAGCAGGAGCAGCCTGCCGGGTCCTCTCGCCATCGCCTCCTGCACCATCTGCTCGCGCACGCGCTCGAGCTCGGCCGGCAGCCCGGGGGCCGCGGCGACGAGCGACACGACATGCTCGCGTATCGCATCGACCCGCCCGGAGAGCAGTCCGCTCGCAGTTTCTTCCGCCGCCATTCGCGGATGGTAGCGGTTTGCGGGGAGCGGCCCCTATTGGACCTTCGGCCTAGCCTGCGATCACCAGCTCGGCGGCGGTCGGTAGGAGAAGCCGTCCGCGTAGCCCTCCCGGTAGCGCGCCTCGTCCACCGTCCCGCCGCAGCGCGCGGCGTAGCGCGCGATCTGCGAGCCGGCGTTGATGCGGCCGTCGCGCTGGCCGATGCTGAACCAGTCCGGCCCGCAGTCGGCGGTCCCGGCGCAGCCCGCCAGCAGTACTGCCGCGAGTATCGAAAATCGTCTCATAGGGTCTCCTTGCAGGGACGAACACCCACGATCGGCAAGCATTCCTAGACCCTTGGTCCAATACCTGCCCCACGGGGCGCGTGCTCCAATCCCGGCATGAAGATGACTATCGCTTTCGCCGTGACGCTTTGCGTTGCGGTCTCGGGCTGCGCCCCCGGCTCGCAGTCGGAACAGCGGGCGGGCGAGGGCGCCAAGTACGGCGCGGTCGGCGGCGCTGTCGCCGGCGCGGTGAGCGCGCTCATCTTCGGCGGCAATCCGTTGCAGGGCGCAGTCGCGGGCGGTATCTCCGGCGCAGCCTCCGGAGCCGCGATCGGCGCGATGGCGGGTAGCCAGGAAGACAAGGCGATGCAGCAGCAGACCGCGAAGGCGAGCGCCGACCCGAAGGTGGCGGCACTCCGGCAGAAGATCGGCGAAACGAATTACTCGGCGGTCATGCTGCTCGCGCAATGCCAGCACCAGGGCGCGATCTCGACCGCGCAGGACGCGCTCGCCGCGGCGCCCGATCCGCAGCACAAGACCTACTCGCTCGTTATCCAGGCGCTGGCCGCGGAGGAATCCGGCGACAAGGCGCTCGCGGCTTCTCTCTATCCGAAGATCATCGAGCTCGATCCCTCGCGCGGCAGCCCCGACAAGCTGCGCGCCGATGCGCTCGAAGGCCTGATGCGCGTGCAGTCGGCACGGCGGCAGCACGGCCTGCCACCGGTCTGCGACAGGCGGGCTGGCTAGCGCTTGAACAGCGCGTAGATCGTCAGCGCGCGCGTCGCCAGATCGAAGATCCGGCGCGAGCCGAGGAAGACTACCGCGGCGGCCACCGCCGCCGTCGCCATCGGATAGCGGCGCACTCGCGTCACCAGCCGATCGAGCGCTTCCGCCTTGTGCAGCAGCGGCTCGGCATTCGTGACCAGCGAGGCGCGCTGCGACGCGGAACGCTCGACCAGCTCCCGCCGCCGCTGCGCCAGGCTCTGCTCCGCGCGGTTCATTGCTTGAGCGCCGTCAGGTCGCGGCGCAGCTCGCCAATGGTGTCTTCGAATGGCTTGGCCTTCATCGCCGCGACGCGTCTCACGATCAGCCATGCGGCGCCGGCGGCGAGGAAGAAGAACACCGCCGTGCCGATGGTCGCGGTAAGGCGATTCGCCTCGCTGACGCTAAGAATGATGGCGACGGCGCCGAAGCCGAGGCCGATGGTGGCGAAGACGAGAATCGCCAGCCCGCCGACGATGGCGGCGGCGAGGCGCGTCAGCTCCTCGCGCAGCTCGGTGCTGAACAGCTCGAAACGCGTGCGCCCGAGGTCGAGGATCCCGGCGAGCAGGTTGCGTGCGGACTCCAGCAGGCTGGTGGTCATGAGCGGCTCCTCATTTGCGGCTCAAGAGGATGCCGAGGACCAGGCCGACGCCGGCGGCGATGCCGACCGCGGCCCACGGGTTGGCGCGCACCTGGCTGTCGAGCTCGGCGCCGGCGCCCTTGAGGTGCTCGCGCGCGGTGCGCAGCGATTCCTCGGCGCGGGCGCGCACTTCCTGAACTTTCGGCCCGGCCTGGTCGGCGGTCGAGCGCAGTAACTCTTCCGCGTCCGCGATCACGGCCTTGAGATCGTCCATCATGGTTCTCTCGGTGGATTCCATCCTGCTCTCCCTTGATAGGCCCGTTGAGAAGCGTAAAGTACAGGCATGAAGCTTACTCCCGCACAGTTGCAGCAATTCGACCGCGAAGGGTACCTGTTTTTCCCCTCGCTCTTCACGCCCGCCGAGATCAAGGTTCTTACCGACGAAGTGCCCGCGCTCTACGCACAGCGGCGCCCGGAAAACGTGCGCGAGAAGACCGGCGACGTGGTGCGCACCAACTTCGCCGCGCACCTGTACAGCTATCCGTTCGCCAAGCTCGCGCGGCATCCGCGCATGGTCGAGCCGATCAAGGAGCTGTTCGGCGAAGACGTCTACATGCACCAGTTCAAGATCAACGGCAAGCAGGCCTTCGACGGCGACGTCTGGCAATGGCACCAGGACTACGGCACCTGGATGAACGACGACCAGATGCCCGCGGCGCGCGCCATGAACGTGGCGATCTTCCTCGACGAGGTGAACGAGTTCAACGGCCCGCTGATGTTCATCCCGGGCAGCCACAAGCAGGGCGTGCTCGACGCCGCACATGACACCAGCACTACCAGCTACCCGCTATGGGTGATCAACCACGAGACGATCACCGGGATGGTGGCGAAGGGCGGCATCGTCGCGCCCAAGGGTCCCGCCGGCTCGATGATCCTCTTCCACGGCTGCCTGGTGCACGCCTCGACGTCGAACCTCTCGCCGTGGCACCGCGTCAGCGTGTACCTCTCGCTCTGCGCGGTCTCGAACCACATTCGCCGCTTCAAGCGCCCCGACTACATCGCGCACAGGGACTTCACGCCGATCCGGTGCCTGCCGGATGATTGCCTGCTGAAGCACTATGACGTGACGCTTCCGTGGAAGGACAGGTTCTTTGAACCTCTACAAAAAGCTTCTTGAGCGGAAGGACAACCCGCTCCGTATCGGCCTGATCGGCGCCGGCAAGTTCGCGGCGATGTACCTCGCGCAGGTTCCTCGCACTCCCGGGGTGGAGCTGGTCGCGATCGCGGATCTCTCGCCGGCGAACGCGCGCGAGAACCTGAAGCGCGTCGGCTGGGATGCGAATCGCATCCCGCCGATCACGGAAGACTGGCAGAAGCTGGTGGCGAATCCGAAGGTCGACATCATCGTCGAGGCGACGGGCAATCCACCGGCCGCGGTCGAGCACGCCCTGGCGGCGTTCAAGCACGGCAAGCACGTGGTGATGGTGACGGTCGAGGCGGACGCGTTCTGCGGGCCGATCCTGGCGAAGAAGGCGGCGGAGGCGGGCGTGGTCTACAGCCTGGCGTATGGCGACCAGCCGGCGCTGATCTGCGACCTCGTCGATTGGGCGCGCACCGCCGGCTTCCAGGTCGTCGCCGCGGGACGCGGCCACAAGTGGCTGCCGCATTTCGCGCAGTCGACGCCCGAGACGGTCTGGGGCCACTACGGCCTTACGCCCGAGCAGGCGAAGGTCGGCGGTCTCAATCCAAAGATGTTCAATTCGTTCCTCGACGGCTCCAAGCCGGCGATCGAGACCAGCGCGGTGTGCAACGCCACCGGACTCACGCCGGCGCCCGGCGGGCTCGAATATCCGCCGGGCGCGATCGACGAGATTCCGTCGCTGATGCGGCCGAAGAGCGAAGGCGGGGTCCTGCATCACAAAGGACAGGTCGAAGTGATCTCGTCGCTGCGTGCCGATGGTTCGGTCATTCCATACGACATCCGGTTTGGCGTGTTCGTCGTCTTCGAGGGCGAGACCGACTACATCCGCCGCTGCTTCGAGGAGTACGGCGTCAAGACCGACCCGTCGGGACGCTACGCCTGCCTCTACAAGCGCTGGCACCTGATCGGGCTGGAAGTCGGCATCTCGGTCGCGTCGGTCGGATTGCGGGGCGAATCGACCGGCTGCGCGACGGGCTGGCGCGCGGATGCTGTCGCCATGGCAAAGAAAAATCTGAGCGAAGGCGAAATCCTGGACGGCGAGGGCGGCTACACCGTGGTCGGCCGCCTCATGCCGGCGGGCGATTCCCTGAAGCAGGGTTGCTTACCGCTCGGCCTCGCGCACGGCTGGAAGATGCTCAAGCCGGTGAAGGCCGGGCAGCCGCTCAGGTGGAGCGACGTCGCCGCCGACTCTTCTTCGGTCGCCGTGAAGCTGCGCCGCGAGATGGAGCAGGATTTTTCCGAGCGCCTGCGGAACGCGGCTTAGCCAGGTTCTCCTGGTATTTGTAGATCTCGGAGTGATCGGCGTCCTTCGCCAGGGTCTTCTTCGCCTCGCGCCACATTCGCAGCGTTTCGCTCAGAAAGGGCGTTTTGAGTTTCAAATCCTTTGCAAGAGCAGCGGCGATAGCCACGTCCTTCGTCATCAGGGAGAGCTTGAATCCCGATGCATAGGCGCCGGTCAGGATGTCGCGCGCAATCTTGCGTTCCGTGGTGCTGTTGCGGCCGGTGGAGGCGTTGATCGCCTCGAGCATGGGCTTCGGGTCGAGCTCGAACGCCTGCGCGATGAGCAGGGCCTCGAAGCCGGCGAGTGTGCCCGCGGCGCCGAGGTAGTTGTTGAGAGCCTTGACCGCGTGCCCGGCCCCGAGCGGTCCGACGTGGAAAATGCTCTTGCCCAGGGCTTCCAGCACCGGCCGGACTTTTTCGAAAGCCGATTTCTCGCCGCCGGCCATGATCGCGAGCGTCGCGTCCCTCGCACCGACCACCGCCCCGGACACCGGAGCATCCACGAAGGAAATCCCGTTCGACTCGAGCACGACCCCGAGCGCCCGGGTGCCGACCGGATCGGAGGAGCTCATGTCCACCACCACGCACCCGGCCGTGAGATGAGGCAGCGCCGAGAGCACCGCGTCGCGGACGGCATCCCCGTCCGGCAGCATGGTGATCAGGATCTCGGCGCCGCGCGCGGCTTCGCGGATCGAATTGCAGCTGCCGTTGCCCTTGAGGTCGTAGGACTGGACGGCGAAGCCCTCGCGCGCGAGGTTCGCCGCCATGGGTTCCCCCATGACGCCCAGGCCGATGAAAGCTATTTTTCGGATGCGAAGACCTCTTTCGCTGCGCGGAACGCGACCACGGCAGCCGGCACGCCGCAGTAGATCGCGGTCTGCAGCAGCACTTCCTTGATCTCGTCCTTGGTCAGGCCGTTGTTGAGGGCCCCGCGGATGTGCAGCTTGAGCTCGTGCTCCTTGTTGAGCGCCACCAGCATGCCGAGGTTCAGCACCGAGCGCAGCTTGCGCGGCAGCCCCGGGCGGTTCCAGACGTCGTTCCAGCAGTAGGTGTTGAGCATCTCGGTGAATTCACGGTTGAAGTCGTCCACTCCCGCCATCGCGGCGTCGACGTACTTCGCGCCCAGCACCTCGCGGCGCGTCTTCAGGCCCGCGTCGAAACGCTCCTTGTGTGCTCGCTTATCCATCTCGCCTCCTCGGAAAAGGGAGCACTATACTAGCGGCATGGAAATCAAATCCCTGCATCACGTCGCCTACCGCTGCAAGGATGCCAAGAAGACGGCCGAGTTCTACACCAAGGTGCTCGACCTCGACTACGCCATGGCCATCTCGGAAGACCACGTGCCGAGCACCGGCGAGGACCACCCGTACATGCACATCTTCTTCCGCATGGACGACGGCAGCTGTGTCGCCTTCTTCGAGCTGCCCGAGTCGCCGGAGATGGGCCGCGACCAGAACACGCCGCTCTGGGTGCAGCATTTGGCGCTACGCGTAAAAGACATGAAAACGCTCATGCGTTACAAAAAGCGCATCGAGTCGCACGGGGTCGAGGTCCTTGGGCCTGTCGACCACACCATTTGCCAGTCGATCTACTTCTTCGACCCGAACGGCCATCGCCTCGAGCTCGCCGTGGACACGACGACGCCGTCGATGCGCAAGAAGCTGTCGTCGGTGAGCAAGGCGATGCTCGAAGAGTGGAACAAGACCAAGAAGGCGCCTCACCACGCCGATTGGGTGCACAAGAAGTGACACCCGAGTGGGTGCACATCCAGCACCCGGAGAACGCCAAGTTCCGAGAGGTTTACGGGTTCGCGGGCTCGCAGGGGATGGTGAACCTCGAGGGCATCCGCTTCCTCCCGAAGAAGCCCTCGAAGACCCTCGCGGTCTTCATGCATCCCGCCACCACGCTGCAGCTCCTGCCGATGCCGCGCGCGCTCGCCGAGGCCGGCGTGCACGTCCTCTGCTGCGGCTCGCGTTTCGCCAAGAACGACGCGCCGCTCATCATGGAGAAGGTGGTGCTCGACCTCGGCGCCTACATCCGCCATGCGAAGGAGAAATGGGGCTACGAGAAGATCCTGCTCTCCGGCTGGTCGGGTGGCGGATCGCTGGCGATGCTCTATCAGTCGCAGGCAGAGAAACCCACGATCACGGCCACGCCTGCGGGCGATCCCGTGGAGCTGAAAGGCCTGGTGAAGGCGGATGCGATGATCTTCCAGGCGGCTCACCTTTCGCGCGCCATCTACCTCGCTGAAAGCATCGATCCCTCGGTGCTCGACGAGAACGATCCCGAGCGGCGCGACCGGGAGCTCGACATCTACGACCCGAAGTGCCCGCACCAGCCGCCTTACTCGCCCGAGTTCATCGGCCTGTTCAGAAAGAAACAACTGGAGCGCGTGAGACGCCGCACCGCCTGGGTGAAGGAGCTGCTCGGCCGGCTGAAGGGCGACGAGATGGAGCGCGGCTTCGTCACCCACCGGACGATGGCGGACCTGCGCTACGTCGATCCGGCGGTCGACCCGAACGACCGCCGGCCGGGGTGGTGCTACATGGGCAAGCCGGCCACCGCCAACAACGGCCCGATCGGCTTGGGGCGGTTCTCGACGCTGCGCGCGTGGCTCTCGCAGTGGTCGATCGACGACACCCACGCCGACGGGCCGCGCTGCGCAAGATCGATCTCGGTACCGCTGCTCGCCATCGAGAATTCGGCCGACGACGCGGTGCCGCAGCCGCACGCGCGCACCATCCATGACGCCGCGGCGAGCAAGGACAAGACGTTCGCGGTGATCAAGGGCGCGACGCATTACTACCAGGGACAGCCCGAGCTGCTGAAGCAGGCGGTCGATCTTTGTGTAGGATGGATGGATAAACAGAAGCTGCTCGACTGAGGAGGGGACATGAGGTTTCTAGGATTTCTCGCCTGCACGCTTTTTGCGGGTAGTGTTTTTTCTCAAAACACGATAAAGATCGGCGTTATCACGGACCGCGTCGGCGTCTCGAAGCCGTACTCCGAGCCCGCGACCGAGGGCGTCGTCTTCGGCGCCGACGAGATCAATCGCAAGGGCGGCGTGCTCGGCCGCAAGATCGAGCTGCTGATCGAGGACGACCAGTCGCGGCCGGATATTTCCGCGGCGCTCGCGCGCAAGCTCATCGACCAGGACGTCGTGTTCATCCTCAGCGTCTCGCTCAGCCCCGCGACGCAGCAGCAGCAGACCGTGACGATGGAAGCGAAGGTGCCGCAGATGACGCCGATGAACTCGGCCGACTACCTGACGACGCAGCTGCAGAACCCGTATTTCTGGCAGACCGGGCCGCTCGGCTCGGTGCAGGGCGCGACGCTGCTCGCGCACGCCCGCTCGAAGAATCTCAAGCGCGTCGCGCTGATCACGGACAATTCCGACCTCGGGCAGGCGATCGGCAAGGCTTTCAAGGGCGCGCTCGAGAAGGCCAACATCCAGATTGTCGCCGACGAGGTGGTGGCCCGCGGGGCGACCACGGCGATGCCGCAGATGCAGAAGATCCGCGCCGCGAATCCCGAGGCGATGTTCCTCGCCGGCGTGCTCACCGCGGAGAACGTGCTCATCTTTCGCGCCTACAAGGAGCTCGGCGTGAAGTTCCCGATCCACTCCTCGTACAACCTCTCGGTGCCGATCTACGAGACGGTGGCGAAGGGCCTGATCGACGGCATCACCTTCGTCGACGCCTACGACCCGGACAAGCCCGAGGTGAAGGCCTTCGTCGCCGCGTACCGGAAAGCCATGGGCAAGGATCCGCAGAACCTGCACGGCTACGGCTACGACGGCATCCACCTGATCGCCGATGCCATCCGCCGCGCCGGATCGACCGACAAGGAGAAGATCCGCGAAGCGATGCAGAAGACCGACTACGCCGGGGTCATGGGCAAGAAGGGCATGAAATACACCTTCCCCGAAGGCAAGCGCGCCGGCTTCGACCCCGACGGCATGGTGGTGCGCGTCTACGAGAAGGACAAGCAGGGCCGGGTCGTCTACGTCGGCCAGAAGTAACTAGCGTTTGCAGGACTTCCTCGAGCTCGCCGTCAGCGCGACGGCGTCGGGTTGCGTCTATGGCCTGATCGCGCTCGCCTACCTGCTGATGATCCGCCCGACCGGGATCATCAACTTCGCGGTCGGCGAGTGGGCGATGGTGGCGGCGTTCGGCGGCTATGTTCTCCTGACCCAGCACGAGCTGCCCTATCCGCTCGGGATGGGGATCGTCCTGGCGTTCATGCTGCTGGTGGGCTGGGTCACCGAGCGCATCGCGGTGCGGCCGCTGGTCGAGAAAGGCGCCGGCGTCCTCGCGCCCATCCTCGCGTTGCTCGGCGTCCTCGTGATCACGCGCGAGATCATTTCGGTCAGCTTTCCGCCGGACCCGCTGCCGGTGCCCTTCGCGGTCGACATCCAGTACTACAAGTACTTCGTCATCGGCATCACGCTCGCGGTGTTCGTCGCCGCCTGGTTGTTCTTCGAGAAAACGGTGTGGGGCCGGAGCTTCGAGGCCGTCGCCCTCAATCGGCGCGCGGCGGCGCTGATGGGCATCAACCTGTCGCGCGTGACGGCCTTCTCCTTCGCCGGCGGCGCGGCGGTGGCGGGGCTGGGCGGCCTGCTGGTCGCGCCGAACATCTCGGCGCACTACCTGATGGGCGTGCCGCTCGCCATCCAGGGCTTCACCGCGCTGGTGATCGGCGGCGTGGGTCGCGTCGAAGGCGCGCTCCTCGGCGGGTTGCTGCTCGCCTTCGCCGAGCAGTTCACCATCCGCTACGCGCCCATTCCCGGCGGCTTCGCGCAGGGCGTGCCGCTGCTCTTCCTGATGATCTTCCTCATCATGCGGCCGACCGGCCTGCTGAAGGCGCGCGCATGAGATGGCTGGGGGCATTCCTCGTCCTCTCAGGGGCCGCGTTCCTGCTCGGCGACTATCACAACGACGTCTACCGCAAGATGCTCCTCTGGGTCACGCTCGCGCTCGGCTACAACTTCCTGTTCGGCATCTGCGGCCAGGTGTCGTTCTCGCATTTCGCCTTCTACGGCATCGGCGCCTACTCGGTCGTGATCCTGCTCTTCCAGCTGCATGTGCCGCTGCCGCTCGCCATCCTGCTCGGTGTCGCGGTCTGCATCGTCGTGGCGCTGGCGGTCGCGATTCCCGCGACGCGGCTGGAAGGCTTCTACCTGGCGCTGGCCACGCTGGCGCTGGCGCAGCTCTTCGTCGTGCTGCTCAACGAGGGCGGCGATATCACCGGCGGCACGGGCGGCATTGCCAACTACCGATTGCCGGCGATGCTCGGCCTGCAGATACGCGGTCCCTGGTACACCGGGGTCATTGTTTTCCTGTTGCTACTCACGCTTTGGGTTTTGGTGAAGCTCGACCGGTCCTGGTTTGGGAGGGCATGCCGGGCGGTGCGCGACAACCCGGAAGCCGCTGCGGCGATGGGCATCGACGTCGCCCGCACCAGGGTTGCCGCGTTCACGCTGACCAGCGCTCTGGCCGGCGTCGCGGGGATGGTCTACGCCTTCGTCGACAACACCGTGAACCCGCCGATCTTCGGCCTCGAGAACGCTTTCCTGCTGCTCTTCATGGTCATCGTCGGCGGCAGCGGCCGGCATGCCGGCGCGGTGATCGGCGCCGTGCTGCTGTTCCTGCTGCCGTTCTGGCTTTCGCCGCTGGTCGGTCACCACCATGTGCTGGTGTTCGGCGTGCTGATGCTGGCGGCGATCCTCTTGCAACCGAAGGGACTGATCGGCCTATGGGACCAATGCAGGCATCGATTCTCGAGGTGAGAGGGCTCAGCAAGCGCTTCGGCGGCCTCACCGCCGTGAGCGAGCTCGCCTTCGAGGTTCGCGAAGGCGAGATCCTCGGCATGATCGGCCCGAACGGCGCCGGCAAGAGCACGACCTTCAATCTCATTGCCGGGACTTACCCGGCGAGCTCTGGCGAAATCGTCTTCAAGGAAGCATCCATCCTCGGACTGGCGCCGCACCAGATCGCGCGGCGGGGCATCCTGCGCACTTTCCAGCACAACCGCCCGTTCGAGGGCATGCCGGTGATCGACAACGTCCTTGTTGGAGCGCACCGGCTGTTCACGAAAAACTCCCATGCCGAGGAAGCGGTACGACGCAGCCGGGCGGAGGAGCTGATCGAATTCGTCGGCCTGGGCGGGCTGGCTGCTGCCGACGTCGGCACGCTTTCCTTCGGGCAGGGCCGGCTGCTCGAGATCGCGCGTGCCCTGGCGGGGGAGCCGCGTCTTATCCTGTTCGACGAGCCCGCCGCCGGACTCGCGCCCGCCGAGCTGGATCGCCTCGCCGAGATCATTCGCGGCATCGCCGCGCGCGGCATCGCCGTGCTGCTGATCGAGCACGACATGCACTTCCTCCTGCCGCTCGCGCATCGCGTGGTCGTGCTCAACTTCGGCGCGAAGATCGCCGACGGGCTGCCGGACGAGATCCGTCGCGATCCTGCGGTGATGGACGCCTATCTCGGAAGCCATGCTGCACATTCGTGACCTGACGGCGGGCTATGGCGCGGCGCCCGTGCTCCAGGGCGTGAACCTGCACGTCGACCGGGGCGAGACCGTCGCGCTGCTCGGACCCAACGGCGCCGGCAAGTCGACGCTGATGGCGGCACTGACCGGGACGATCCGGAACCGTTCCGGGGAAGTTTCATTCGAAAACCACAACCTCGTTTTCGAAGCGAGCCATGCGATCGTGTCACGCGGCGTGGCACTGGTTCCGGAAGGTCGGCTGGTATTCCCGCCGTTCAGCGTCGAGGACAACCTGCGCCTAGGCGCGGTGCGGCTGAAGGGCCGGCTGCAGGAACGCTACGACTTCGTCTACGGGCTCTTCCCGAGGCTCGCCGAGCGGCGGCGACAGGCGGCCGGCACGCTCTCGGGCGGGGAGCAGCAGATGCTGGCGATCGGCCGCGCGCTGATGAGCAACCCGCGCCTGCTGCTGCTCGACGAGCCGTTCCTCGGGCTTGCGCCCAAGGTCGTCGCCGAAATCAGAGCGGCTCTCGAGAAACTGCGGCAGACCGGGCTCACGCTGCTGATGGTCGAGCAAAAGCTCGACATCGCTCTCGGCTTCGCCAGCCGCGCCTACGTGCTGATCAAGGGCCGGGTTGCGCTCGAGGAGGGGACGGCGAGCCTCGCGCGTCGCCCGGACCTGCGCGACTTGTACTTTTCCCTCGCCACGGCGCACAACGCCTGATGCCGGTCGCGCTCGTCCTTGCCGGCGGCTTCCTGGTGCTCTTCGTGAGCGGCGGGGCTCGCTTCTCGATCGGCCTCACGCTCAAGCCGATGGTCGACGAGCTCGGCTGGCTGCGCTCCGACCTCGGCCTCGCGGTTGCCGTCTACATGGTGGTCTCCGCGTTCGCGACCTTCATGGCCGGCCGGATGGCCGACCGCCTCGGCGCCCGGGCGATTCTCGGAGCCGGAACGATCATCGGTGGCGTCGGCATCGGCCTGATGTGCTTCGTCAACGCACCATGGCAGGCGATGCTGCTTTACGGCGTGATCTTCGCGATCGGTAACGGTGCCGCATCGCTGACGACGGTCGGCGTGATGGTGACGCGCGCCGTACCGGGGAGAGCCGGGTTGGCGAATGCGTTCGTGATCTCCGGCCAGAGCCTCGGGCAGCTGGTGATGATCTCGATGCTCGCCGCGGTGCTCGCCGAGATCGGCTGGCGCTCGGTGTTCGTCTGGCTCGCGGTCGCGCACGCGATCCTCATCCCGACCATGCTGCTCACGCTGCCCGCCGGCGCAAAAGGGCAGGCCGCGCAGGCGCCGGCGGCCGGCGCGAACCTGCGCGAAGCGGCGAGGACGCCGCGCTTCTGGCTGCTGCTCGCCGTCTACGCGATCTGCGGCCTCGACGATTTCTTCGTCGGCACGCACGTCGCGGCGTTCGCCCAGGATCGGGGCGCGACTGCGCTGATGGCGGGAAACCTGCTCGCGTTCATGGGCCTCACGGCGCTGGTCGGCGTGCTGGCGGGCGGCTGGCTGAGCGACCGCTCGGGACCGGTGCTCGCGACGGCAATCGCGTTCGGCGCCCGCATCGCGGTGTTCGGGCTGATCCTGCTCGATCAGTCGCCGCTGTCGGTCGCGATCTTCGCGCTCGTCTTCGGCTCTACCTTCATGGTGACGGCGCCGCTCACGATACTGTTCGTGCGCGAGGCGTTCGGCACGCGCCATCTCGGCGCGCTCACCGGCCTGATCACGATGGTGCACCAGATCTTCGGCGGCATCGGCGCCTACGGCGGGGCGCTGATCTTCGACGCCACCGGGAGCTATGCCGCAGCGTTCGTCGTCGCGCTCGTCCTGACGGTGGTTGCTCTCGCCCTTACTTTGGCTTTGCCGCGCGCATCCGCTCGATCCACGTCTTGAAGCCGGCGAGGAGCTCGTTCAGGAACTTGCGCGTAGTTTCGTCGGTGAGCTTGCCTTGCGCGTCGAACTTCGTCTGGGCAGTGCCGATGAACACCTCCGGCCGCGGCAGGACCAGGCCCCAGAGCTGGACGAGGACCTTGCGCACGTCGTACTGAACGCGAGCGCCGCCGAGCGGCCCCTGAGAAGCGGAGAAGACGGCGATGGGCTTGTTGTCGAAGGGCTGCTTGGGCATCTTCGACACCCAGTCGATCGCGTTCTTCAGCACCGGCGGCATCGAGAAGTTGTACTCCGGGGTGGCGATCAGCACGCCGTCCGCCGCGGCGATCTCGGCATAGAAGCGCTTCGCCGATTCGGGCACCCCGGCGTCGAACACGTCCTGGTTGTACATCGGGATGTCGCCGATCGTCGCGATGCTGATGGTCATCCCCGCCGGCGCCATGTCCTTGCAGGCGCGCAGGGCCGCCATGCTGAACGAAGCCTTGCGCAGGCTGCCGCAGACGCCGAGTACCTTGAATTCTTCCGCCATGTATGCCCTCGCTCGAAAGGGCCGAAGTCTAGCCTAGTGCCGGTGCCGGTGGTGCAGGTCGGGGTGATGGGAATGGCTGTGCGAAAGCGCGCCGTGCTGGTGCGGGTGGACGTGCGGCTCCGCCCCATCCCAGGCGAAAGCGTGCTCGTGGCGGTGGTGCTCGTCGTGCACATGCTCGTGCTCGTGCGTCATCGGGTCGTGGACGTGCGCATGCCCATGCCGCTCCGAAATATGCAGCCAGACGCCGAGCGCCATCAGCAGCGCCGCGGCCCAGAAGCTCCAATCGGGGATTTCAGGCCAAAGAAAGATGGCCAGCGCCGCCCCGAAGAAGGGAGCGACCGAGAAGTAGGCCGCGGTCCGCGCCGTGCCGAGATCGCGCAGCGCGACGATGAAGAGCGCCAGGCTCACGCCATAGCCGAAGAGCCCGACCACGCCCGCGGCGGCGATGGCGCCCAGGGAGGGAAGGGAAGCGCCCTGCGCCAGCGCAAAAACCAGGTTCGCCGATCCGGCAACGAGCCCCTTGATGCAGGCGAGGGTGGCGGCGTCCGCGCCCGACACGCGGCGGGTCAGGTTGTTGTCGAGCGCCCAAGCGAGGCAAGCCGCGGCGATCAGCATGACGCTGAAGTCGAGATGCGGTTTCCCCTCGAAAGACAGGAGCGCGCCGCCGGCGACGATCGCCGCCATTCCGGCGAACACGCGTCGATCGACGTTCTCGCGGAATGCGATCCAGGCGATCACCGCGGTGAACACCGCCTCCAGGTTGAGGAGCAGCGAAGCCGTCGCGCCATCGGTCCGCGCGAGGCCGAGCATCAGCAGCGCCGGGCCGGCAATACCGCCGGCGACAACGGCGGCGCCGAGCCACGGCACATCGCCGCGGCTGATCGGCTTCAACCGCCCGCGCAGCCACGCGAGCAGGCCAAGGCCGGCGCCGAGATAGAGAAGGCCGGCGAGCAGGAGAGGGCTGGTGGACCCCAGAAGGAGCTTGGCGAGCGGCGTGCTCGCGCCGAACAGGGCTGCGGAGAGAAGGGCGAAGGCGATGGCGCGCCGGCGCATGTTCAGTGACGGGAGCCGGTAAGACCGCCGTACAGGAGGTCCAGTACGCGCATCGCCTCGGCAAGCAGCGCATCGTCGCTGCGGGCCTTTTCACGCGCGCCCTTGAGCATGGTCTCGAGGCCCTTGGCGTCGGGCGCGGGGATGCCGCCGACATCGAGAAAATGCACCGCTGCACCGATGGCGGCGAGGCCGGCATCCTGCTCCAGGCCGAAGCTCGCGAGCAGCACCTCGAAGGTCACGCGATTCTTGACGTGGGTGAACTCGGCGCCGTCGAAGTCGTATCCCACGGCATCCTTCGGGCATTCGCTCGGCCGCGCGATCCAGGCGAACCGCGCGTCGCGATCGATGAAGCGCTTGATCAGCCAGGCGCTCGCCAGCCGGTCGACCCACGGCGTCTTGCGCGTCGCCCAGATTCGCTTCTGATAGCGCCGCTGATCGAGCGACCGCATCCCGCGCTTGGAGAATCGCGGCTCGCCGCCGGCGAACATTCCCTGGTAGCCCGCCTTCAGCGCCGATAGGGCCGTCGCCGCCTGCACCTTCGCCTCCCCGGGGAAGAAGTCGATCTGCGCGAGGCGATCGTGCTGACGCTCGAGGCGCCGTAGCAGCGTCTGCCCGCGGCGCGCCCCGAGGCGAGGGAGCGAAGCCCTGGCGGCGGAAATCCTTTCCACCAGCGAACCGTACTCCGCGCTGCGGTCGAAGAGCCGCCGCAGGTCGGCGAGCTGGTCGGCGGTTCTCGGTTTCAGCTCGGCAGTCATGGCGAAACCGCCGTGCGAGCGGATGTCGTTCTCCATCTTCGCCAGGGCGGCGGTGTCCGCCGCGGCCGGCAGCACGTAGACGCCGTCGCGCAGGGCGCCGCATCCGGATTCGCGCAGGGCGCGCCAAAGGCGCATGCGCAGCGTGGAATTGCGCGTCGGCAGGCTCAGCACCAGTGTATTGAACGTTTCCATATGGGCGTTATAGATATCACAGATAAGTGACTAAAGATACGATAGAGCGTTGACCGCCTTGGCGGGGAGGCGTAGCTTGACCCTGTCGGGTCCATGCAGACACCCGGTCGACCAGGACACCCCGTCCCAAGCGCTGCTCCGATCCCTTCTGGGGAAGGAGTACGAATGAGAACCGCAATCGCAACGATCCTCGCCGCTGCCGCGCTCGCCGGCTGCGACAGCAGTGTGCAGCCCAGCGCCGCGACCATGATTGGCTACCAGGTGGACGGAGAGCGCAACCGCTCGGTCTGGCTTACGCGCGATGGCGTGCAAATCCATGGCGCGTCCGCCCAGGCGGTTCGGGTCGAGTTGCCCGGCTGGACGTATGTCGGCGAGCCGTACTGCCCGCCAGCGCTCGCGCTCGGGGCGAATGGAGAGATCGTCGTGACGAGCAACGTCATCCCGACTCTGTGGCGCATCGACCCCGGAACGCTCGCCGTAACGACGCACCCGCTGGCCCTCGACAGCGACCAGGATAGGGACGTCGGCTTTGCCGCGGTCGTCTACGTCCCGGAGCAGCGCGGGTACGCCGCATACAGCGAGATACAGCGCTCGGCGTGGAAGATCGACGCATCGCTGAGAAGTGCGAGCAAGGTCACAGTCAACGGCGTCGAGCGCTCACGCACGGCGAATGCCCGCTACGCCGGGTGCGCGGAACTCGGTCGCCGGCTTGGCAACCCCAGGATCGACTAAGGAGGAAACATGCGCTACACGCTCAAGCAGATCCATTGCCGTCCCTGGACGCTGTCCTATCTCTCGGCGAAGCTCATCGAGAGTCATTACGAGAACAACTACGGCGGGGCGCTGCGGCGCCTGAACGCCATCACCGCGCAGCTCGAGTCGCTCGATTTCGAGAAGACGCCGCCGCACGTACTCAACGGGCTCAAGCGCGAGGAGCTGGTGGCGCTCAATTCCACGCTGCTGCACGAGCTGTACTTCGCGAGCATGGGCGGGGACGGCCAGCCGACCAAGGCGATGATCGAAGTGCTGGCGCGCGACTTCGGCTCGCTCGATCGCTGGCGCGCCGAGTTCCGGGCGATGGGCTACGCACTCGGCGGCGGCTCGGGATGGGTCGTCCTGGCCTACGTCCCGCGCGATGGCCGGCTCATCAACCAGTACGCCGCGGAGCACTCGCAGGCGATCTCGAGCGGCGTGCCGATTCTCGCGCTCGACATGTACGAGCACGCGTATCACATGGACTTCGGCGCCAACGCAAAGGCCTACGTCGATACCTTCCTGCGCAACGTCGACTGGCCCGCGCTCGGGCAGCGGTATGAGGATGCGGCCAAGGTGTCGGGCCCTCGACCGCTCGAGCAGCCCGAGTTCGGCGATATCCAGGGCGTCGGCGTGGAGGAAGTGAAAGCGATGATGGCCGGAGGGCAGAAGGTCCAGGTCATCGACGTGCGCCCGCGGGCGGCAGCATTGCGCGGGCAGGATATTGCCGAGGGCGCCCAATGGCGGGATCCCGAGCAGCTGCAGCAATGGATCGGCGAGCTGTCGAAATCGGAGCCGGTCGTGGTGTACTGCGCCTATGGCTTCCACGTCGGCTGCAAGACCGCGATCAAGCTGCGTGAAGCGGGTTTCGACGCGAAATACATGAACAGCGGCCACTCGGGGTGGAAGGCGATCGGATATCCCCTCAAGATGAATCCGTGACGACCCAGCTCGCTGCCACCGCTATCTTCATCATTGCCATGAACTCCCATACCGCCACTGAGAATTTCGACGCCGTGACGGCCGGCGCGCTGCCGGACGGTTGGATCGCCGGCGTCACCGGTCGGGGCAATCCACGATGGGCGGTCGATGCGGATTCGACCGCCCCCAGCGGCAGGAACGTTCTGCAGCAGACCGGGAGTGGGGCCTTCCCGTGGTGCGTGAAGAAGGATGCATCGATCGCCGACGGCTTCGTGGAGGTGAAGTTCAAGCCAATCCGCGGCAAGGAGGACCAGGCCGGCGGCGTGGTGTGGCGGTGGAAGGACGGCGACAACTACTATGTCGCCCGAGCCAACGCTCTCGAGAACAATGTATCGCTCTACTACACCACCAACGGACGCCGGAACACGATCAAATACGTCGATGCGCCGGTGGCGGCGAACGCCTGGCATACGCTGCGCGTGGAGTTCTCCGGGACCCGGATCAAGGTCGCGCTCGACGGCAAGGCCTACATCGAAGCCCAGGACAATCGCATCGCGGGACCCGGCGCGGTCGGCGTGTGGACCAAGGCCGACAGCGTGACTTCCTTCGACGATTTCGCCTTCGGTCCGGGCAAGTGATTGGCCGGATCTTCGTCGGCCGCGCACTGCGCGGGTTCGCCGACGGCTTCATCGCCGTGGTGCTGCCGGCGTATCTGCTATCGCTGGGGCTGGGCGTGCTCGAGGTCGGGATCATCAGCACCGCAACGCTGCTCGGCTCGGCGCTGACGACGCTTGCGGTGGGCCGCTGGGGCCATCGCTTCCACATCCGCCGATTGATGCTGGCGGCGGCGCTGCTGATGGCCGCGACGGGGCTCGGCTTCGCCGGCTTTTCCTCCTTCTGGCCGCTACTGCTCGTCGCCGTGGTTGGCACGCTCAACCCGAGCAGCGGCGATGCGAGCGTCTTCATGCCGCTCGACCACACGATGCTTGCCACGACTGCCGATCGCACGGCGGTGTTTTCGCGCTACACGTTCGTCGGTTCCATGGCCGGAGCGCTCGGCGCGCTGGCCTCCGGCCTGCCGGAATGGTCGGGGATCTCATTGCGAGGGATGTTCGTTGTCTACGCGGCGGTGGGAATCGCGGTCTGGCTGCTGTTTCTCGGGCTGCCGGACCCGAAGGTGGGCGAGGAGAAATCCGCCGTTCCGCTCGGTCCCTCGCGAGGCATTGTCTGGCGGCTGGCGGGCTTGTTCAGCATCGACTCGTTCGCCGGCGGCCTGGTGCTCAACTCGCTGCTCGCCCTGTGGCTCTTCGAGCGCTTCGGTCTGTCGCTTGCCGCCGCCGGCGCGTTCTTCTTCTGGACCGGACTGCTCAGCGCGGCATCGCAGCTCGCCGCGGGACCGCTCGCGCGGCGTATCGGCATGGTCAACACCATGGTGTTCACGCATATCCCGTCGAGCCTGTGCCTGATCGGTGCTGCGCTCGCGAGCTCGCTCGACGTCGCGCTCGCGCTGCTGCTCGCACGCAGCCTGCTTTCGCAGATGGACGTGCCGGCGCGCGGCGCGTTCGTCATGTCGGTCGTGACGCCCGCTGAGCGGCCAGCGGCGGCGAGCTTCACCGCGGTGCCGCGCAGCCTCGCGTCGGCGCTCAGCCCTACGCTCACCGGCGCAATGTTCGCTGCCGGCGCCATGGCCGCACCACTCGTCGCCTGCGGGGTCCTGAAAATCACTTACGACGTGGCGCTATACGTTGCATTCCGGCGCGCGGAAACCGAGGCGGCTTCGCCGCTCGGACACTGACCCCAAGGGAGGATGCCGATGCGCTATGTACCCGTGGAATCCGTAGGCGTATCGGTAACGGGGATCGTCGTCGGCCTTGCTCTCGCGGCCGCATGCTCCGCAGGCGAAGCGCCGCTCGAGCTGGCCGCGACGATCCCGATGCCCGGTGTCAAGGGACGCATCGATCACCTTGCAGTGGACGCGAAAGGCCGGCGCTTGTTCGTCGCCGCCCTCGGCAATGACACCGTCGAGGTCCTCGACATCGCGGCCAACCGCCGCCTGAAAAGCCTCGCCGGCTTTGGTGAGCCGCAAGGACTCGCGTATCTGCCGCAGGCCAACCAGCTCTACGTCGCAAACGGGACCGGCAACCGTGTCGACGTGCTCGACGCGACGTCGTTCGCGGTCGTCAAGCGCATCGAAGGCCTGGGCGACGCGGACAACCTGCGTTACGACGCCGCCGCGGGCAGCCTGATCGTCGGCTACGGTAAGGGCGCTCTGGGCATGCTGAGCGCCAAGACCGGCGAACGCGCGGGTGACATCCCTCTTGCAGGACATCCGGAGTCTTTCCAGTTGGAAACGCACGGCACGCGCGTTTTCGTCAATGTGCCCACTGCGCAGCACGTGGCGGTCGTCGATCGCGTCAAACGTCAGGTAGTAGCGACCTGGTCGGTGCCAATGGCTTGGGCGAACTTCCCTATGGCGATCGACGAAGCGGACGCGCGCGTCTTTGTCGGCGCGCGCATTCCGGCAATGGTGCTCGTCTACGATTCCGCTTCGGGAAAGGTCGTCGCCCGGTTGCCGATCGGCGGCGATACCGACGACGTGTTCTTCGATGCGGCCCGCAAGCGCGTTTACGTGGTCTGCGGCGAGGGACGGGTGGATGTCTTTCGCCAGGAGACGCCTGACCAGTATGTATCTGAGGGCTCGCAGCAGACAGCCCCGCGAGCCCGGACCGGTCTGTTCGTGCCCGAGCAGGAGCGGCTTTATGTCGTTGCGCCGGCACAAGGATCCTCCCCGGCGCGTGTCCTGGTGTATCGAGTGAAGTGACACCCGGCTACTCGCTCCGGCAGATGGCTCAGTACATGCTGAAGCTCGGTACGATCGGCTTCGGCGGTCCCGTGGCGCTGGTGGGTTACATGCGTCGCGACCTGGTCGAAGAGCGGAAGTGGATCTCCGAGTCCGACTACAAGGAAGGTCTGACTCTGTCCCAGCTCATGCCGGGACCGCTCGCCGCGCAGCTCGGGATCTATCTCGGCTTCGTCCATTACGGCGTCCTCGGTGCGACTCTGGCCGGGGTCGCGTTTGTTCTGCCGTCGTTCCTGATGGTGATCGCCATCGGCGCGGCGTATGTCGCCTACGGCGGGCTGACCTGGATGCAGGCGGTGTTCTATGGCGTCGGTGCCGCCGTGATCGGCATCATCGCCATCAGCGCCTACAAGCTGACGACCAAGAGCATCGGCAAGGACAAGCTCCTGTGGGCGATTTACCTCGTCGCCGCGGCGGTGACGATCGTCGCCGAGTCGGAGAGCGTCTGGGTGTTCCTCGTCGCCGGCTTGCTGGTCTGGTTGATCCGCGCGCCGCCGAAGCGCTGGCTGCCGAAGGGGGGCGGCGCGCCACTCATCGGCTTCGCCGCCGCAAGCGAGAACCTGCCCGTCGCCGCCGGCGCGGCCTCGACGATCGACTGGCACGTTCTCGCCCAGATCGGCATCTTTTTCGCCGAAGCGGGCGCGTTCGTGTTCGGCAGCGGCCTCGCCATCGTGCCGTTCCTCTACGGCGGCGTGGTGAGCCAGCATCAATGGCTCACCGAACGCCAGTTCGTCGACGCGGTCGCGGTGGCGATGATCACGCCCGGGCCGGTGGTGATCACCGTCGGCTTCATCGGCTACCTCGTCGCCGGATTCCCGGGAGCGACGGTTGCGGCGCTGGCCACGTTCCTGCCCTGCTATCTCTTCACGATCATTCCCGCGCCGTACTTCCGCAAGCACGGCAAGAAGCCGGCAATCGTCGCCTTCGTCGACGGTTGCACCGCGGCCGCGATCGGCACCATCGCCGGGGCGGTGGTCGTGCTCGGCAAGCGCTCGATCACCGACGCGGCAACGGTCGCAATCCTCGCCGTAACGCTGTTGCTCCTTTGGAAGGTGAAGAAACTTCCCGAGCCGGCGATCGTCGCGCTTGCGGCGGTCGCTGGGCTTGTGATCTATCCGCTCGTCCGCGCCTGACGCGTTCGTCAGGATCGGCGACCGTGCGGGCGTAACACTTGCCGGGTTTGATAACCGGCTCGATGGCCGAAATCTGGAGCGCAATCATGAAACGACTCGTCCTGCCGTTCTTCCTGGTTGTGTGGATTTCCAATTGCGGGGCGCAGGGTTCCTGGGACCCGGTGGCCAAGGCACTCGGAAGACCGGGAACGGAAATGCCCGGCGGTGTTTATCGCGTCGGCCTCGGCCGCAGCGACCTGAAGGTGACCCTCGACGGCGTGCAGGTTCGACCAACGCTGGCACTGGGCTCCTATCTCGCGTTCCAGAAAATGGGAAGCGAGGCCATGGTGATGGGAGACCTGGTGCTGCTGCACGAGGAGGTCAACCCGGTCATGAAGAAGCTGGTGGAGGGCGGCATCGAGATCACGGCGCTCCATAACCACCTGCTGCGCTCGTCTCCCGCCACCATGTACATGCATTTTTCCGGACGCGGCGATCCGGTGAAGCTGGCCACTGTCCTGCGAGAGGCCCTGTCGGAAAGCAAGACCCCGCTGGCAGCGCCTGCCGCCGCCGGCTCGCCGCCGCCGATCAATCTCGACACCGGAGCCATCGAGGCGATTCTGCGAGCCAAAGGATCAGCGAGCGCCGGCGTGTACGGCTTCAATATTCCGCGCGCTGAGCGGATTACCGACGGCGGCATGGAGGTTCCGATCGCGGCGGGCTCGGGGATCGTCATCAACTTCCAGCCGACCGGTTCGGGTAAGGCGGCGATCACCGGCGACTTCGTGCTCACCGCGAAGGAGGTCAACCCCGTCCTGAAGGCCCTGCGCGACAACGGCATCGAGGTGACGGCTCTGCACAGCCACATGCTGGAGGACGAGCCGCGCCTCTTCTTCATGCACTTTTGGGCGAACGATGACGCGCAGAAGCTGGCGAAAGGGCTGCGAGCGGCGCTGGACCAGGTGAACCTGGCGAACAAGTAAGCCGATCGGATAGAGCGGCATGTGGCTTGCAGCGTTTCCGGGTCGAGTTCTTCAAAGGAGCAGCCCATGAAATTGAAGCCTGCCGCCATCGCGACCGCGTCGCTCGTATTCGCGATACCCGGTTTTGCCCAGTCCACCTTTACGCACGGCGAATCGAAGCGGTGCGAAAGCCTGAGCGCGGAGGCCAAGGCTCAGTGCGACAGGGAAGAGGCCACCAAGACGCAGGAACCTGCGGCGCAGGAGCCACAGCCTGCCGCAGCGGGCGGTAGTGCGACCGACAAGGACGACGCCACCAGGTCGCAGGGCCAACCCGCGAGCAGCCCGAGCTGGAGCAACGACAGCCCGCAGCCGAGCGCAGCCCCCGCTGGCGCCGGCGCACCGCCCGCCGGCATGTCTCCCGACTAGGAGTTCAAACCGCGTAGCATCGAGGCATGACACGCCTCCTTGCATTGCTCGCCATCGCCCTTTTCACGGGCTCCATCCACGCGCAGGCCCTCGACGGCCGGCTGAAGAAGATCGCCGAGACGAAGTCCATCGCCATCGGCGTGCGCGGCGACGCGATGCCGTTCTCGTTCATGATGGGCAGCAGCCCGCCCGACGGCTTCACGGTCGACCTGTGCAAGCGTGTCGCCCAGTCGATCGCGCGCCAGCTCAAGATCGAGAACCTGAAGATCGACTGGGTGCTGGTCACGGTCCAGTCGCGCTTCGACGTGGTGGCGAAGGGCAGCGCCGACATGGAGTGCGGCGCGAGCACCATCACGCTGTCGCGCATGCGCCAGGTCGATTTCTCGAGCATCACCTTCGTCGAGAGCACCGGCGTGATGGTCAAGGCGACCTCGGGCGCGCGCTCGCTCGCCGACTTGTCTGGCGGGCGGATCGGCGTGATCCGCGGTACGACCAACGAGCGCGCGGTGATGGCGCAACTCAAGCGCCGCCAGCTGAGCGCGACCGTTGTTCCCTTCGGTTCCAGCGACGAGGCCATGGCCGCGCTGGAAGCGGAGCGGGTGGTGGCGTTCGCCAGCGACCGGTTGCTGCTCGTCGGCGCGGTAGCCAAGGCGAAGGATCCGCGCTCGCTGACGCTGCTTCCCGAGCAGCTCTCCTTCGAGCCTTACGGCATCGTCCTGCCGCGGGGGGACGCCTCGCTGCGGCTCGCGGTGAACACCGCGCTTGCGCAGATCTACGGCAGCGCCGAGATCGACGAGATCTTCAAGCGCTGGTTCGGCCAGTTCGGCCCGCCGCCGGCGATCCTCGAAGCGGCCTACCTGCTGGGAACGATCCCCGACTAGGCGGACTTGCCGGTGTAGCTGAGCGCTGGACGGCCGAAGAACGAGGGGTGCGGCGCCACTCGCTTTTCACAATGGCCATTGAATCGCGGAGACTTCCTGCACTACCATTCCCCACCTACTTGTAGGAGGGGAAAATGATCTCACCACGGCGCGTTTCGCTCGTCGCAGTTTCACTCGCTTTCGCCGCCTTGCCTGTCTGTGCTCAGACGGATGCCAGCGGCAAGCAGATGGTCGATGCGACTTGCAACGCCTGCCACGCGCTGAACGCGCGCACCGGCAACGGCTATACCCCGGAAGGCTGGCGCACCGTGCTGCGCATGATGACGAACCACGGCGTGAACATTCCGTCCGAGAACATGCCCGCGATGCTCGACTACCTGGTGAACAACTACCCGGAGAAGAACAAGGCCGAGGCGAAGCTCATCCCGGGGCCGGTGAAAGTGTCGATGAAGGCCTGGCAGGCGGCGACGCCGGGATCGCGCCCGCACGACCCCATGGCGGCCCGCGACGGCTCGCTCTGGTACTCCGGGCAGATGGCCAACGTCCTCGGCCGGGTCGATCCGAAGACCGGCAAGGTGAAGGAGTACAAGCTGAAGACGGCGCATTCCGGACCTCACGGATTGGTGGAAGATCGCCAAGGCAACATCTGGTACACCGGCAACACCGGCGCGCTGGTCGGGAAGCTCAATCCCAAGAGCGGCGAGGTCACCGAGTACAAGATGCCGGACCCGAAGGCCCAGGATCCGCACACGCTGATGTTCGATAAGGCGGGGATCCTCTGGTTCACGGTGCAGAACGCCAACTTCATCGGCCGCCTCGACCCGAAGAGCGGCGAGGTGAAGCTGCTCACGCCGCCGACGCCGAAGTCGCGCCCCTACGGAATGGCCTTCGCCCCGGACGGCACCCTCTACGTCGTGCAATTCGGCGTCAACCGCATCGCTGCCGTCAACACGAAGTCGCTCGAAATCAAGGAATACGTACTGCCGGATGCGGGCTCGCGGCCGCGCCGCGTCGCGACGACCAGCGACGGCATGGTCTGGTACGCGGACTATTCGCGTGGCTACCTCGGCCGGCTGGATCCGAAGACCGGGAAGGTGAGCGAGTGGCAGTCGCCGGGCGGACCGAAGTCGGCGCCCTACGGCATCTCGGCGATCAAGGACGTCATCTGGTACAGCGAGTCGGAGACCCGTCCGAACACGGTGGTGCGCTTCGATCCGAAGTCGGAGAAGTTCCAAACCTGGGCGATCCCCGGCGGCGGCAACATCGTGCGCAATACCGACGTGACGCGCAATGGCGACTTCGTCCTCGCCAACAGCCTGGCCAACGAAGTGACGCTGGTGAGAATCGGCAAGTGAAGTGGCTGGTCCTTTGCGCGCTGGCGCTGGCGGCGCCGCTCGCCGGCGCGCAAGGTTTCCCGGAGCGGCCGGTGCGGCTGATCGTGCCTCTGCCGCCCGGCGGCTCGCCGGACACCATCGCGCGCGTCATTTCGCAGGGCCTGCAGGGCGTCTGGCTGCAACCCGTAGTGGTCGAGAATCGCACCGGCGGCAGCCAGAACATCGGCGCCGATGCGGTCGCCAAGGCCGCGCCCGACGGATATACGTGGTTGCTCTCTCCGGACAACGTCTTCTCGGTCAATCCCTACCTCGGCAAGCCGCCGTTCGATCCGATGACCGATTTCACGCCGGTCACGCTGCTCGCACGCATCCAGTTCCTGCTGGTGGTCAACCCCGAAGTGCCGGCGAAATCCGTGAGCGAGCTGGTCGCGCTGGCGAAGGCGAAGCCGGGCGAGCTCAATTTCGGCTCCTCGGGCAACGGCAGCCCGCAGCACCTCGGCGCGGCCATGCTGCAGAACCTCACTGGCACGAGGATGAATCACGTGCCCTACAAAGGTGCGGCGCCGGCGATCGGCGACCTGCTTCCCGGGCGCATCCAGGTCTGGATCGGCGCGGCGAATTCGCTGCTGCCGCACATCAAGGACGGCAAGCTCCGCCTGCTGGCGAGCAGCGCGCCACAGCGCTTCAGCAATCTTGGCGACGTACCGACGATCGGCGAATCCGTGCCGGGCTACGCACTCGACCCGTGGCTCGGTCTTTTCGTGCCGGCGAAGGTGCCGGCCGACATCGTGGCGAAAATCAACGCGGATGTGGCGAAGGTCGTCAACACGCCGGAAGTGAAGCAGCGGCTTGGGGCGCAAGGCATCATCATCTCCACCAATTCACCGGCGGAGTTCGCCCAGTTCGTGCGCGAGGACAACGCGCGCTGGGGCAAGGTGATCCGCGAAGCTGGAATCCGGGGAGAGTAGGGTGGCGAGCGAGCTGCAAAGAGACGTTCCGGTCCCGGTACCGCAGCAAAAGGAGCTCTGGGGCAGCGACGCGGTCGCCGCCATGCTGCGCGCGCTCGACATTCCCTACCTCGCACTCAATCCCGGCGCGAGTTTTCGGGGCCTGCACGACAGCCTGGTCAACTATCTCGGCAACGAGCGGCCGCAGATGCTGCTCTGCCTCCACGAGGAGTCGGCGGTCGCGATCGCGCACGGCTACGCCCGCGCCTCGGGCCGCATGATGGGCGTGGTGCTGCATTCCAACGTCGGCCTGATGCACGGGACGATGGCGATCTTCAACGCCTGGTGCGACCGCATCCCGATGCTGATCCTCGGCGCCACCGGCCCGTGGGACGCGGCGAAGCGCCGGCCGTGGATCGACTGGATCCACACCGCCTCCGACCAGGGCGCGCTGGTGCGCGACTACACCAAGTGGGACAACCAGCCGGGCTCGGTGCCGGCAGCCTATGAAGCGCTGATGCGCGCGGCTCAGATCGCGCAGACGCCGCCGCGCGGACCAACCTACGTCAACCTTGACGCGGCGCTGCAGGAGGCGAAGGTCGGCCCGCTGCCGCTCGTGCCGGACGTCTCGCGCTTTCAGATCCCCGATCCGGTCCTGCCGGCGAAGGATTCGATCGAAAAAGCGGCGAAGCTTCTTTCCTCGGCAAAGAACCTGGCCATCCTCATCGGCCGGGTCTCGCGCAGCGAGGAGGGCTGGAAGCAGCGCATTGCGCTTGCCGAGAAGCTGCAGGCGAAGGTATTCACCGACATCAAGACCGGCGCGTCCTTCCCGACCGACCATCCGCTGCACGCCGCGCCGCCGGCGACCTTCCCGGACGGGAAGCTGCTGCGCGACTGCGACGTAGTGCTCTCGCTCGACTGGGTCGACACCGCGGGAACGCTCAAGGCGGCCTGGGGCGACGCGCCGATCGGCGCGAAAGTGATCCGCGTTTCGGTCGACCAGCACCTGCATCGCGGCTGGAGCATGGACTATCAGGGCCTGCCGCCCTCGGACGTCTACATGCTGTGCGAGCCGGATGTGGCGGTACCGCTCCTCCTGGATGCGGTGCGTGCCCGGCCGGCTGCAGTCCAGACGAAAAGAGAAGACGAATTGAAGGGCGACGAGGCGTTATCGATCCGCGCTCTCGCCAAAGCATTCAACGAAGTCACCAGCGGCATGGAGATCTGCCTCACCAAGCTGCCGCTCGGCTGGAACGGCGCGTACCGGCATTTCCGCCATCCGCTCGACTATCTCGGCGCCGATGGCGGCGGCGGGGTAGGCGCCGGACCCGGGCTGACCGTCGGCGCGGCGCTCGCGCTCAAGGGCAATCGCCGCATGGTGGTCGGCATCTGCGGCGACGGCGACTTCCTGATGGGCAACACTGCGGTGTGGACTGCAGCGCATTACAAGCTGCCTTGCCTGTTCATCGTCGCCAACAACCGCTCGTTCTATAACGACGAGATGCACCAGGAGCGCGTCGCCAAGGAGCGCAGCCGGCCGGTGGAGAACAAGTGGATCGGCCAGCGCATCGAAGAGCCGGATATCGACCTCGCCATGATGGCCCGTGCCCAGGGAGCGATCGGGATCGGTCCCGTCAAAGAGGTTTCGGAATTGAAAGCCTCGCTGCAAAAGGCGATCGAGCAGGTCAGGCAGGGAAATGTGGTGATCGTCGACGTCCGCGTCCTGCCGGGCTACGACACCAACATGGGCGGCACGCCGCCGGCGCGGCGTTGAAGAAGTCTAAGGTCTCGGCCAGCAAGGCCCTGATCGACGACGTGGTCGCCGCGAGCCGGGTGCTCGCCCAGCAGGGCGTGCTCGACGCCTACGGCCACGTGAGCGCGAGGAGCGACAGGCGTCCCGACCGCTTCGTCATGTCGCGCTCGCGCGCCCCGGCGCTGGTCACCGCCGCCGACGTCATGGAGCACGATGCGAACAGCGAGCCGGTCGGCGACGATCGCAAGGGCTTCCTCGAGCGCTTCATCCACGGCGAGATCTACCGTGCGCGTCCGGAGGTGATGGCGGTCGTGCATAGCCATTCGCCGTCGGTGATTCCGTTCGGCGTGACCCAGAGCAAGCTGAAGCCGATCTATCACATGGCTTCGTTCCTCTGGTCCGGCGTGCCTCTTTTTGAAATCAGAGACACCCGGCCGGACAACGACCTCCTGATCAGGGACATCCCCCTGGGCAAGGCGCTCGCGCATTCGCTCGGCAAGTGCACCTGCGTGCTGATGCGCGGCCATGGCATGACGGTGGTCGGCGATAGCGTCGCCGAAGCGGTGTTCCGCTCGATCTACACCGAGATGAACGCGAAGCTGCAGATCCAGGCCGGGCAGCTCGAAGGACCGATCGCTTTCCTGAGCGACGAGGAAGGCAAGCGCTCGACCGGCACCAACCGCTCTACGCTGGAACGGCCCTGGGAGCTCTGGAAGAAAGCCGCATCAGCCAAAGGACGATCGTAAGGTTCACCAGGTTCCAGGCGATGCCGTTGATGAAGGCGGCGCGATAGGAACCGGTCAGGTCGAAGATCGCGCCGGACACCCAGCCACCGAACGCCATGCCGAAGAGCGTCGCCATCAGCACGATGCCGGTACGCACTCCCGCTTCGCGCGGCGGGAAGTGTTCGCGGATGATGATCGCGTAGGACGGCACGATGCCGCCCTGGAACAACCCGAACAGCGCCGAGACGACGTAGAGCGAGACCAGGCCGTTGAACGGCAGAAAGAGGAGCAGCGCGATCCCCTGCAGCACCGAGCCGAGCAGGAGCGTGCGCAGGCCGCCGATGCGGTCGCAGATCCAGCCCGATACGAGGCGGCTGACGATGCCGAAGCCAAGCATGATCGAAAGCATCTTGGCGCCATTGGTCGCGCCGTAGCCGAGGTCGCCGCAGTAGGCGACGATGTGGACCTGCGGCATCGACATGGCGACGCAGCAGGCGACGCCGGCAATCGCCAGCACCCCCGTAAGCGCGTTGGGCGACAGGCCCAGCGGTTTTTCGCTGTTCAGCCCTGCCTTGAATTCCGTACCCGCTTCCGCGGTGGGCGGCCGTTGCCGCAGCGTGAAGGCGAGGAAAAACATGGCCGCCGCGCAGAAGATGCCCGTGCCGACATAGGTGTTGCGCCAGCCGATCGTATCGAAACCGTACTGCACGATCGGCGGCCAGACGGCGCCGGCAAGGTAGTTGCCGCTTGCGCAGATCGCCACCGCGATGCCGCGGCGGCGGTTGAACCAGAGCGCGGTATCGGCGACCAGCGGCGCGAAGGTCGCCGAGGAGCCGAGCAGGCCGATGAGCAGGCCGTGCGCGAGGCTGAACTGCCACAGCGTCGAGGCGTTGCCGGCGAGCACGAAGCCGCTGCCGAGGCCGATCGCGCCGATCATCGACGTGGCCATCACGCCGAAGCGGTCCGACAGGCGTCCCATGAGGATGCCGCCCAGGCCGAAGCCGAGCATGGTGAGCGTGTACGGGAACGACGCGTCGGCGCGCGTCACGCCGAACTCAGCCTGTACGGGTGCGAGCGCGACGGAAATGACATACATCCCCGAGCCGCCGAGCGTCATCAGCGCGAGCGCCGCGCTCAGCCGCAGCCAGGCATAAGGAGATTCCTGCTGACTCACGCCTTGATAGTATCGTGCAGACAAATTCCTCAGAGGAGTGTTTCATGGCGAACCCCCCATCGGTCATCGGTCAGGTGCGCGGAGTATTTCCGAAACTCGGCGAGCTCACCGACAAGGTCGTGTTCGGCGACGTCTGGGAGCGCAAGGGTCTTTCCAAGCGCGACCGCAGCCTGATCACGATCACCTCGCTCATCACGCAGGGCGCGACCGAACAGCTGCGCGGCCATCTCTGGCGCGCGCTCGACAACGGCGTGACGCGCGAGGAGATCACCGAAGTCGTCACCCATCTCGCCTTCTATGTCGGCTGGCCGAACGCCGGCAGCGCCGCGCTGATGGTGAAGCAGGTGTTCGAAGAGCGGCCGGCATGAAAGTCGGCTTCATCGGCCTGGGCGCGATGGGTGCGCCGATGGCGGCGAGCCTCGAGCGGGCAGGGCACGCCGTGCAGTCGTTCGACCTGAACGGCAAGGGCAATCGCAACTCCGCGCGCGAGGCCAGCGCGGGCGCCGAGGTGCTGTTCACGTCGCTGCCGGGGCCGGCGGAGGTCGACGCGATCGCCAAGGAGGTTTCGGCGCCGATCTGGTTTGACCTGTCCACGAATTCGCCCAAACGCATCCGCGCGCTCCATGCGAAGTTCAAGGGGCAACTTCTAGACGCCCCCGTGAGCGGCGGCCCGAAGGGCGCCCAGTCCGGGAAGCTGGCCATCTGGGTCGGCGGCGACCGAGCCACCTATGACAAGTACCTATCCATCTTGAAGGCGATAGGCGACCAGCCGTTCTATGTAGGCACGATCGGCGCCGGGACTGTCGCGAAGCTCGCCCACAACGCCGCCAGCTTCACCGTCCAAGCCTCGCTCGCCGAGATTTTCACCCTCGGCGTGAAGGCCGGCGTCGAGCCGCTCGCGCTCTTCCAGGCACTCCGCCAGGGAGCGACGGGTCGCAAGCGCACTTTCGACCGGCTGCCCGAGCATTTCCTGAACGGCAAATACGACCCCGCCGACTTCACCGTGCGCCTGGCGCACAAGGATGTGACGCTGGCGATGGAGCTCGCCGCCGAGGTCGGCGTGCCGATGCGCGTGGGCAAGATCGCGCTTGACGAGCTCTCGGAGGCGATGCAACGCGGTTGGTCGGAGCGCGATTGCCGAGTAGCGATGACGCTCCAGGAAGAGCGCGCCGGCGTGAGCGTCAAGGTGCCCGACGAAACCCTACGCGACGCCCTCGAGGACTAGCTCCCGCGCCGCGCCTCGGACGTCCATCTCGAAGTCGATGCCGACGACCGGCGGGCGGCAGTGGTACCAGGTGAGTCCGTTGCGCGCCGCTCCGCGCGGCGCGATCTCGGTGGCGACAAGCGCGCCGATGTCGTGCACGGTGTAAGCCTGCACGCTCGTGGCATCGACCCAGCCGAACCCAAGCGCCTCGAGGCGCCGCTCCATTGCGCCGATGACGAACCGCATCTTCTCTCGTAAGCCATCTGGCGAAGTGTCGCCGTAGCGCACGATGCGCTCGCGATAGCTGCCCTTGCCTTCGGTGGCTTCGCCGCCACCGGCAACGATGAAGCTGGCGGCGGCGCGCGGCGCGGGCACGGTGTAAGAGAACGCGTACAGCGACGGCGAGGGCGGCGGCTCCTGCAGAGGACAGACGTTGGTGCGCGCGACCGGATTGATACCGTCCTTGTACAAGCCCCACCGCTCGAGCGTTTGCACGTAGCCGCGGTTGAAGTCGATGAAGCCTTGCTCGCTGAAAGGTTCCGGAGACCTCAGCTCGCAGGCGCAGAAGGCGGTCGTCGGCCGACCCGACGCGGCGAGGTGGCGCTCCACGGCGTGAAATCCCTCGGCGAGCGGCAGCGGCCGCGCAAGGCGGGCGCGGTGGATCTCGAAGCCAGGCTCGGCTGCCGCACCGGCCGAGTACTGGAAGACGCTCTTGATATACCGGTAGCCGCCCGCGGCGAAAGAGATGACCTCACTCATGCTGCGATGTTAGCGCCGCTGCGCCTGCCAACAAACTCGCCGTCGCCATCAGCAGGACGACCGTAAAGCCGTGCGGCATCGTTTCGACCAGCGCGATCAGGATCGGGCCGATCAGTTGGCCGACCGCGAACGCGGACGTCATCGCGGCCATCACCGGCCGTGCCGCCGAACCGTAGAGACGCCGCGCTTCCTGCATGCCGGCGAGCGTGATGGTGACGAAGGTCGCGCCGACCAGCAGCGCAGACAACAGGATTCCGGCCAGTCCCGGGACGAGGAGCGGCGCAGCGACGCCGATGGCCATGATCACCATGCAGACGATCCACACGCGGCGCGGCCCCATCGCCGCGCCAAGCGTGGCGGCCGCGAGCGTGGAGAGAGCGGCGGCGGTTCCGAAGATCGGCCACGCCGAGCCGAACGCCAGCGGATCGGCGACGATCTGCCGCGCCATCGCCGGCAGGAAAGTGGCGGGCACGATGTAGCCGAATCCGTAGGCGCCATAGCACGCGATCAGCAGCCACGCGGAGCTCACCCTCGAACCGCTTTGAGAAGCTTGCGTTCTCGGAGCCGCCGAGCCGAACGCGGCCCAGATCGCGCCGGTCGCAGCGATCGCCGCCACGCCGAGCGACAGCCACGCTGCATCGGCAGAGGAGTGCAGCTGCATG
Source organism: Betaproteobacteria bacterium SCGC AG-212-J23 (assembly GCA_001644455.1). Taxonomy (GTDB): domain Bacteria; phylum Pseudomonadota; class Gammaproteobacteria; order Burkholderiales; family SG8-39; genus SCGC-AG-212-J23. Next base: position 45,379 of record LSTF01000036.1, read on the forward strand.
ATGACGAGACAGGCGAAGCCGGCGACGGCGACGCCCGTCCCGACGCCCGCGTACAGAGCGCCCCCGAGTCCCGGCCGACCGAGATCCGCGAGGCGCTCGAGCGCCCACGCCGAGACGTACACCAGCACCCAGCCGCTCGCGACGCCGGCGAGCGCGCGCAGTGCGAGCCAGGCGGCGAAGCTGTCCACGAAACCCATCGCCAGTGTCGAGACGGCGATGGCGAGCAGCGCGCCCCGGATGGCGGCAGCGGGACTCAGCGCGAGCCAAATGGTCGACAGCGCGCCGACGAGATAGCCGAGATAGTTGGCCGCCGCGAGCCAGCCTCCCTGCGCGAGTGTCAGGCCTTCCGCCTGCATCATCGGCAGGATCGGCGTCATGGCGAACCGGCCGATGCCCTGCGAGATCGCCAGCGCCGCAAGGCCGCACAACGCCACGTAAAAGGCGGGCGCTAGAATCGGCACGGATGAAAAAGAGCGGCGCTCAGAAGGGCAAATCTCCGTCTCAGCTGATCGACGCGAGAATAAGGGAGTTAGGCGATTGGCGGGGCGAGATGCTCGGCCGGCTGCGTGCCTTGGTCAAGGAAGCCGATCCCGAGGTCGTCGAGGAGTGGAAATGGAGCGTGCCGGTATGGTCGCACGACGGATTGATCTGCACCGGCGAGACCTACAAGAGCGTGGTGAAGATGACTTTCGCCAGAGGGGCGGCGCTGAAGGACCCTTCGCGCCTCTTCAACTCCAGTCTTACGGGGAACACGCGGCGTGCCATCGACTTCCGCGAAGGCGGGAAGATCGATGAGAGGGCGCTGAAGGCCCTCGTGCGCGCCGCCGTGCTCCTGAACAAGGCGAAAAGCTAGGTCCCGGCTACTGGCTCATCTTGACGACACGGCCATTGAGCGGTTGTACGGGGCGCGCGTTTCCGTTGTAGACCTTCCCGAAGCGGCTGACTTGGGCTGCCGAAACGTCCACCGGGTTTGCGAGTACGAACCAGGTTACCCCCTCGGTGCAGGGTGGCGTAGTGAGCGAACCGGAGAACGTGTAGTACGCGTGGTCGCTCGGAAGGAGCTGGGCAGCGTCGATCGTCACCTTGTCCGCCGCCTTTTCCTTCTCCTTTTCGGCGGGAAGGTTTGCCCACAGCGTCTGGACCAGCCGATTCGAACTCCCTTGCTTGAGGAGCACGGCGACTACCGCAAGTGCGCCAGCGGAATTCTTGTGCACGAGGTGAACGACCATCGGGTAGCCCTTGCCGTCGATCTTCTCTTCGCTCGGCCTGTGGAAGTGGAACTGAACGAGCTCATAACGCTGTTTCCCGACGGAAATGGAGCTGCCGGATCCGTAGTTGATCTGAATCGTGTGCCCGTTGTCGATGATGTGCAGCGGCGTCGGGTGGTAGTCGAAGCGGATCGGCGCTAGCTTGCTGGGCACCGCGTTGTGGATATCGATCGGAGACTGGGTCTTGCCGGTCGCGCAGGAAGCAAACTCTCCCTTCAGCGCACCCCAATGCTTGGGCCCATGCTCCGTGCCGTAGTCCCATTCATGATGCCCTTCCTGGGCGTGGCTGGCGCCCGGGAGAAATGTGGCCGCGCACGCGAGCGTGATCGAGCACACTGCCTTTAGAGAAGTCATGCAACCTCCGAAGTTCGAAGCAACGGCCTCATGCTCTGCGCTCCCATGCGCTGTCGCTATTGGACCTTGTGCTTACGATGTCCAGCCTGTCATCAAGCTGACCCTCCGCCGAAGTCGCTGTCTATGTTCTGGCGTTACAGTCGGCCACTGTGCTGCAATGTCTGCTTTCGATCCGAAGCGGACACTCCCAATGAAGCGACTCCTCATCGCGTTGCTGTGGGCCGCACCGTCGTGGGCGGGCGGGCCGATCGCGATCCCGGCCGAAGTGCCGTTCGCACCCGATGTGAAAGTGTCGGACGCTGCGAGGGGCGAATGCGACCTGCAATCGTTCCAGAGCGACCAACTCAAGTCGGCCCTGGGCGCGTCAGGGTTTGAAGTCACGCAGAAGGCAGGCCTGACCGAAGCGGCGCCGGGCAAGGTCTTGCTGCTCGAGTTTAGCCAAGGTGAGTCCACCGGCCACGCGCTCGACATCTTCAGCTCGCGGACCAACTACCTGCTGATCAACGGCTGCCTCTACGAAAGCGGCAAGGTCACGGCGACGTTCGTGGATACGCGCTATTCGACTGGCGGCTTCGGCGGCGAGTTCAAGAAGACCTGCGCTATCCTGCACAGGATCGAGGCGGTCATGGCCGGCGACATCGCCAAGTGGGCCGCATCCAACCCGCCAATATTCGCGTTACTCGGCAACGGCGCTGGCACGAAGGTCGAGCTGCCGCCGAATACGCCGCCGTTCTGCATGATGTCCGGCAAACTGACGCCTGAGATGAAGGCGCAGTGGCGCCAGCAGCGGCAACAGCGCTGAGACATCAATGCTGCGGGCCCAAGCCGATGATTTGTGGCTCCCCGACCAGGGCTCGAACCTGGGACCTGCGGATTAACAGCTCGACCCGATGAACATAAGTTGCTGATTTTGGCCCGCCCTCACTCGCCAAGAACCGTAGCGAATCGCCAAGAACGCTACGTTTTCGCTACGTTTAGGGACCTGCGGACTATTTCGGGAGAACGTCTGCTTTCGACCCAAAGCGGACATTCGTCGGCAACGGGCAAGGAGCATTCTGTCAAATGCCTATGCCCGGCGAATGTTGCTTGGAAGCTACTACTTACCGGGGAAAACGGCGGCGAGGATGTTCAGAAGAAAATTTGGCTCGCACGGCTTCCGCAGGAAGTGGCTGAACCCTGCGGCGCGGCTGACTAGTTGATCTGCGGTTTTGTCGTACACGCCACTGATGGCGATCAGCATGGGCTTCTTGCCGGACAGTTTGCGTACCTCTCTTGCAATGTCCCAACCCGACACGTTGGGCATGGCAATGTCCACGATCAAAACGTCAGGTCGGAATGTTTCCACTTCGGCAATGGTGCGCCTCGCGTCGGCCATCCCCTCCGCGTCATACCCCTCGTCGCGCAGGACTGCGAGCAGGCTGATGACGGTATCCGGGTTGTCGTCCACGACGAGGACGCGAACGCGCCCCGGAGCTGGTCTGGGTTCGCTGTTGCCAGAGGACGCGAAGTACGCCGGGGACGGGGCCACGCCCGAATGTATCAAGCCGTACATAACAAATCTGCCTCTGCACTCAAATTCGAATGCGTCATTGCATCGCTACAGCCGTAGTCAAAACTACGACGGGGACGCCAGCCTCCCGCAAGGAGTGGAGGGGAATACCCGACTTGTGGGCTATGTGATTAAGCGTACATTGCGGACGCCATGAGCGGACAAGAAAAAGGGCCGTTCCGGTTCCTATCCGAGGCCGAGTTCTTCGTGCTAGAGGCAGAAGAAAAGGTTTTGTATCTTGTGCGTGCGCAGAAGGAGCTTGAGGTGCGTACGACCATGATGCGGCCCAGGACCGACGACCCCAAAGACCCGAAGTAAAGCGGCTCACGTGGAACGCCTTCCCTCAACGCCCACCACTCGCGTGTATCGGGTCCTTGTGGTCGAGGACAACTTGGATGCCGTGCACACGACTTGCATCCTGTTGCGAGCGCTGGGGCACACGGCCGAATACGCTCTCAATGGCTACGTTGCACTCGACGTGGCGCGCCGATTTAAGCCTGACTGGGTTCTGCTCGATATCGGCATACCTGGCGCAAGTGGCTTTGAGGTGTGCCACCAACTGCGACGGGACCCCGAATTGATGAACGTAAGGATCGCGGTGGTTACGGCCTATGACGACAAGGGCCACCGCGAGCGAGCACAGCAAGCGGGTTGCGATTTCTACTACGTGAAGCCGTTGGAGCCGAAGGAGCTGGCGAAGCTCTTTGGCGATCTAAAGGCAAACAATCCCGCGTAGTTCAGGATTTCGTAGAGAAGGCGGCTCAGAAAACTGCGTTCGGGACGCAGGTGTCGCTGGTTCAAATGCAATCGCCCTTCGCGACCGCCTACGGACGAGGAATGTCCGCTCTTGGCCGAAGGCGGACGTTACGAAAACGCGACGGGAGAGCGGCAAGTTCATTGAGAGGAAGGCCGTAGCCGCATCAACTATGGCGCGCAGTTACTATGGCATTCCGACTTATCAATGTTGAATTTTTCCAGGCAGCCCGTATCGCCGCCATAGTGGAAATGTGTAAGGCATGTTGCGAGGTCGTTCTTCGCCCTCGCGACGCAACTCCTTTCGCATGCGGACGCTATGTAGGTGTCAGAGGGGGGACCTGATTCCAGCAAGGACGGGTCTCGTTGCTCAACACCGGTTTCCGCTTTGCGAGCCTCAGGGTTGGCACAGCCCGTTATCGCAAGAGACAGAATAGTTGCCTGCAAAAGTCGCATAGCAGCTCCAATTTACTCGAGTAGTCAATGTTGTTTTGGCCCGCCCTCGCTCGCCAAGGACCGTAGCGGAGCGCCGGGACCGCTTCGTTGTCGCTACGTTCCCGGTGTCGGTGGCGTCGTCTCGGCCTGCGCTTCCGAAAGAAGTTGTTCGTTGGAGAGTCGCAAAAACTCTTCGCCAAGCACTTGTGAGTAAGGCACTGCCAATTTCCGCAGATGCTCAAGGACAATGATGTTTCCGCTGATGAGCCGATGAACAGTCTGATGCAGTTGCTCCTCATCGAGCCGCTTATTGGGCGCAAGTATCGAGTGATCAACCATGATGACCTTCTTGCCCTTAAACGACGCTAGACCGATCTTGCCAACTCGAAGCTTCGCACCCAGGTCTAACAAGTCAGCCATGAGGCTAGGGGTGGCATCTGTAACGGCGTAAGAAAACGCCCTCACGATAAGTTCCGGAGCGTCACCGGGAATCAAAAATAGGAGCGAAACGGTCAAGGAATTCGGAGGCGGGAGCACTCCGCCAGTAATGAAAACGCCTTGGGCAACGATCGCGGACCTTTCGAAGCCTATTTTCTTAATCGCTCCTTGAACGGCCTCAACAGTAAGAGGAATGCGGCCATCCGGGGCGGCGACCGTCTGATATATCGCTTGCAACTGTGGTGCGAAGGTATTGTTCAGCTGCTGCCCGATATCCTTTACGCCCGTATGAATATTGTCGATTGAGCCATGAAGGTCTGCCGGTCGTAGGCCGACAACATTGCGCTGGATTTCTTTTTGCCTTGTGTCAGAGCGGAAAGCCACCGTGACAGCTACCGTCATCAGGCCGACGAGGACCCCGAGCAAGGGAGTGGCGAGGTGAGCGAGGAGATTAAGAAGATCCGGCATGTACGTGCTCCTAGCGGAAGTAGAACATCTTGATCGTAAGGGCGAGTACCGCAGTGCCATATACAAGTTGAAGCTGGAGGTCTTGGTAGCCTTGCAGGTTTAGGACAGTCTTGTCTCGCTCGAAGGCTAGGCCATAGACGAGGGCCACGTAGAACAACCAAAGTGCTGGCGCCGCCAGAGTGGCCATTGTCTCGACAAACGTATAGGTCTTGAGATTGTCTGCCTTCTTCCTTAGGTGATAGTCGACGGTGACGGCAGCGATGACCGCGATCAAGAACGGGACAAACGCACCTTCATTGAGGAAGGTTGTGAGCGAGGGGTGGAAGTCCTTGAGGACCTTGGGGGCGAGGTACAGCGAGAACCAGATACTCAACAGCCCGAACGCAGCGGTGCCGATGCACCAGAGAACGCTAAAAGCGAAAGGCCGCGCAACGGCTTCTAACGTTGAGACGAGGGCATCCCAGACTCGACGACCAAAGCGCTTCGCTGCATTCGGAGAGTTCGTAGCCGGGGTCACTTGGAATCCTTCGCCGGGCTAACGATGGCTCGGGTGATGTTATCTACGGTCAGCTTGGGCGTAACACCCTCTCCGGAGGTATCACCGTCCAGGAGGCCAGAATGTCCAAAGTTAACGACGGATTCCACCAAGTGGCCGAGAATCATATCTCGCTGCTCGGGAGTCACGGCTGACTCAACAAAGGCGGCAATTGAGTTCGTGACCCGCTGCCGGTGCATGTTAAGCAGGTACTGGTGCAGCTGCGCTTTGAGTACCCGCATGCAGTAAGAAGCCACGGAACCGACTACGGCGAGGGTAGTTAGGTGAATGGCCGCATAGTACGCAACCTGCCATGACCATCCATCCGGCAACTTGTCGTTGAGGAAGGACGAAAGAAGCGCTGCAAGTATCGCAAGAGAGACTATGGAAAGACCAGCCCAAACAATGACGAAAAGGCGGAGTTGCTTTTGAGCCTCGCCGAATTGCGCTTGCGCTGCTTCTACGGAGATTCGCGCTGCTGTCTTCCGCGCTCTGGCTTCGATCTCCTCGGCCAGTTTCTTTGCTTCCTGAATTGCTGCGGTTGATTCCTTGCGAACGTCCTCAAGGGCAGACTTTGTTTCGGTCTGCATTTGAGTAAGTGTCTGTTCGTACTCCTTTCGAATACCTTCGTCTTCAAGGAAGCCGCGGGATTCAACGGCGGCGGCAACGAAGGCAGCCCAATTGACGTTGATTGCATCCAGCCACGCGTTGAGATTGTTTAGAAGACCTTGCTTGTTCGCGATGTATTCGCCGGCGCTGGCTAGTTGGGCTTGCTGGCCAAGACCGGCCACGGCAGCTTGAAAATGCTGCTGGACGTGGGTTACGTGCGAGTCATGAACCAGAGGAGCGTAGCGGTTTGCGAAGTCAAGTTTGCGTTTGAGCTGCGCGAGTATGGGCTTCAGTGGTACCTCGAGTGATTCGTCACCCAAGTTTTTGCGAAGCAAGCGTCCTTCGTCGAGCTTGGCGAACGCATCAGTCGTATTCTTCAATGCAGTCAAGACGGCTTGCGATGCCATGGTCCCCCCTGAGACGCTAGCAAGGTCGCACTATAGCTATGGTGGCTCGAAATGGAAAAGGAATACAGAAAACTAACTGCGGATCAGTTCAGGCGGGCAATTGGTCAGCTGCCCGAGGTCAAGGCAAGCGTTAGGGAGCTGCCTGAGCTCCTGCGAACAGCGTCGTCGCAGAAGATTCGTGAGGCACTGCAGAGCGGCGTCTATTGGGCAGCACTGTATGAGCTACCGCTCGTTCAACACGCGGCGTTTGGCCTCTACTTGCTCGGACAAGGAGATAAGCTCGTCGAAATCGCCAAGGCGGCGGACCCGCAGGGAGCGATGCTGCAGCATATGCAAGGCGGAGAGCTGGAGGGGAAGGGCCCGGACGAGGCGGATTTAGACCTCGGTACGGTCCTGGCCGTTGTGGTGTCCTTTCAGAGAACGGTGTTCAGCATCATGCTCTACAAGCGGTCCATATCGGCGTTGGTGGCTGAGGTGCGCGAGGGCAACGATGACTCTCTGTTCTTGGCGGTCCGCGTCGACCGGGCGGCGCTCACCTGTCCCACGATCGCCCAGCGCATCGCCAAGGCTGAGCTACTTGGAGAGAAGAAATTCTTTGAGCGGTTGCGTAGCGCCCTAAAGGGGCCCTCTAAGAAGCACTGGGAGTTCTATTCTGATCTGCGGTACTCACTGGTCCTGCTGCGCGAACTTGGAATGGATTCAATGTCGGACGCGGAGCTTGAGCATCTGCTAGTGGACGTGCTGCAGGTGTATCCGAAGACCTGGTCCGCCAGAAAGAATCTTCGAAAGCAGTACTACGAATCCAAACGCATCAAACGCCTTTGATTACCTAGCTCCACCTGAAATGCTCATTTGAGGTGGTCGCCACCGCTCCTGGTGGTGTCTAGTTTTCGTATCCGTTGCAGGAAGCCAAATTCGGCATGCCTGCCGCTTGCAACGGAGAACATCATGCAAGGAGATGGAAAGGACGCCGGCGGCGAGCCGGGAGCGGGCGCGCAAGCGCCCGCCCCGGACGACGCAGGGGCGACGCCTAGTAACACAGCCCATGCAAACAGCATCGGGCAAGGGGAAGAGTCCTTTAAGTTGCTCTTGAGAGGGATAGATAGTCTTTACCTCTCGTACCAGGGAAAACTAAAGGACGGAAAGAAGGCAGAGCTGGAAAAGCTGCGCGAGCTCGCCCGGAACTACGATCCGCGCGAATCCGCAAGGGCGCAGCTGCCAATCGGTGAGCACCTCTTCGAAGTGTTGGACAAAGGGTCGGGGTTCTATCCGTTCGGCCTCGCGGACTACGCGTTCCGAATCCGGCTAGCGTCGGAGAAGGCCAAGCAAATCCCGGTAGCGTCCGTCCAGGTATCGAGCGAGTTCCTGGCGTCGGTCGGCGTCCAGGAGGCGGAGAGGCAGCTTCGGGCGGTGCTGGAAACCCTAGTGGACCTGGAAGGCGGGGAGAAGGTCGGGCGGGCCGATCTTTTCGCGGACTTCGCGACGGATTTCCCCATGGAGGCGATTCACAGGGACGAGTGGGTGACGCGGGCCGAGGAAATCCATACCTACTCGGTGAAGCGGAAGCTTTCAGGGTGGACGCTCGGGCTTGGCGGGCCGATCGGTGCAAGGCTCTACAACAAGACGCTGGAGATCGAGAGCCACAGCCACAAGTTTTTCTTCCACGGTATTTGGGAGAAGAACGGTTGGCTGCCAATAGACGAAATCTGGCGGTTGGAGTTTGAGCTGAAGCGGCACGCCCTGGCGGGTTTCGGAATCAATGCGCTATCGGACCTACAACGGGCGTCCGGGTCGCTCTGGCGGTATCTCACAACCGAATGGGCGCGGCTCGCCGTGACGAACGCCGAGGATCAAACGCGGGCGAGGTGGGTAACGCAGCCGCTCTGGATCGCTCTCCAAGGGCTGGAGTGGGACGGAAACGAGCCACTCAATCCACGGCCAATGAAGCGGGATCGAGCGCCGGAGGATGGCTGGTATCTCAGGCAGGGCACAAGTCTGCTCGCTAGCTTCATGGCCAAGGCTGGCATTGCGAGTGAGGCGGAAGGCTGGCTGCGGTTGGGGGAGGTCATGCGGCAGCTCGTCGCGTCAGAACCTGAAAAGTACGGCCAGAGTTACGAGGACTTCATTCTCGAAAAGGTTCGGACAAAGCAGCGTCAGTACAACACCGGCCTAAACGGGCATGAGCGCGAGCCTGGCCAGGACGTAGAAGAAGAGGACCCGGCAGCGCGGGCTTATCGCAGGGCTTCCAAGGGCCATTGAACGTGGAAGAAGTCGGACCGCCCTTGCCGTTTCGTCGCTGCCTCACAAGAGAAGAAGCAGCTGCATACCTGGGTATCGGTGTGACGCTGCTCTCAGAGCTTGGCGTCCCTGAAGTTAAATTCGGACGGCGTTGCGTCTATGACGTTGTTGACCTGGACGCGTGGCTTGAGGAATATAAGCGGCGAGGGCGGGCCGGAAAGGAGTTGGAACAAAAATGGCCCGTGAAAGTGGCCTCTACCGGCGAGCGGATTCTCGCTACTGGTGGATCAAGGCCGTACTACCGAACGGCAGAAGCGTATGCCAAAGCACTAGGACTGAAGACCGAAAGGAAGCCGAAGCTCTAATCGCCAGAATAAAGGCGGATTCGTTTAGGGAGTCGGCCTTCGGTGTGAAGCCGAAGCGCAGCTGGCAAGAAGCCGTGGTCCGGTATCTCGAAGTGAAGAAGTCCCTGAAAAGCGCCCGGGATGTGCGGCGCATCTGTCGCATCTTGCATCCGATACTTGGAGACAGGCTGCTGACCGAGATCAACGGGGATGTTGTTTGGTCCATTACCGAGCGACTGTCGCGGCGAGAGATCGCACCGGCAACCGTAAATCGGTACCTCGCCACAATCCGCTCAGTTCTGCGGATGGCGCGGGACGAGTGGCAATGGATCGACAGCTTTCCGAAGATCAAGCTCCTTCCTGGTGAAGTGGCGCGGGATCGCTGGTTGACGCGAGAAGAGGCGGACAGGCTGCTTACGGCATGTTCTTCTCACCTAGCGGCGATTGTGCGGTTCGCACTTGCGACAGGCTGCAGGGCTTCGGAGATCACCGGCTTGGAGTGGGAGCGCGTGGACCTAGAGCGTAGGACTGCGTGGCTAGACCGCACCAAGAACGGAACGCCGCGAGGCGTCCCATTAAATCGAGATGCGGTCACCGTCTTGGAGGCGGTGAAAGGGCAGCATCCGCGCTACTGCTTTACGTACAAAGGCGCGCCGATTCGTTGGGGTATCTGCAATACGGCGTGGCTTGAGGCGGTGAAGCGGGCGGAGCTGACCGACTTTCGCTTCCACGATTTGCGGCATACCTGGGCGTCATGGCATCGGCAGGCGGGAACATCCACCGATGAATTGAAGGACCTGGGCGGCTGGAAGTCGCGTGTGATGGTGGATCGGTACGCGAAGTTTGGGACGGAACATCTATCCGCCGCTGCTTCGCGCATTGAGTCCGACAGGCCGAAGGGAAACGTAGTGCCGTTTAGCTACGTTTTCGCTACGGTGGAGAAACGCAAGAAGGCTTAGAAGCTCGTAAGCCTTTGAGCGGTAGTGGCTCCCCGACCAGGGCTCGAACCTGGGACCTGCGGATTAACAGTCCGTCGCTCTACCAACTGAGCTATCGGGGAATATGGGACGAAGCGGAAACGCTGAGGGCGGGATTCTACCCCAGCCCGACTACTGGATGACCTTCGCGATCGCGTCGGCGACGTAGTCGACGTTGGCGGTTGTCAGGGCGGCAATGCAAATGCGGCCGGTGTCGATGGTGTAGATGTGGTTTTCCTCGCGCAGGTGCCGCACCTGCTCCTTGCTCAGGCCCGAGTAGGAGAACATGCCTCGCTGCTTCAGGACGAAGCTGAAGTCGGCGGACGGCACGCGGGACTTGATCTTGTCGACCAGCAGCTTGCGCATCTCCTTCATGCGCTCGCGCATCGCGCCAAGCTCGCGGTCCCACAGGCTCCTGAGATTCGGCGTGCTTAGCACGGTGGCGACGACCTGGCTGCCGTGCGTCGGCGGATTGGAGTAGTTGGCGCGCACGACGCGCTTCACCTGGGAAAGGACGCGCAGCGCTTCCTCGGGACTCGCGGTGACGACGCTGAGCGCACCCACGCGCTCTCCGTAGAGCGAGAAGGACTTGGAGAACGAGCTCGAGAGGAACACCGGGCTCATGGCCTCGGCAAAGAGGCGCGCGGCGTAGCCGTCGGCTTCCAGGCTCTCGGCGAACCCCTGGTAGGCGAGGTCGAGGAACGGGACCAGGCCGCGCGACCGGACGATTTCGAGGACGGCCTGCCACTGCTCCTGGGAAAGATCGACCCCGGTCGGGTTGTGGCAGCACGCGTGCAGCACCACGATCGAGCCGGCGGCCAGGCCCTCGAGGGTAGAGCGCATGCCCGGGAAGTCGAGCCCGTGGGTCTTCGGGTCGTAGTAGGGGTAGTTCTTGACGGTGAATCCCGCGGCCTCGAAAAGCTGGCGGTGGTTCTCCCAGCTAGGCTCGCTGATCCATACCGTGGCATCGGGGCTGATGCGCTTTAGGAAGTCGGCTCCGACCCGCAGCCCGCCGGTGCCGCCCAGCGCCTGAACCGTAACGATATTTTGTTTGGAGGAACCAAAGACGAGTTCCTGCACCGCCTTGTCGTACGCGCCCAAGCCGTCGATCGGCAGGTAGCCGCGGTGCGGCACGCTCTTCAGCCGCTCGCTTTCCGCGTGGCGCACGCATTCCAGCAGCGGAATCTTGCCGCTGTTGTCGAGATAGACCCCTACGCCGAGGTTCACCTTGCGCGGGTTCTGGTCGGCGACGAAGGCTTCCGTGACGCCGAGAATGGGATCGGCCGCGGCCATCTGCACCGAAGCGAGAGGAGAGGGGGTGTGAGGCGCGTTCATTTGATAAAATGCTCGGTTGGCCTCTGAGATTCTACCCGTGAGCGTCACCTTTCCCAATAGTCCCTTCCGCTTGAATCAGATTTTTCCGCCGGCGGGCGACCAGCCGGAGGCGATCGACAAGCTGGTCGAGGGAATCGACGACGGTCTCGCCTACCAGACGCTGCTCGGTGTCACCGGCTCGGGCAAGACCTACACGCTCGCCAATGCCATCGCCCGCGTCGGGCGGCCGGCGCTGGTGCTGGCGCCCAACAAGACGCTCGCCGCGCAACTCTACTCCGAGTTCCGGGAGTTCTTTCCCGAGAATGCGGTCGAGTACTTCGTCTCCTACTACGACTATTACCAGCCGGAAGCCTACGTGCCGGCGCGGGATCTCTATATCGAGAAGGACTCGTCGATCAACGACCACATCGAGCAGATGCGGCTCTCGGCGACCAAGTCGCTGCTGGAGCGCCGCGACGTGGTGATCGTCGGCACGGTATCCGCGATCTACGGAATCGGCGACCCCGGCGAGTACCACGGCATGATCCTGCACCTGCGCCAGGGCGAGAAAATGATGCAGCGGGACGTCCTGGCCCGGCTGGTCGCCATGCAGTACGAGCGTAACGAGCTCGACTTCCGGCGCGGCACGTTCCGGGTGCGCGGCGACGTGATCGACGTCTTTCCGGCCGAGCACGCCGAGCACGCGATCCGGATCTCCCTGAACGAAGATTCGATCGAGAAACTCGAGGTCTTCGACCCCCTGACCGGCCGGGTACAGCACCCGATGGCGCGGTTCACGGTCTATCCGTCCAGCCACTACGTAACGCCGCGCGAGACCACGCTGCGGGCGGTGGAGGCGATCAAGGCTGAGCTGCGCGTGCGGATCCAGTTCTTCCAGGACGCGGGACGCCTGGTCGAGGCGCAGCGCATCGAGCAGCGCACCCGCTTCGACCTCGAGATGCTCGCCGAGCTCGGCTTCTGCAAGGGGATCGAGAACTACTCACGCCATCTTTCGGGCCGCCAGCCGGGCGAGCCGCCGCCGACGCTGATCGACTACCTGCCGGAAGACGCGCTGATGATCATCGACGAGAGCCACGTCACCATCCCGCAGCTCGGCGGCATGTACAAGGGCGACCGCTCGCGCAAGGAAAACCTGGTCGAGTACGGCTTCCGCCTGCCCTCGGCGCTCGACAACCGGCCGCTGCGCTTCGACGAGTTCGAGAGGGTGGTGCGGCAGACGATCTTCGTTTCGGCGACTCCCGCGGAGTATGAACGCCAGAAGTCCGCGCAGGTCGTGGAGCAGGTGGTGCGGCCCACGGGGCTGATCGACCCGCAGGTCATCATCCGGCCCGCGTCCACACAGGTGGACGATTTGCTCTCTGAAATAAGTCTAAGAGTGAAGAAGAAAGAGCGTGTCCTTGTCACGACGCTGACCAAGCGGATGGCCGAGGAGTTGACCGACTACCTGGCAGAGCACGGCGTGAAGGTGCGTTACCTGCATTCCGAGGTCGAGACGGTGGAGCGGGTGGAGATCATCCGCGACCTGCGGCTCGGCGAATTCGACGTGCTGGTGGGCATCAACCTGCTGCGCGAGGGCCTCGACCTGCCCGAGGTATCGCTGGTGGCGATCCTCGACGCCGACAAGGAAGGCTTCCTGCGCTCGGAGCGCTCGCTGATCCAGACGATGGGGCGCGCCGCGCGGCATATCAACGGCACGGCCATCCTCTACGCCGACCGGGTGACCGACTCGATGAAGCGAGCCATGGCGGAGACCGACCGCCGGCGGGCGAAGCAGGTTACCTACAACACGCGCCACAGCATTACCCCCGCCGGGGTGATCAAGCGCATCAAGGACCTGATCGACGGCGTCTACGACTCCTCGGCGATGGAAGCCGCGCAGGACGAGGCTCGCTACGAAGCGATGAGCGAGAAGCAGATCGCGCGCGAGATCAAGGCGCTGGAGAAGAAGATGCTCGGCCATGCCCGGAACCTGGAGTTCGAGCAGGCCGCGAAAGTGCGCGACCAGCTCGCGGAGTTGAAAAAGAAGGTCTTCGGCGTCGCCGCCGCGGAATTTTGACCTTCGGCGGGGCCCGCGCGTCGGGCAGAGTAGGGGCGATGCGCTGGAAACTGGCCTTCATCGCGTACTTCGCCGCCGTTGTCGGCGTTCTCGGCTTCCTGTTGAACGCCGTCTACGCGCAACGCGACGCCCAGGTCGCGCAGGCGCGCGAGTTCCACACCCGCAACATCGACTGCCTGGCGCGCAACGTGTACTACGAGGCGCGCGGCGAATCGCTCACCGGTCAGTACGCGGTCGCCGAAGTGACGATGAATCGCAAGGCCTCGCTCGGCTATCCGAAGACCGTCTGCGAGGTGGTCTACCAGAAGGACGCTTTCTCGTGGACTGGCGTCGAGGGCCTGGATGCGCCGGCGGGCAGCGCCTGGCGGCGAGCAAACAGGGTTGCGAAGGACGTGTACTACCAGCGTCGCCCGGCCGAGTTGCACGGCGTGCTGCACTATCACGCCACCTACGTGCAGCCGGAGTGGTCGAAGGACAAGGAGCGCGTCGCGAAGATCGGAAGGCACGTGTTTTATCGGTAGAGTGCCGGGGATGAGAGTGCTGTTCGTGTGCACCGGCAACATCTGCAGATCGCCGACCGCCGAGGGCGTGTTACGCAAGCTGGCGGACACGGAGAACCTGGAAGTCCACGTCGAGTCGCGGGGGACGCACGACTATCACGTCGGCGAGCCGCCCGACGATCGCGCCCAGGACCATGCGAAGCGGCGCGGCTACGACTTGAGCGCGCAGCGAGCGAAGCACTTCAGCAAGCGCGACTTCGAAGAGTTCGACCTGGTGCTGGCGATGGACCGCGGGCACCTGCGCATCCTGCAGCGCCTCTGTCCGCCGCAGCACGCGGGCAAGCTGCGGCTCTTCCTCCAGGAAGCGGACGTGCCGGACCCGTACTACGGCGGCCCGGAAGGCTTCGAGCAGGTGCTGGATCTCGTGGAAGCCGCTTGCCGCGGCCTCCTCGAGGAAATGCGCGCTTCGACCCGCTAGCTACTTCTTGCCCGTCTCCACCTGCTGCAGGTCGTCGTCCTGCGACGGCGGGCGAGGGCGTTCGCGGCGCGGCCGGCCGAGCTGAACCGGCTCCTCCGCAATCGGCGCGGGGGCGGGCGCACGGGCGCGATCGGTCTCGATCATCACCAGGCCGGCGTCGTCGAGGAGCTTCTTCGCCTCGATCTTCGGCGCTTCTTGGCGCGGCTCTTCATGCCGCGGTTCCTGGCGTTGTGGTTCTACGTGCCGGGGTTCCTCATACCGAGGTTCCTCGTGCCGCGGCTCCTCATGGCGCGGCGGCTCCGCATGCTGCTGCGGTTCCTGCTCGCGCTGCGACTCGAGCTCGTGGATGCGGCGCTGCGCCTCGATCACCGACGGATCGACGTGCGCGGGCACCTGATCGCGGCGCCCGTCGCGGTTCCGATCGCGGCCGCCGCGGCCACGCCGCCCGCGGCGCTGCTCGTCGCCGTTACGCTCGGGACGATCGCCGCGCTCGGGACGCGGATTGCCGGCGTCCGGGCGGGCCAGCTGCTGCTGTGGCGGCAGGGCTTCGCCTTCGGCCATCACGGGCTGTGGTTGGTGGGGTTGCTGCGGCGGACGGGGTTGCTGCTGCCCCTGCTGATGCGGCGGGCGCTGTCCCTGCGGGCCACGGTCCGGACGCGGGCCGCGATCCGGGCGCCGATCGTTCCGCTGCCCGTCACGTTGCCCATCGCGCCTTCCGTCGCGTTGCGGCTGACCGTCGCGGCTCTGCTCCAGCCGCCCTTGCTGCTGGCGATCGCCGCCGCGGTGCTCGTCGCGCCGGCCATCTCGGCCATCACGTCCGCCGCGGTCACGGCCGCGATCACGGCCGCGGTCACGGCCGCGGTCGCGCCCGCCATCCCGGCCGTCACGGCGATGCTCGTGACGCTGCTGATCATGCTGCTGCCTCGGCGATTGGACTGGGGCGGGAGCCGGCGCGGTCGCCGGCGTGGCCGGCTCGCCGAATAGGCCGCCGAACAGGCGGCTGAGGAAGCCGCCGCTCGCAGGTGCCGGCTGGGGGGCTGGTTGCGGCATCGGCGCGGCGGCGACAGGCTGCGGTGCCCGTGCCGGCTGCTCGACCGCCATCGGCGCGGGTTGCGACGGGGTAATGCCCTTGACCACCGGCTGCTGGCGCTCGGCCTTGGCTTCGGCGGCTTCGGCGCCCGGGGCCTTCGGCTCCTCGGGACGCTCCGCGAGCTCGTAGCTCGCCGGCACGTGTTCCATCTCGTTGAGCTCGTCGTGCTTCAGGCGCTGCACCTTGTAGTGCGGCGTCTCGAGGTGCGGATTCGGCACCAGCACGATGTTCACCTTGAGGCGCCCTTCGAGCTTGGCGATCTCGGCGCGCTTCTCGTTGAGCAGGAAGGCGGAGACGTCGACCGGCACCTGCACATGCACGGCGCCGGTGTTCTCCTTCATCGCTTCTTCCTGGACGATGCGCAGCACGTGCAGCGCCGTGGATTCGGTGCCGCGGATGAAGCCGGTGCCGCTGCAACGCGGGCAGTTGATGTGCGCGGTCTCCTCCAGCGACGGCTGCAGCCGCTGGCGCGAGAGCTCCATCAGGCCGAAGCGGGAGATCTTGCCGATCTGCACGCGGGCGCGGTCGTACTTGAGCGCGTCGCGCAGGCGGTTTTCCACCTCGCGCTGGTTGCGCTGCGACTCCATGTCGATGAAGTCGATGACGATCAGGCCGCCGAGGTCGCGCAGGCGCAGCTGGCGCGCGACTTCCTCGGATGCCTCGAGGTTGGTGCGATAGGCGGTTTCCTCGATGTCGCCGCCCTTGGTGGCGCGCGCCGAGTTGACGTCGATGGCGACCAGCGCCTCGGTGTGGTCGATGACGATCGCGCCGCCGGAGGGCAGGGCGACGCCGCGCGAGTAGGCGCTCTCGATCTGGTGCTCGATCTGGAAGCGGGAGAAGAGCGGCACGTCGTCGCGGTAGAGCTTCACCTTGCCGACGTTGTCCGGCATGACCGTGGCCATGAAGGCCTTGGCCTGCTCGAAGATCTCCTCGGTGTCGATCAGGATCTCGCCGATGTCGGGCTGGAAGTAGTCGCGGATGGCGCGGATCACCAGGCTCGACTCGAGGTAGATGAGGAACGGCTTCTGCGACTTGTCGGCCGAGGCAGCCTCGACCGCGGTCCAGAGCTGCATCAGGTAGTTCATGTCCCACTCGAGCTCTTCCACGGACCGCCCGATCGCGGCGGTGCGGGCGATGACGCTCATGCCCTCGGGCACCTTCAGCTGGTCGATCGCGTCGCGCAGCTCGTTGCGGTCCTCGCCCTCGACGCGGCGCGAGACGCCGCCGCCGCGGGGGTTGTTCGGCATCAGGACCAGGTAGCGTCCCGCCAGGGAGATGAACGTCGTCAGGGCCGCGCCCTTGGTTCCGCGCTCGTCCTTCTCGACCTGGACGATGACGTCCTGGCCTTCGCGCAGCGCATCCTGGATGCGGGCGCGGCCGACGTCGATGTTTTCCTTGAAGTAGCTGCGGGAGACTTCCTTGAACGGCAGGAAGCCGTGGCGTTCTTCGCCGTAATCGATGAACGCCGCTTCGAGGCTGGGCTCGATGCGGGTGATGACGCCTTTGTAGATGTTGCTCTTGCGTTGCTCCCTTGATGCCGACTCTATGTCCAGGTCGATGAGTTTCTGGCCATCGACGATCGCGACGCGCAGCTCTTCTTGCTGGGTCGCGTTAAACAACATGCGCTTCACTTGTTGTTCTCCTGCGCGCAGGAGACAGGTGCTACCTCGTGGAGATGCTCCTCTTTGGGATACGAGAAAGAAAAGGCCCTGCGCGCTGCTAGTAGTATCGCTACTTCCGGTGAGCGAAATTAACCAGCGCTTCAGGCCCGGCTGCGGCCGGGCAGGAGGCGGGTTGCAGGGATGGGCACTGCCGCATCGTCCTGTGCCTCGCAACTCAAAGCGACCGGGAGATCATACGGAAAATGAATGACTTAAGCAAGGCGCAGGCAAAGTGGCTGGAAGTGGGCGAGGAAAGCGAGGCGCAGCGCATCGACAACTTCCTGGTCGCCCGGCTGAAAGGCGTGCCCAAGAGCCATATCTATCGCGTGCTCCGGAGTGGCGAGGTGCGGGTCAATAGCGGCCGTATCAAGCCCGACTATCGCCTCAAGGTCGGGGACAAGGTCCGCATCCCGCCGATGCGGGTTTCCACGGAAAAGCCCAAGGCGCGGCCGGGCGAGTTCCCGATCGTCCACGAGGACGAGGCCTTGCTGGTGGTCGACAAGCCCTCGGGCGTCGCCGTGCATGGCGGCAGCGGCGTCAGCTTCGGGGTCATCGAGTCGCTGCGCGCCGCCCGGCCGCAGGCCAAGCTGCTCGAGCTCGCGCACCGCCTCGACCGCGATACTTCGGGTCTCCTCATCATCTGCAAGAAGCGCAGCGCGCTCGTCGAGTTGCACCGCATGCTGCGCGACGGCGAAGTGGAGAAGGTCTACATCGCCATGGTGAAAGGCGCCCCGCCCGAGGATGCCTTCGAGATGCGCGAGGCGCTGCACAAGCATGTCACCAGCTCGGGCGAGCGCCGGGTCAGCGTGCACGAGGACGGCAAGGCCGCGCTGACGCGGGTGAAGGTCCTGAAGCGGGGCGAGTTCAGCCTGCTCCAGGTCCGGCTGCTCACCGGCCGCACCCACCAGATCCGCGTCCACCTCGCTCACGCCGGCTATCCGATCGTCGGCGACGACAAGTACGGCGATTTCGCCCTGAACAAGGCGATGAAGAAGCGCCTCCTGCTGCACGCCGCCACGCTCTCGTTCAAGCACCCGGTGAGCGGCGAGCGCCTGAAGCTCGAGTCTCGTCTTCCAAGGGACTTCGTGGCGTGAAGTATCGCCTCATCGTCTTCGACTGGGACGGCACGATCATCGATTCGGCCGCGACCATCGCCGAGTGCATCCGCGATTCGGCGCGCGACATGGGATTGCCCGTTCCCACGACCGAGCAGGCGAGCCACGTCATCGGCCTGGGGCTGCACGATTCCCTGAGAATGGCGGTGCCGGAGCTGCAGGCCGAGCAGTACCCGCAGTTCGTCGCCAACTACCGGCGGCATTTCCTGGCGCGTGAAGACGCCATGGGCCTGTTCGCCGGGATGGAGGATCTGTTGAGAACCTTGAAAGGCACGCACACCCTTGCCATCGCCACCGGCAAGAGCCGTCGCGGGCTGGATCGCGCGCTGACCGCCACCGGTGTCGGTCCGCATTTCGCCGCCTCGCGCTGCGCCGACGAGACCAATCCCAAGCCGCATCCGGCCATGCTCCTCGAGCTCATGGACGAGCTAGGGGCCTCAAAGGGCCAGACGCTCATGATCGGCGACACGTCACACGACCTCGAGATGGCGCGCGCTGCCGAAGTCGATTCAGTGGCTGTTACCTACGGTGCGCATCCCGAGGAGGGCCTGCGGGCCTGCAATCCCCTGAACTGTTTCCCGACCGTAAGCTCGTTGTCAGCGTGGCTGAAACAGAACGCCTGATCTGTCCGGCGGTCCAATTGCTCGATTCGGGCAAGGGCGTGCGGTTCGAGGTGGAGTATTTCGGTGAACAGGCCCCTGCCTTTGTAGTCAGAAAGAATGGAAATGTTTACGGCTATTTGAACCGCTGCGCGCATGTCGCGATGGAACTGGACTGGCAGGAAGGAGTATTTTTCGATTTCGACGGGCGCGACTTGCTATGCTCGACCCACGGCGCCACCTACGACACTGCATCCGGGCGCTGCGTGGGCGGTCCCTGCAACGGCACTCCGCTGGTGAAGCTCAAGGTCGAGGAGCGCGACGGCATGATCTATTTCAAGGGGTTTCTCGATGACTGAACCAAATGAAAAACACGACGGCAACTGGGAAAGAGACCTGGTCACCAAGCTCGCCACCGCGGCGCTGCGCGAGCAGCGCCGCGCGCGCCTGTGGAGCATCTTCTTCAGGCTGCTCACCTTCGCCTACATCACCTTCATCCTGCTGTCGGTGATCGACTGGCGCGGCCGTGCCGACATGGCTGGCGGCCGGAAGCACACGGCGATGGTCGAGCTGAACGGCCTCATCGCGCCGGGCAACGACGCGAGCGCGGAGAACATCAACGCCGCCCTGCAGGCGGCGTTCAAGGACAAGAACACGCAGGGCGTGATCCTGAAGATCAATTCGCCCGGCGGCAGCCCGGTGCAGTCGCAGACGATCTACGACGAGATGAAGCGGCTGCGCAAGAAGTACCCCGAGATCCCGCTCTACGTCGTGGTCGAGGACATCTGCGCCTCGGGCGGCTATTTCGTGGCCGCCGGCGCGGACAAGATCTACGTCACCAAGTCGAGCATCGTCGGCTCGGTCGGCGTGCTGATGAACGGCTTCGGCTTCACCGGCCTGATGGACAAGCTCGGCATCGACCGGCGGCTGATCACCGCGGGCGAGAACAAGGGCATGCTCGATCCGTTCTCGCCGGTCAACCCGCGCGACGTCGAGCACGCGCGCGAGATGGTGAACGACATCCACCAGCAGTTCATCGCCGTGGTGCGCGAGGGCAGGGGCAATCGGCTGAAGGAGACGCCCGACATGTTCAGCGGGCTGATCTGGACCGGGCAGAAAAGCATCGACCTCGGCCTCGCCGACGGCCTCGGCACGCTCGACTCCGTGGCGCGCGATGTGGTCAAGGCCGAAGAGATCGTCGATTTCTCGCGCAAGGAGAACATCGCCGAGAAGTTCGCGCGCCGGTTCGGCGTCGCCGCGGCGAACACCATGGTCGAAGCGCTGCTGCGCGCCTCACCGTCCCTGCGCTAGGAGGAGAAACACCGCAGGGCGCTTGCCGATCGGCGAGGGCTTTTTCCTGAACTCGTCGACCGGGTGGGTGCGAATCGATTCGCTCGGCAGCGTCAGGTCGATGGCGACGCAGAGTCGCGTCGTCTCCGCGCAGGTCTCGAGCAACGCCGCCAGCATCGCGTCGTTGCGGTAGGGCGTCTCGATGAAGATTTCCGTCTCCGCTTCGCGCCGCGAGCGACTTTCCAGCTCCTTGATGCGTTTCTTTCGCTCGTTCGCGTCGCGCGGCAGGTAGCCGCAAAACGCGAAGCGCTGCCCTTCCAGGCCGGAAGCCATCAACGCCATGACGATCGAGGAGGGGCCAACCAGGGGAACGACCTTGTAGCCGGCGGCGTGGGCAGCCTCGATCAGCTTCGCGCCGGGATCGGCGATCGCGGGGCAGCCCGCCTCCGAGAGCAGACCCACGTCGTTGCCCGCGAGACGGTTGTCACCGATTTCCTCGATGACGAGCTCGCGCACTGGCATGCCGAGCGCGCCCAGGAAAACCCGGGCGCTCTTGGCGTTCTCGACGACGAAATGCTTCAGGCGCCTGATCTTCTCGATCGCAGGCGCCGGCAGAGCGTCGTGCGGGGAGCCGCCGAGCGGGGTTGGAATGGCGTACAGCGTGCTCAAACGGCGGGCATGCCGGCCTTCGCCAGCATCTCGCTCAAGGCGATCAGCGGCAGGCCGATCAGGGAGGTCGGGTCCTCGGTCTCGATGCGGGCGATGAGCGCGATGCCGAGGCCCTCGGCCTTGGCGCTGCCGGCGCAGTCGTAGGGCTTCTCACGCTGCAGGTAGGTTTCGATCGTCCGGTCATCGAGCTTGCGAAAGGTGACGCGGCAGGGCACGACGCTTTGCTGCAGTTGCCCGTTGCTGGTGTCGAGCAGCGCGACTGCGGTGTGAAAGTCGGCCGCGTTCCCGCTCAGCGCGCGGAGCTGTCGCGTAGCGGTCGCATGATCCCCGGGCTTGTCGAGCCGCTGGCCCAGCGAAAACGCCACTTGGTCGGAGCCGATTACCAGGGCGTCCGGATACACGAGGGACTTCGCCTTGAGCGTCGCGAGGCGCGAGGCGGTGTCCCGCGGCGCTTCGCCGGAGAGCGGCGTTTCGTCGCACTGCGGCGAGGCCACTTCGAATGGCAGGCCGAGGCGCTCCAGCAGGGCGCGGCGGTAGCGGGAAGTGGAGGCGAGGACGAGTCGCCGTTGCGTGGCCATCACATTGTTTTGACGAGGAATTTCCAAAATGATATCATCCGTCGCGCTTATGTCGCACCAGTCGGCGCTGATCGATGGTTTCGAGTTCGCGGCGGCCGGGGCGACGAGGCAGGGGGTCTGGGCAGTCGGCGATTTTCCGCGCCTGCGCGACTTGCTGGTGAGCGACGCGGGCGACATCCGGTACGAGATCGACGGAGTGCACGACGCGCACGGCAGGCCGGCGCTGCGCGTCCGGATCCGTGGCACGCTGCAGTTGCGCTGCCAGCGCTGCCTGGAAGCGATGCGATTCGAAGTGGACACGGACGAGATGCTGGTCCTCGCGGCGACGCAGGCGGAAATCGACGCCGAGCCCGCAGACGCGAATTCGCCGGACCGGCTGCTCGCGGCCGAGGAAGTGCGGGTGCGCGACCTGCTCGAGGATGAGCTGATCCTGGCGCTGCCTTATGCACCGCGACACGAAGAATGCGAAGTCGGCGCGGACGCGGAAGGCGATGCGAAAATCTCGCCCTTCGCGGGGCTGCGCGGAATGCTGAAGCACTGATTATTTTTTGGAGAGGAACTAGACATGGCCGTACACCAGAACAAGAAGTCGCCGTCGCGACGCAACATGCGGCGCTCGCATGACAGCCTGACCAACCCCGCGCTCGCGGTGGAGCCGACCACGGGCGAGACGCACCTGCG
This sequence comes from Betaproteobacteria bacterium SCGC AG-212-J23, assembly GCA_001644455.1. Taxonomy (GTDB): domain Bacteria; phylum Pseudomonadota; class Gammaproteobacteria; order Burkholderiales; family SG8-39; genus SCGC-AG-212-J23. The sequence continues at coordinate 67,806 of LSTF01000036.1, forward strand.
CCACCACGTCAGCCCGACCGGTTTCTACCGCGGCAAGAAGGTCGTCAACAAACCCGACGCCGAGTAAGTCCGCTGATCACCGTAGCCGTCGACTGCATGGGCGGCGATCACGGCCCCCAGGTGACGGTGCCGGCCGCGCTCGAATTCCAGGCGCGCCAGTCGGACGTCGAGATCGTCCTGGTCGGCCAGCCCGAGGTCATCGAGCGTGAGCTCGCGGCGCTCGGCGCGAAAGCGGGCGAGCGCCTGCGGCTGCAGCCGGCGAGCGAGGTGGTGGCGATGGACGAAGCGCTCGCCACTGCGCTGCGGGTGAAGAAGGACTCCTCGATGCGGGTGATGGCGAACCTGGTCAAGGAGGGCGGGGCGCACGCCGCGGTCAGCGCCGGCAACACCGGCGCGCTGATGGCGATCTCGCGCTTCGTCCTGAAGACATTGCCCGGCATCGACCGCCCGGCGATCGCGACCGTACTGCCCAACATGAAACGGACCAATTCCTACGTGCTGGATCTCGGCGCCAACGTCGATTGCACCGCGGAGCACCTGCTCCAGTTCGGCATCATGGGCGCGATGCTGGTCGCGGCGGTGGAGCACAAGGAGAAGCCGCTGGTCGGCCTGCTCAACATCGGCAGCGAGGACATCAAGGGCAACGAGGTGGTGAAGCGCGCCGCCGAGCTGCTGCGCGCCAGCGGCCTCAACTTCGTCGGCAACGTCGAGGGCGACGACATCTACAAGGGCACCGTCGACGTGATCGTCTGCGACGGCTTCGTCGGCAACGTCGCGCTCAAGGCTTCCGAAGGCGTCGTGCAGATGATGGTCGCGGCGCTCAAGGAGGAGTTTTCAAGAAATTCCTTCTCCCGGCTGGCCGCATTGGCGGCGATGCCGGTGCTCAAGAATTTCCGCAAGCGCATGGACCACCGCCGCTACAACGGCGCGAGCCTGCTCGGCCTGCGCGGTATCGTCATCAAGAGTCACGGCTCGGCCGACCGCTACGCCTTCGGCCAGGCGCTCGGCCGCGCGGTCGAGGAAGTGCGCAACGAGGTGCCGCAGCGCATCGAGCGGCGCATGGCGCAAATGCCGCAGCCGATCGCGCAATGATCTACTCCCGTATCGCCGGCACCGGCAGCTATCTGCCGACGCGGGTCATGAGCAACGCCGAGTTCGAGAAGCGTCTCGACACGAGCGACGCCTGGATCCGGGAGCGCACCGGCATCGCCAGCCGCCACATCGCCGACGAAAAGCAGACTTCCAGTGATCTTGCCCTGGAGGCCAGCAAACGGGCGCTCGAAGCGGCAGGCTTGGCTGCCAAAGAAATCGACTTGATCATTGTGGCGACCTCGACGCCGGACTTTGTTTTCCCGAGTACCGCGTGCCTGCTGCAGGCGAAGCTCGGCGTTGCCGGCAGCGCGGCCTTCGACGTGCAAGCGGTGTGTAGCGGCTTTGTCTACGCAATCGCCACTGCCGACAGCTTCATCAAGAACAACATGGCGAAGAAGGCCCTGGTGGTCGGCGCGGAGGTGTTCTCGCGCATCCTCGACTGGAACGATCGCGGCACCTGCGTGCTGTTCGGCGACGGCGCCGGCGCGGTGGTGCTGGTCGCGGGCGACAAGCCGGGCATCCACGCCAGCATCTTGCACGCCGACGGCAGCCAGGCCGGCATGCTGTCGGTCCCGGGCAACGTCAACCGCGGCGCGATCTGCGGCTCGCCCTTCCTGCAGATGGACGGGCAGGGCGTGTTCAAGTTCGCCGTGCGGGTGCTCGACGAGTCGGCGCGCGAAGTCGCCGCCGCCGCGGGCCTGACGCTCGCCGACGTCGACTGGCTGATCCCGCACCAGGCGAACGTCCGCATCCTCGACGCGGTGGCGCGCAGGCTCAAGCTGCCGGCGCACAAGCTGGTCGTCACCGTCGATCATCACGGCAACACCTCCGCCGCCTCGGTGCCGCTCGCGCTCGATGAATACGTGCGCGCCGGCCGCATCCTGCCCGGCCATCGCATCCTGATGCAGGGCGTGGGCGGCGGCTTTACCTGGGGCTCTTCGCTCGTCACGCTATGAAACTGGCGCTCGTTTTTCCGGGACAGGGCTCGCAGTCGGTCGGCATGCTGCAGGGCTATGCAGGCGTGCCCGGCGTCCACGAGGCGCTCGACGAAATGAAGCGCATCCTCGGCGCCGAGTTCGCGACGCTGCTCGAGCAAGGTCCCGCCGAGCAGCTCGACCTGACCGTCAATACCCAGCCGGCGATGCTGACCGGCGGTCACGTCGCCTATACCGCGTGGCGCGCGCTCGGCGGACCCGAGCCCGAGCTCGTCGCCGGCCACAGCCTCGGCGAGTACACGGCGCTGGTCGCCGCGGGCGCGTTGCGTTTCGCCGACGCGCTGCCGCTGGTGCGCTTCCGCGCGCAGGCGATGCAGGAAGCCGTGCCGGCGGGCCAGGGGGCGATGGCCGCGATCCTTTCGCTCGACGAAGAGAAGGTGCGCCAGGCCTGCGGCGAGGCCGGCGGCGTGGTGCAGGCGGTCAATTTCAATTCTCCCGAGCAGATCGTCATCGCCGGCGAGAAGGCGGCGGTGCAACGCGCCGCCGAGCGCTGCACCGCGCTTGGCGCGAAGCGCGCCATCCCGCTGCCGGTGAGCGCGCCGTTCCATTCCACGCTGATGCGGCCCGCCGGCGAGAAGCTGCGCGGCTACCTCGCCAAAGTCGCGATTGCGTCGCCGCGCATCCGCCTGGTGAACAACGTCGACGTGAAAAGCGAGAGCTCGCCCGATGCCATCAAGGACGCGCTGGTACGCCAGGCGTCTTCGCCGGTGCGCTGGGTCGAGACGATCCGCGCCATGCGCGCCCAGGGCGTGACCCATATCCTCGAATGCGGTCCCGGCAAGGTGCTCGCCGGTATGGTGAAGCGCATCGATCGCGAGATCCAGACGGGCTCACTCAACGATCGCGCTTCGATCGAGAAGGCACTGGCGAAATGAATATCCTCGACGGCAAGCTCGCGCTCGTCACCGGCGCCTCGCGCGGCATCGGCGCGGCGATCGCAGCCGAATTGACGAAACACGGCGCGAAGGTGGTCGGCACCGCCACGACGGAGGAGGGCGCGCAGAAGATCGGCGGGCGCGTGCTCAACGTGCGCGACGCCGCGCAGTGCGACGCCCTGGTGAAGGAGCTCGGCGAGGTCGCGATCCTGGTGAACAATGCCGGCATCACGCGCGACAATCTCGCGCTGCGCATGAAGGACGCGGAATGGGACGAAGTCATGGAGACCAACCTGCGCGCGGTGTTTCGCCTGTCGCGGGCCGTGATGCGCGGCATGATGAAGGCGCGCTGGGGACGGATCATCAACGTCACCTCGGTGGTCGGCGCCGCCGGCAACGCCGGGCAGGCGAACTACGCGGCCGCCAAGGCGGGCGTGGTCGGCATGACCAAGTCGCTCGCCCGCGAGCTCGGCAGCCGCAATATCACAGTCAACTGCGTTGCGCCGGGATTCATCGACACCGACATGACGCGCGCGCTGCCGGAAGAGAGCCGCACCGCCCTGCTATCACAGATTCCGCTCGGCAGGCTCGGCAGCGCGCAGGAAATCGCCGCCGCGGTCGCCTACCTCGCTTCACCGGCCGCCGGCTACGTGACGGGTGCGGTTCTGCACGTCAACGGCGGCATGTACATGTCGTAAAATACGCCCCCTTTCGGGAAGGAGCAGTGATGGAAAACTTCGAACAACGCGTCAGGAAAATCATTGCCGAGCAGCTCGGCGTGAACGAGGCCGAGATCAAGAACGAGTCCTCGTTCGTCGACGACCTCGGCGCGGATTCGCTCGACACCGTCGAGCTGGTGATGGCGCTCGAAGAGGAGTTCGAGACCGAGATTCCCGACGAGGAGGCCGAGAAGATCACCACCGTCCAGCAGGCCATCGACTACGTCAAGGCTCATTCCAAGAGCTAAGTGAAATCCGAGTGACCCGTCGCAGAGTGGTCGTCACGGGGCTCGGCATCGTCTGCCCCATCGGCAATTCGGTCCAGGAGGCCTGGGCCGCGTGCGTTGCCGGCAAGCCCGGCATCACGCGCGTCACGCGCTTCGATCCGTCGCGCCTTTCGAGCCAGATCGCCGGCGAGGTGAAGGGCTTCGACGTCACGCCCTACATGGACGCCAAGGAAGCGCGGCGCATGGACCAGTTCATCCACTACGGGATGGCTGCGGGGCTGCAGGCGTGGCGCGACTGCGGCCTCGAGGTGACGGAGCAGAACGCCGAGCGCGTCGGCGTCAACTTCGGCTCGGGGATCGGCGGCCTGCCGCTGATCGAGACCATGCACGACGAGCTGAAGGAGCGCGGACCGCGCCGCATCTCGCCGTTCTTCATCCCGGGCAGCATCATCAACATGATCGCCGGCTTGCTGTCGATCGACATCGGCGCCAAGGGCCCGAATCTCGCCATCGTCACCGCCTGCACGACCTCGACGCATTGCATCGGCGAGGCCGCGAAGTCGATCCGCTACGGCGATGCGGACGTGATGGTCGCCGGCGGGGCGGAGGCGGTGGTGACCGAGCTGGCCATGGGCGGCTTCGCTTCGGCGCGCGCGCTTTCGACGCGCAATGACGATCCTGCGACCGCGAGCCGTCCTTGGGACAAGGAGCGCGACGGCTTCGTCCTCGGCGAGGGCGCCGGCGCCATGGTGCTCGAGGAATACGAGCATGCCAAGGCGCGCGGCGCGAAGATCTACTGCGAGGTGGTCGGCTACGGCGTCTCGGCCGACGCTTTCCACATGACGGCGCCGCCCGAGGACGGCGATGGCGGCTTCCGGGCGATGCGCAACGCGCTCAAGGACGCCGGCCTGAACAGCGCCGACATCGACTACATCAATGCCCACGGGACGTCGACGCCGCTCGGCGATGTCGCCGAAACCCGGGCCATCAAGAAACTGCTTGGCGACCGGGCGAAGCAGGTCGCGGTCAATTCCACGAAGTCGATGACCGGGCACCTGCTCGGCGCGGCGGGCGGCGTCGAAGCGGTATTCAGCGCGCTCGCCATCCGCGACCAGGTCTCGCCGCCGACCATCAACCTGCGCAATCCTGACCCGGATTGCGACCTCGACTACGTGCCGAACACCGCGCGCAAGATGCCGATCCGTATCGCTCTCTCGAACTCGTTCGGCTTCGGGGGCACCAACGGCACTCTCGTCCTGGCGCGCGTTTGACGCGCTTCATCCTCGTTCCTTCACCGCTCCTCGCGCTTGCCATCGTCCTGCTGCACGGCGTCGCCGCGGGTTGCATGCTGCTGGTGCTGCCCGGTATCGCCGGCGCAGCCCTCGCGCTGGCGCTGTTCCTTCTGGGAGCCGCGGCGGCGTGGAGCAGGGCGATGCTGCGCTCGCCCGCTTCGGTACGCGCCATCGAGATTTCGGGGGAGTCGCTCGCGCTCGAGCTTCGCGATGGCTCGAGGATCTTCGCCGCGCCTGCGGAGCGGCGCTACGTCGGCCGGTTCGCCGTGACCGTGCCGCTGCGGCAGCCGCGACGCACCATTCTCGTCACCGCCGGGATGATGGCGGCGGACGATTTCCGGCGGCTGCGCATCTGGGCGCTCTGGGGTCGTTTGCCCGGCGCGGCGGCGGCACGACTGCCGGCCTGACAGACTCTTCGCGCTTTCCGTCGAACTATTTCTAAGTGGGCGTGTCTCTGGCACATAGGCGTTGCAGTCGCAGATGGGGTGGGGAGCCCTGGTGAGCGACCGCGAGATCGATCAGCAGCTGGTCGCGCGGGCGCAGCAAGGCGACAAGCAGGCGTTCAACCTGCTGGTCGAGAAGTATCAGCGCAAGCTGGCGCGGTTGCTGTCTCGCTTCATCCGCGATCAGGCCGAGGTCGAAGATGTGACGCAGGAAGCGTTCATCAAGGCCTACCGCGCACTCCCTGCGTTCCGTGGCGACAGCGCGTTCTATACGTGGCTGTACAGGATCGGCATCAACACGGCGAAGAATTACCTCATGGCCATGGGCCGGCGGGCGCCGACGTCGACCGAGGTCGACGCCGAGGATGCCGAAGGATTCGAGGAAGGCGAGCAGTTGCGCGACATCAACACGCCGGAGAGCGTGCTGCTGTCCAACGAAATCGCGGAGACGGTGAACTCCACGATCGAGCAGCTGCCAGAGGAGTTGCGCCGGGCGATTCAGATGCGCGAGATCGAAGGCATGAGCTACGAGGACATCGCGCAGGCCATGGATTGCCCGATCGGCACCGTCCGCTCGCGCATCTTCCGCGCGCGAGAGGCGATCGCCGAGCGGTTGCGCCCGCTGCTCGATACGCGGAAGGACAAAAGATGGTAGACAGGCAGCAGAACGGAAAGGCTGGCGGGGGTATGAAAGACCGGATTTCGGCACTGATGGACGGCGAGCTCGACGAGCGCGAGGCTGCCGGAGCGATTGACGCGCTCGCCAACGATGCCCAGGCCCGCGACGCCTGGCGCACCTACCACCTGATTGGCGACGCGCTGCGCGAAGGCCGCGCCGACCTCGAAGCCCGGCGCCCGGCGGCGAACCAGCCGTTCTGGCGCGTCGCGCTGCCGGCGATGGCGGTGGCTGCGGCCGTGGCGCTCGTTTCATGGGTGGCATTCGGCCCGCTTCAGCCGGGCCAGCCGGCACCCGTGCCGGTCACCCCGCCGTTGGCCCAGGCGCCGGCAATCGTGCCGCCGCCCCAGGCAACGAACGACTACCTGCTGGCGCACCAGGGCTACTCGCCCCGTGTTGCCCTGCAGGGGATGACTGCCTACGTGCGCACCGTCTCCGATCCGGAGCCGCGTAGGTGATCGTAGGAAGGATCGTGGTGGCCGCCGCAGTCCTGCTCGCGGGCGCGGCGCAGGCCCAGTCGCCCGAGACGCTGGCCTGGCTGCGCAAGATATACGAGGCATCGCAGAAGCTCTCCTACACCGGCACCTTCGTCTACCAGCAGGGCGCGCGCAGCGAGACCTCGCGCATCACGCGCTACGGCGCCGGAGACATCGAGCGGCTGGAAGTGCTGGACGGCGTGCCGCGCGAGATCGTCCGCACCCGCGACACGCTGCGCTGCTACCTGCCCGATACCAAGGTGGTGAAGGTCGAGACCCGCGCCGCCGATCGCAACTTTCCCGCGCTGCTGCCGGAGCAGGTTGGCGCGCTCGCCCGCCACTACGACATCAGCCTCGGCGAGACACGGCGCATCGCCGGCTTCGATTGCCAGGCGGTGCTGCTCACGCCCAAGGACGATCTCCGCTACGGCTACCGGCTGTATGCCGACTCGGGCAGCGGCATGTTGCTGAAGGCAGTCACGGTGGACGCGAGCGGCCAGCCGGTCGAGCAGATCAGCTTCACGCAGCTCACGATCGGCAACGTGACCCGCGAGATGGTGCGTCCGCGCCACGCGGTGGCGACCTGGCGCATCGACAACGCCGAAGCCTCGCCGGCGCATCTCACCGGCTGGGGGCTCAGCGCCGAGCTGCCCGGGTTCCGCAAGATCGTCGAATTGAAGCGCCGGCTGGGCGAATCGCGCCAGGCCGGGCAGGTGGTGTACTCCGACGGCCTGGCGGCGGTTTCGGTGTTCATCGAGCCGCTCGACACCCCGGCGCGCCGCGAGAGCATGCGCACCGGCCTGGCGAGCGTGGGCGCCATCCATATCTATACTCGCGAGGTCGCCAACCACATGGTGACGGTCGTGGGCGAAGCACCGGCCGCGAGCGTGCAACGCATCGCCAACGCGGTCGAGTACCGGGAGACCAAGAAATGAAGTTCAGGCAATCCTTCGCGGGCCTCTGGCTCGTCCTGTTGTGCACGGCGGCTCTGGCGCAGAGCCGCGACCTGCCCGACTTCACGCGCCTCGTCGAGGAGCAGGGCGGCGCCGTGGTCAACATCAGCACCACTCAGGCGACGCGACGCGCGGCGGTGCCGCAGGCTCCCGGCCCCGGCATGGAAGACGAGGAGATGCTCGAATTCTTCCGCCGCTTCATCCCGCGCCAGCAACCCGGGCAACCCGGCGCGCCGCGGCCGGAGAGCCGCTCGCTCGGCTCGGGATTCATCATCAGCGCCGACGGCTACATCCTCACCAATGCCCACGTCGTCGAGGGCGCCGACGAGATCAACGTCAAGCTCACCGACAAGCGCGAGCTGAAGGCGAAGGTGATCGGCTCCGACCGGCGCACCGACATCGCGCTGATCAAGGTCGAGGCCACGGGCTTGCCGACCGTGCGCTTCGGCGACGCCACCAAGCTCAAGGTCGGCGAATGGGTGCTGGCGATCGGCTCGCCGTTCGGCTTCGAGAACACGGTCACCGCCGGCATCGTCAGCGCCAAGGGCCGCTCGCTGCCGCAGGAAAACTTCGTCCCGTTCATCCAGACCGACGTGGCGATCAATCCCGGCAATTCCGGCGGGCCGCTGTTCAACATGCGCGGCGAGGTGGTCGGCATCAACTCGCAGATCTACAGCCGTACCGGCGGCTTCATGGGCCTGTCGTTCGCGATCCCGAGCGACGTCGCCCTCGACGTGCAGAAGCAGCTCAAGGAGAAGGGTCGCGTCGCGCGCGGCCGGATCGGCGTCGTCATCCAGGAGGTGACGCGCGACCTCGCCACCTCGTTCGGCCTCGACCGCCCGCGCGGCGCGCTGGTCAACTCGGTGGAGAAGGGCAGCCCGGCGGACAAGGCCGGCGTCGAGGCGACCGACATCATTCTTTCCTTCGATGGCAAGGGGGTCGAGGGCTCGAGCGATCTGCCGCGCATCGTCGGCGGCACGCGCCCGGGAACGCAGTCGACCCTGGAAGTCTGGCGCAAAGGCAAGAGCCGCAACCTGACACTCAGCGTCGGCGAGCTGCAGGAGGATCGCGTCGCCTCGGCGGAGAAGCCGCGCGGCCAGAAGCCGGCGGAAGTCCCGCCCAACCGCCTGGGCATCGTCGTCGCCGAGCTGTCGGCGGAGCAGAAGAAGGAGATGCGCGTCGCCAGCGGCCTGGTGGTCACCGAGGTACGGCCCGACTCCAAGGCCGACGTGCGCAAGGGCGACGTGCTGCAGACGCTCATCCACAAGGGCCAGCAGACCGAGCTGAAGACGGTCGAGCAGTTCAACAAGATCCTCGCCGGCCTGGAGAG
>LSTF01000037.1 GCA_001644455.1 Betaproteobacteria bacterium SCGC AG-212-J23
TTGAGCTCGTCGTGCACGATCGCCTTGGAGGTCATCGCCTCCACTTCGTCGTAGACCGCAGGCAGCTCCTCGTACTCGGCGGTGATGAGATGCACCGCCTCCTCCGCGACGTGCGGGTCGGCGGCGAGCACCACCGCCACCGGCTCGCCGACATGGCGTACCTTGTCGACGGCGAGGATCGGCTGATCATGGAAGGCGGGGCCGTAGTACGGCTCCGGGATCACCTTCCTGACCTCCGCCGCGGTGACCACGCTGTGCACCCCGGCCAAAGCACGCGCCGCGGAAGTATCGATGCGCTTGATCCGGCCGTGCGCCACGCTGGAGCGGAAAATCTTGCCGTACAGCATCCCGGGCAGGCGCAGGTTGTGCACGTACTCGGCCTTGCCCGTGACCTTGAGCCACGACTCGAGCCGCGGCACCGAGCGCCCGACCTGCGGGGTCTCAGTGGCTTGCGTGGCGCGCTTCATCGATGGCTCTCTTCAGGTAGACGCGCAGAAGCTGCTTCTTGTACTCGCCCGAGCCGTGCAAATCACCTTCGATGTGCAAGGCTTCGGCCGCCTCCAGGGAGGCGAGCCGCGTCGGCTTGTCGGTCGCGGCGCTGACCACGATGGTCGGCTTGTCGCCATCCAGGACCACCGCAACGCCGAGCGCCGGCCAGTCGTCGGCGGAGCGTGTCGTGCACTTGAGATAGGCCGCGCGCTTCTTTCCGAGCGCGGGAATTTCCACCTTCGTGATCAGCTCGCCCTTCTGCAGGGTCGTCTCGAGATAGCCGCGATAGAGCGCCTCGACCGACGACGTGCGCTCGCCTTTGGCGCCGGCGATGGTCACCGTTGCGCCGAGCGCGGCGAGAAGCGGCGGCAGATCCATGTGCGGATCGCCGTGGGCGAGATGCCCGCCGAGCGTCGCCACGTTGCGCACCCGCACGTTCGACAGCGTGCGCAGGGTCTTCGTGATAACCGGCCAGCCCTTGCGCACCAGATCGGACTTTTCCAGCGCGCGCAGCGTCGTCATCGCGCCGATGCGCAGGCTGCCGCCGGCTTCGATGCCTTCCAGTCCCAGCCGGCGAAGCGAAACCAGGCGCGACGGACGCAGCACGCCCGCCTTCATCATCAGCATGACCGCGGTGCCGCCCGACATCGGCCGCGCGTCTGCGCTTTGCAGCGCAGAAATCGCTTCGCGCAGCGTACGCGGCTCGAGCAGCTCGAATGGCCTCAATGCTCCTCCTCGGGGGGCATTTTAAGCATGCTAGTCTTGTCGACGCTGATCGATTTCGACCAGAGCGGGAGCGGCCCGCATCTCCTCCTCGTCCACTCGCTTCTGACCGAGCGGTCGGTGTTCGATCTCGTCCTGCCGCGGCTCGCCGCCCGCTATCGCGTCACGCGCATCAACCTGCCGGGGTTCGGCAAGTCACCCCCGCTCGTCCTGCACTCGCTCGCCGATCACGCCGACCACGTCGCCCGCGTCATGGACGAGCTGAAGCTGCCAAAGGACACCACGGTGTTCGGCAACGGCTTCGGCGCATTCGTCTGCCTGGAGCTCGCCATCCGCCACGGCAAGCGCTTCGGCCGCCTGATCGTCGCCGACACCCTCGCCGCCTTCCCCGAGCTTGGGCGCAATGCCTTCCGAGGCATGGCCGATCGCGTATCGAAGGATGGCATGGCGGTCATCCTCGACACCGCGATCGGGCGCATGTTTCCGCCGCGGTTCGCCGCGGAGCACGAGCAGATCGTCGCTGCGCGCAAGGCAGCGCTTGCGAAAGTAGACGCGCCATGCTTTGCCCGCGCCTGTCTCGCCCTGGCGTCGATGGACCTCACCGACAAGGTTCCCGGAATCAGGAATGCAACGCTGGTGCTTTGCGGGGCGCTTGATCAGACCACCCCGCCCGCCCTCGCCCGTGAACTGGCGAAAAGGATTCCCGGCGCTCGCTACGAGGAGATTCCTGAGTCGGGCCACTGCCCGATGCTGGAGCAGCCCGAGCGCCTGGTCCAGCTGCTTACGAGCCGCTAAACCAGTTGTAGCCCTTGTCTTCCCAGTAGCCGCCGGGGTATTCGTTGGTGACGAAGATGGCGGCGATGTGCTTCGGGTTCTTGAAGCCGAGCTTGGTCGGCATGCGCAGCTTCATGGGGAAGCCGTACTTCGGCGGCAGGATCTGGTCGGCGTACTTGAAGCTGAGCTGTGTCTGCGGATGCAGCGCGGTCGCCATGTCGATGCTGGTCGAGTAGTCGTCCATGCACTGAATGCCGACGTACTTCGCGCTGGTGTCGGCGCCGACGCGCTGCAGGAAGTCGGAGAAGCGCACGCCGCTCCACTTGCCGATCGCGCTCCAGCCCTCGACGCAGATGTGGCGCGTGACCTGCGACACCTGCGGCAGCGCGTAGAGCTCGGGCAGCGTCCAGGGCTTGCGCTCCTTGATCATGCCGCCGAGCTCGAGCTTGTACGCGCCGCCGTCGACGTCGATGACTTCTTCCTCGGAGTAATAGGCGTTGAACGGGAAGGGTTTGGTGATGCGGCTCTCCGGGAACTCGGGGGCCAGGCGGTTCGAGCTGAACAGCCAGCCCTGCACGTCGTCGTTCCAGCCGGACATGCGCATCAGCACGTTCTGAATCTTTTCTTCCTCGGTGATCGCGCAGCCGGTGAGGAGCGCGAGCGCGCCGAGCGACAGGCCCTGCCTGAGAAACAGGCGTCGCTCCATGCGTTTCACTTCGGGGGTGCGGAATTTCTCGAAACTCGCGCCCATGACCTTCTTCATACGGACCTCCGTATGCGGCCGGTAATCATGCTCGGGAAGGTGCGCGGCACCAGCGCCACCATGGCGACGTGCACGGCGACGATCAGGCCGACGCCGGCCATGGCGAAGAAGTGCAGCAGGCGCGCGCCCTCGTAGTCGCCGATGTACTGCCCGTACCAGTGGAACTGCACCGGCTTCCACAGCACCAGCCCGGTGAGCACCAGCACCATCAGCAGGAAGATGAGCCCGAGATACGCCGCGCGCTGCGCGGCGTTGTAGACCGTGAGGTCGTCGTGCGCGAGCTTGCCGCGGAACGCGGCGGCGATGTCGCGCAGCACGCCGAGCGGCGAGAGCGGCAGCAGCTTGCGCCGGAAATGACCGGAGAGGATCCCGTAGGCGACGTAGACGATGCCATTCAGGACGAACAGCCACATCGCCGCGAAATGCCACTGCAGCGCCCCAGCGAGCCAGCCGCCGAGGCTAACCTGGTCGGGGAAACTGAAGTCGAACAGCGGGTCGGCGTTGTAGATGCGCCAGCCGCTCGTGATCATGACGAGGACCGCGAGCGCATTGAGCCAGTGCGCGATGCGGACGATCGGCGGGTGTACCTTGACTACTTCCGGCGCCACGTTGTCTTGCCCCCCTTGTCTTCCAGGATGATGCCCTTGTCCAGCAGTTCCTGGCGTATGTCGTCGGCGGCCTTGAAATCCTTACGCTTGCGCGCCGCCTCGCGGGCGGCGATGCGCTCGCTCACCCAGGCGTCGGCGTCGCTGCCCCCCTGCAGGAACTGGGACGCGTCGCGCTGCAGGATGCCGAGCACGACGCCAAGGGCGCGCAGCTGGCCTGCCGCGGCCGCATTGCCGGTATTGGCCGCCGTGGCGAGATCGAACAGGACGGAGACGGCTTCCGGCGTGCCGAAATCGTCGTCCATGGCCGCCTTGAACCGGACTGCGTGGGGTTCGTTCCAATCCACTGCCACGGACGCATTTGTATTTTTCAAAGCCGTGTACAGGCGCGTAAGGGCGGACTTGGCGTCCTCGAGGTGCGCGTCCGAATAGTTGAGCGGACTGCGGTAGTGCGCTCGCAGGATGAAGAAGCGAACCACCTCGGCGTCGTACTTCTTGAGGATGTCGCGTACCGTGAAGAAGTTGCCGAGCGACTTCGACATCTTCTCCTCGTCGACGCGCACGAAGCCGTTGTGCATCCAGTAGTTCACGAACTTTTTACCTGCGGCGCCTTCGGACTGCGCGATCTCGTTCTCGTGGTGGGGGAACTGCAGGTCCTGGCCCCCGCCGTGGATGTCGAACGGCTGGCCGAGGAGCTGGCGGCTCATCGCCGAGCACTCGATATGCCAGCCGGGACGCCCCTCGCCCCAGGGCGACTTCCAGGTCGGCTCGCCGGGCTTGGAGCGCTTCCAGAGCACGAAGTCGAGCGGATCCTCCTTCGACTGGTCGACGTCGACGCGCTCGCCGGCTCGCAGCTCGTCGAGCGACTTTCCGGAGAGCTTGCCGTAGCCGGGAAAGCGCCGCACGGCGTAGTTCACGTCGCCCGAGGCCGACTGGTAGGCGAGCGCCTTCTCTTCGAGCTGGCCGATCAGCTCCACCATCGGCTGCACGTACTGCGTGGCGCGCGGCTCATGGTCGGGCTTCTCCACGCCGAGCGCTGCGGCGTCCTCGTCCATGGCGCGGATGAATCGTTCCGTCAGGGCGTCGACCGGCTCGCGGTTCTCCGCGGCACGCTTGATGATCTTGTCGTCGATGTCGGTGATGTTGCGCACGTAGGTGACGCGGTAGCCGCTCACGCGCAGCCAGCGCCGCACGACGTCGAAAATCACCAGCACGCGGCCATGGCCGAGATGGCAGTAGTCGTAGACCGTCATGCCGCAGACGTACATCCGCGCTTCGCCGGGCCGGAGGGGAGCGAAATCCTGCTTCGCCCTGCCTAGGCTGTTATAGATCTTTAGGATAGAATGCTGCCTTTCGTAGGGCCTTGAAAATATAACAGAATGCGTCTGCTGACCACCTTGCTGGCGGTGGTGCTCTGTACCACGCTGCCCGCGCGCGCCGACGACCTCGATGAGGCGTCCAAGCTGCTCAAGGCCGGGCAGCGCGACCAGGCGCTCGAGCGCGTCAACCGCGTCCTCGCGCAGAAGAAGGACGATCCGAAGGCGCGTTTCCTCAAGGGCGTGATCCTCACCGAGCAGGGCAACACCAAGGAAGCGATCGACACCTTCACCAAGCTCACGCAGGATTATCCAAACCTGCCCGAGCCCTACAACAACCTGGCCGTGATCTATGCGGGCCAGGGCCAGTACGAAAAGGCGCGCGCCGCCCTCGAGCAGTCGATCCGCACCCATCCGAGCTACGCCACCGCCTACGAGAACCTGGGCGACGTCTATGCGAAGCTCGCGAGCCAGGCCTACGACAAGGCGCTGCAGCTGGACAAGTCGAATACCGGCGCCCAGAACAAGCTCTCCCTGGTCCGGGACCTGGTCGGCGGGCCCACCGCGGTTGCGGCCGTGAAGCCCGAGCCGGTCAAGCCGGAGCCGCCGGTCGCCGCGGAAAAACCGCCGGTCACGGCGGCAGTGGAGAACCCCGCGGCGCAGCCCCAGAATACGAATACGAGTGCCGACGTCCTGAAGGCCGTAAACGCCTGGGCTCAGGCCTGGTCGAAGAAGGACGCCGATGCTTACCTCGCTTTTTACGCCAAGGACTTCAAGACGCCCGGGAGCGAGGCGCGCGAGCAGTGGGAAAAGACCCGCCGCGAGCGGATTGCGGCGCCAAAATCCATCTCCGTGGCCGTCGAACAGCCCAAAGTGACCATGCAGGGCACCGACCAGGCGAGCGTCAGCTTCCGGCAGAGTTACCGCTCGGACAAGCTGAAGAGCTCGAGCCGCAAGACCCTCGTGATGACCCGCGCCGAGGGGCGCTGGCTCATCCGCGAGGAAAACTCCAAGTGAAGATCCTCGCCCGCCTTTCCACCCTGTTGACCGCCCTGCTTCTGTCGGCCGCCGCGCTCGCCGCGACGCCCGAGGACCGCCTGGCGGAGGTCTACGCCTCGGTCGAGGCGAACCGCCTCGACGAGGCGCTGGGCCGCATCGACGCGCTGTTGCACGACTACCCGAACTTCCGCCTCGCCCACCTGGTGCGGGGCGACCTGCTGCTGGCGCGCGCCCGCCCGCTCGAGACCTTCGGCAACGTGGTGAAGACCGTGCCGCAGGAAAAGATCGAGGGCCTGCGCGCCGAGGCGCTGGCGCGGCTGCGCGGCAAGCGCGAGCGGCCAGCGGACGACGACGCGCCGCGCACCGTGCTGCAGCTCAACGCCTCGCAGAAACACGTGCTGCTGATCGACTCGCGCCGCTCGCGACTGTATGTTTTTGCCAACGAAGACGGCCGCGCGCGCTACGTTGCCGACTACTACGTCACGCTCGGCAAGAACGGCATCGACAAGACCCGCGAGGGCGACCAGAAAACGCCGGTCGGCGTCTACCACGTCACCGCCAACCTGCCGCGCAGCAAGCTCACCGATTTCTACGGCGCCGGCGCCTTCCCGATCAACTATCCCAACGAGTGGGACCGGCGCCGCGGCCGCAACGGCCACGGCATCTGGCTGCACGGCGTGCCCTCCGACGTCTACAGCCGCGCACCGCGCGCGAGCGACGGCTGCATCGTGCTCGCCAACGCCGACCTGCAGTCGGTCGCGCCGATGCTGCAGGTGGGCCTGACGCCGGTGATCATCGCCGACGAGATCGAATGGAGCGACGCGCGCTCGGTTGAGGCCGAGCGCCGCTCCCTCGCCGCCGCCATCGAGCAGTGGCGCGCCGACTGGCAGAGTCGCGACACCGAGCGCTACCTCGCGCACTACTCGAAGCGCTTCTCGTCCGACAAGCAGGATTACGCCGCCTGGGCGGCGCACAAGCGCGGCGTCAACGCCGGCAAGCGCTGGATCGAGGTGGGCGTCGCCGACGTGGCGATGTTCCGCTACCCGCGCGAGGGGGATTTCGTGATGGTGACGTTCGAGCAGGCCTACCGCTCGGACAGCCTGAAGAACACGATGCAGAAGCGCCAGTACTGGATCCGCGAGGATGGCGCGTGGAAGATCGTCTACGAGGGAGCCGCCTGATGCTGAAGCAGCTGTTTCTGTTTTCCGCCGCCGCCATCGTGCCCATGGGCGCCGCCGCGGCCGATCCGCAGGTCGACGTGAAGACCAGCCTGGGCGATTTCCGGGTGGAGCTCTACCCGGCGAAGGCGCCGAAGAGCGTCGAGAACTTCCTGCAGTACGTGAAGTCCGGCCATTACAACGGCACGGTCTTCCACCGTGTCATTCCCGGCTTCATGGTGCAGGGCGGCGGCATGACCGCCGACATGAACCAGAAGCCGACCCGCGCGCCGATCCCGATCGAGTCGAAGAACGGGCTGAAGAACGACACCGGCACGCTCGCCATGGCGCGCACCAGCGATCCCAATTCGGCGACGGCGCAGTTCTTCATCAACGTCAACAACAACGACTTCCTCAACTACCCCGGCCAGGACGGTAACGGCTACACGGTGTTCGGCAAGGTGGTGAGCGGCATGGACGTGGTGAACAAGATCACGGCGGTGCAGACCGGCAATCGCGGCCCGCATCAGAACGTGCCGGTGAAACCGGTGGTGATCGAGTCGATGACGGTGGTCGGCGCCGGGGCCAAAAAGTAAACCGCCACGTAACCGCCTCGTAGTGCATCTCTTCATCTCGGACCTGCACCTCAGCGCCGAGCGGTCCGAGGCGAACGAAAAATTCTTCGGCTTCATGGAGGGCAAGGCGCGCGGCGCCGCTGCCCTGTACGTCCTCGGCGACCTGTTCGAAGTGTGGGTCGGCGACGACGAGCTGAAGGAGAAGTTCAGCGGCACGGTCGCCAGCTCCTTCGCCGCGCTGACCAAGAGCGGCACCCCGCTCTACCTCATGCACGGCAACCGCGATTTCCTCCTCGGCAAGCGCTTCTGCCGCGCGACCGGCGCGACCCTTCTCGAGGACCCGACGGTGGTCGACATCGATGGCGAGCCGACGCTGCTGATGCATGGCGACACGCTGTGCACCGACGACCTCGAATACCAGGCCTGGCGCAGGAAGACGCGCAACCGCCTCCTGCAGGCCGTGTTCCTCGCGACGCCGCTCGGCGGGCGTCGCTGGATCAGCGCCAAGGTGCGCGAGAAGAGCAAGGAACTCGTCGCCGGCAAGCCTGCCGAGATCATGGACGTCAACGACGGCGCCGTGCGCGAGGCCTTCCGGCGGCATGGCGTCACGCGGATGATCCACGGCCATACGCACCGCCCCGGCAAGCACGAGCTGGAAGTCGACGGCCGGCGCCGCGAGCGCTGGGTCCTGCCCGACTGGTACGACCCCGGCGGCTACCTCGAGATCACCCAGGGCAAGGCGAGCCTCGTCAGCTACTGACCGGCGCGGTCGCCCGCTCGTCGACGAGCGGCAGGACGAGCGCGAACGTGCTGCCCTCCCCGGGCGTGCTCGAGACGGTCAGCTCGCCGCCCAGCAGGCGCGTCAGCTCGCGGCTGATCGACAGCCCGAGGCCGGTGCCGCCGTACTGGCGGCTGGTCGTGCCGTCGGCCTGGCGAAACGCCTCGAAGATGATTTCCTGCTTGTCGGCCGGGATGCCGATGCCGGTGTCGATCACCGAGAAAGCGGTCGAGCGCCCGCGCGGCGCGATCTCCAGCCGCACGCTGCCGCGCTGGGTGAACTTGAAGGCGTTGGCGAGCAGGTTCTTCAGGATCTGCTTCAGGCGCGTCGCGTCGGTGCGCACCGATGGCGGCAGGCCCGGCTGGAGCACGATGGAGAATTGCAGCCCTTTCTGCGTCGCCAGCTGGCGGAAGCCGCGCTCGAGCTCGTCGCGCAGGTCGTCGAGCCGCGCCGCCGAGACGTTGAGCATGGTCGCCGCCGCGCCCGACTCGATCTTGGCGAGGTCGAGCAGGTCGTTGATCAGCATCAGCAGGTCGATGCCCGAGGCGTGGATGGTCTGCGCGAACTGCACCTGCTTGGGCGTCAGGTTGCCGCCGGTGTTGTCGGCGAGCAGCCGCGCCAGGATCAGCAGGCTGTTGAGCGGCGTGCGCAGCTCGTGCGACATGTTGGCGAGGAACTGCGATTTCGCCTCGCTCGCCCTCTCCGCCGCCTCCTTGGCCCGTACCAGCTCGGCCTCCCTCTCGGAGAGCGCGCGCTCGGTGCGCACCTGCCGGCCGCGCAGGGCTTCCATCGCTGAGCGAAGCTGGTGCAGCACCGTGCCCAGCATCAGGCCGGTGACGACCACCGTGCTGACGAAGACCAGCAGCAGCAGCAACGACTCGTTGAGGGACACGCTCGCAAACGGCCCGATCTCGCCGCGCAGCGTGTACCAGAGGGCCATGCCGCAGATCAACGCGCTCGCCGCGGTGACTTCGCGCTGGCCGAAGCGGAACGCCGCCCAGATGATGAACGGCAGGAGCACGAAGCTGCGACCGAAGCCCGCGGCGAACACGATGCTGCCCGCGACGAGCAGCAACGCCACGAAAGCAAGCGCCTCCAGCGCGCGGCGCGGCGTCCACGGCATCGTCCCGGGCGCGCTCCAGGTCAGGATCAACGGCGCGAAGACCAGCATGCCGCAGGCGTCGCCCTGCCACCAGGTCCACCAGTTGCTCGCGAGGTCCGCGGCCGGCAGCGGATAGACCAACGCGAGCGGCAACAGCGCGACCGTGGGGGCGATGACCGCACCCGCGACCACGAGGCCGACGAAGCGCAGCACTTCCTGCACGCGCTCGAAGCGCCTCGGCACGCCGAGTTGCCGCCGCACCAGCGTGGCGACGGCGAAGGCCTGCAACGTGCTGCCGGTCGCGATCACTAACGACGCAAGCGCGGCGCCCTCGACGGTGAGGTTCGCGGCCAGGCTGCCGAGCCACACGCCGGGCCAGAGGCGGTTGCCGCCGAGGAGCAGCGCCGCCAGCGCGATTCCGGAGGGCGGCCAGATCGCGCTCGCGTAGCCCGGCGGGATCGCCACCACCAGCGAGACCTTCGCCGCCGCGAAGTACAGCGCGGCGAGGAGGACGATCTGCGCGGCCTTCGGCCAGCGGGGCGGGTTCGGCACCCGTCTAGCTTAGCCCACGCTCCAGGTCGTCCTGCAGGTCGGAAACCGCTTCCAGCCCCACTGCCACGCGGATCAACCCGTCGCCGATGCCCGCTGCGGCACGCGCCTCGGGCGAGATGCGGCCATGGGTCGTGGTCGCCGGATGGATGATGGTGGTCTTCACGTCGCCAAGATTGGCGGTGATCGAGACGAGTTTCGTGGAATCGATGACGCGCCACGCCCCCGCCCGGCCGCCCTTCACCTCGAACGAGAGCACTGCGCCCGCCGCGCGTTGCTGCCGCTGCGCCAGGGCGTGCTGCGGGTGCGACTCGAGGCCCGGGTAGTGCACCCGCGCCACCTTGGGATGCTTCTCCAGCCAGCGCGCGAGCTCGAGCGCCGCGGCCGACTGCGCGAGCATGCGGAGCTGCAGGGTCTCCAGGCCCTTCAGCAGCACCCAGGCGTTGAACGGCGAAAGCGCCGGCCCGGCGGTGCGCAGGTACGCGGTCATCGGCTCGCCGACCAGTTTCTTCGAGCCGGCGATCGCCCCGCCCATCACCCGCCCCTGCCCGTCGATGTATTTCGTCGCGGAATGGATCACGAGGTCGGCGCCGAGCTCGAGCGGCCGCTGCAGGATCGGCGTGCAGAACACGTTGTCCACGGCGAGCAGCGCGCCGGCGCTCTTCGCGACCTTCGCCAGCTTCTCGATGTCGCTGACTTCAGTCAGCGGATTGGAGGGCGTCTCGAGGAAGAACAGGCGCGTGTTCTTCCGCACTGCCTGCTGCCACTCGTCGACCTTGGTCGGCGAAACGTAGCTGGTCTCGACGCCGAAGCGGCCGAGGATGTTGTTGAACAGCTGGATGGTGGCGCCGAACACCGCGTTGGAACAGACCACGTGGTCGCCCGCCTTGAGGTGCACCATGACCGCGGCGAGGATCGCCGCCATCCCCGACGCGGTGGCGACGCAGCTCTCGGCGCCTTCCAGCGCGGCGAGGCGCGCCTGGAACATCGACACCGTCGGGTTGGTGTAGCGCGTGTACACCATCCCGTCCTCGGTGCCGGCGAAGCGGGTCGCTGCCTGCTCGGCGTTGTCGAAGACGAAGCTCGAGGTCAGGAACAGCGCCTCGGAATGCTCCTGGAATTCGCTGCGCAGCGTCCCCGCGCGAACCCCCTGGGTGGATAGCTGGTGCTCTTTCGCCATAAAAAAACCCGGCCTCTCTCTGTAAGCGGACCGGGTCTCCTAGGAGAACTACGCGGCACGCTTTAGCGGTATTTGTAGCGCGCCCGCAAGCTGTGGCTCAAATCGGCGCGAAAGAACGACTATACCAGAACTTACCTCGCGGTCGCCAGGTTGAGGTCGAGCTGCGCGCTCTCCTCGTCGCCCGAGTCGCGCTCGGAATCGCGCTGGATCTCGATGGCGCGCAGGTAGTCGGTGGTGACGTCGCCGGTGATGTAGACGCCGTCGAAGCACGAAGTCTCGAAGCTGGAAAGCTTCGGGTTGGTGCGCCGCACCGCGTCCTTGAGCTCGTTCAGGTCCTGGTAGATGAGCGCGTCGGCGCCGATCTCGCGAGCGACCTCGTCCTCGCTGCGGTGCGCGGCGATCAGCTCGGCGCGCGTCGGCATGTCGATGCCGTAGACGTTCGGGAAGCGCACCGGCGGCGCGGCCGAGGCGAAGAACACCTTGCGCGCGCCCGCCTCGCGCGCCATCTGCACGATCTCGCGGCTGGTGGTGCCGCGCACGATCGAGTCGTCGACCAGCAGCACGTTCTTGCCGGCGAACTCCATCGCCATCGGGTTCAGCTTCTGGCGCACCGATTTCCGGCGCACCGCATGCCCCGGCATGATGAAGGTACGGCCGATGTAGCGGTTCTTTACGAATCCTTCCCGGTAGGGCACGCCCAGGCCGGCGGCGAGCTGCAGCGCCGAGGGCCGGCTCGAGTCGGGAATCGGGATCACCACGTCGATGTCGAGCTTGCGCGGCAGGCGACGGATCTTCTGCGCCAGCTTCTCGCCCATGTTGAGCCGCGTCTCGTACACCGAGGCGCCGTCGATCAGCGAGTCGGGCCGCGCCAGGTACACGTATTCGAAGATGCAGGGATTGAGGCTGGGATGCTCGGCGCACTGCTGGCTGAAGAAGTTGCCGTCTTCGTCGATGAACACCGCCTCGCCCGGCGCGATGTCGCGCAGCACGCGGAAACCGAGCGCGTCGACCGCGACCGATTCGGAGGCGACCATGTACTCGGTACCGGTCGGCGTCTCGTTGTAGCCGATCACCGCCGGCCGGATGCCGAACGGATCGCGAAACGCGAGCACGCCGTAGCCGGCGATCATCGCCACCACCGCGTAAGCGCCGCGCAGGCGCCGGTGCACGTTGGCGACCGCGGCGAAGATGGTCTGCGGCTCGATGCGCAGCTTGTTGGACGCCTTCTCCAGCTCGTGCGCCAGCACGTTGACCAGCACTTCCGAGTCGGAGTTGGTATTGATGTGCCGCAGGTCGGTGCGGAACATCTCCTCCTTCAGCTGATCGGAGTTGGTCAGGTTGCCGTTATGGCCCAGGACGATGCCGAACGGCGAATTGACGTAGAAGGGCTGCGCTTCGGCGACCTTGAATGCCGAGCCTGCCGTAGGATAGCGGCAATGGGCGATGCCGAAGTTGCCGGCGAGGTCGCGCATGTTGCGCGTGCGGAACACGTCTCGCACCATGCCGCTGCCCTTGTGCATGTGCAGCGTCGCATGCTCGCTGGTGACGATTCCCGCGGCGTCCTGGCCGCGGTGCTGCAGGAGCAGCAGTCCGTCGTAGAGGAGCTGGTTGACGGACGAACGGGCGACGATTCCTAGAATCCCGCACATCTGGGAGACGACTCCCGAGTGTGGTTAAGGATCAATTATATTTCAATCGTCCCGCGAGCGCTGATGGAAGCCACGGCTTGAGCTGCACGATGGTGCGCTCGAGCATGCCCGCGCTCACCGCTTCCTTCCACAGCGCGCTGCGCGGGAGCGCCGTCAGCCCGGCGACAACTGCGAAGGCCAGCAGGATGAGCACGCCGCGCGCCAGCCCGAATATTCCGCCCAGCGTGCGGTCGACGCCGCTCAGGCCCGTGGCTTTCAAGAATTTTGACACCAGCATGCCGACGATCGCGGCGGCGATCAGGACCAGGACGAAGACCACGACGAACGCGATCAGCACCCGCACCTCGGGATTCGCGATCGAAGCGGGAAGCCTATCGCCGAGCGGCCCCGCGACCGTGTTGGCCGCGAGGAAGGCCAGGATCCAGCCGGCGAGGGACATCACTTCGCGCGTGAAGCCGCGCCAGATGCCCCAGGCCACCGAGCCGACGATCACGCCGATGGCGGCAAGATCGAGGACGCTCATCCTGTCTTCTGCGTGACCTTGCCCTGGTCGAGACCCAGGCCCCTGAGCCGCTTGAGCGCCGTTTCGGCGGCCTCGCGGCTGGCAAAGGGACCGGCGAAAACGCGCGTCAGGCTGCCCTTCGGCTCGGTGTAATACGGCAATCCGGCGCCCGAAAGCTTGGTAATCGCGCCGTTTGGATTGCTGAATACACCGACCTGCACCGTGAATTCGGCGCTTGCCGCCCTCTTCTCTTCGGGTCTGGCCTCGGGCTTCTTCTCCTCGACGGCGGCCTTTTGCTCGGGCGCCTTGGGCTCGACCTTGGGCGCGAACTGGGTTTCGTTTTCCCCCGGGATGCGCACGCTCACCGCTTCGTCGGCGCGCCTGGGCTCGGGATCGAACACCATCGGCAGGACGATGACGCCGGCGAGAACGAGCGCCACCGCGCCGACCAGGCGCCTGCGCCCGCGGCGCTTCAGCGTTTCGACGTCCTGTGCCGCTTCAGCCATGTGATCGCTTCGCCGACGGTGAGAAAGGAACCGAACACGACGATCTTATCATTCTCGCTCGCGCGCTCGAGCGCCGCGGCGAGCGCCGCGGCGGGCGAGCCGAATTTTCTCGCGGAACTTTTTTCGAGCCGCGCCTCGAGCTCGTCGGCGGCGGCGCCGCGGGGTCCCGGAAGCGTCGCCAGGTGCCATTGCGTGACGCGCGGCGCGAGCTCGCGCAGCACGCCGGCGATGTCCTTGTCCTTCAGCATGCCGCACACCGCGTACGTCTCCGGCGCAAATCCCGACGTGGCCAGGTTCTCCGCGAGCGCGTGCGCGGCCTGCGGGTTGTGCGCCACGTCGAGGATGACTTGCGGCCGGCCCGGCAGGACCTGGAACCGCGCAGGCAGGGCGACACTGGCGAGCCCGCTGCGGATTTCCTGCATGGCGATCGGCAGCGCGAGCGCGTCGAGCGCGCACAGTGCCGCCGCGGCGTTTCGCAGCTGGATTGCGCCGCGCAGCGCCGGGTACGCCAGGCCCGCCCGCTTGCCGTTCGGACCGCTGTAGGTCCACTGCGCACCCTCCGCCTTGCATGAAAAATCCCGATTGAAAAAGAGCTTTTCGCCTTTGGCGTCCAGCACCGAGCGCGGCGGATCCGGCTCGGCGATCACCGCCGGCCGGCCGGGCCGGAAGATGCCGGCCTTCTCCCGGCCGATCGACTCCCGGTCCGGGCCGAGATAGTCGACGTGGTCGATGCCCACGCTGGTCAGCACGGCGCAATCGGCGTCGATCGCGTTGACCGCATCGAGCCGCCCGCCGAGGCCCACTTCGAGCACGAGTGCCTCGAGCTTCTCCTGGCCGAAGATCCAGAGCGCCGCGAGGGTGCCGAACTCGAAGTACGTGAGCGGCGTCCCGCCCCTCGCCGCCTCCACCGCGGCAAACCCTTCGCACAGCAGTCGATCTTCGCCTTCGGCCCCCGCGATCCTGACCCGCTCGTTATAGCGGACGAGGTGCGGCGAGCTGTAGAGCCCGGTCCGATAGCCCGCGGCGCGCAGGATCGACTCCAGCATCGCGCAAGTCGAGCCCTTGCCGTTCGTCCCGCCGACGGTGATCACCGGACAGGAAAAAGATAAGTGGAGTTTTTCCAAAACCCTTCTTGTTCGTTCCAGTCCCATCGCGATGGATTGGGGATGCTGGCGGCCGATGTACTCGAGCCAGTCGTCGAGCGACTTCAGGCGAGGCCCTGCTCGTGGATGCGGCGCACCGTTTCGATCGTATCGGCATCTTCGGCGCGCTTGTCCGACCGGTAGCGCTTCAGACGCGCGAGGCGCAGTGCGAGGCCCGCCGGGTACTGCGGGCTTTTCTGGATGTCGCTGAATTCGATTTCGACCACCAGCTCCGGCCGCACTCGCACCACCCATTCGTCCCGGCTCGCGGCTCGCGCCTGCAGCTCGCGCGTCTGCCACTCGAGAATCTCGTCGGTCATGCCTTTGAACGTCTTGCCGAGCATGATGAAGCCCCCGGCGGGATCGCGCGCTCCGAGGTGCAGGTTGGAAAGCCAGCCCTTGCGCCGGCCGTGGCCCCATTCCGCGGCGATGACCACCAGGTCGAGGGTATGGGCGCGCTTGATCTTCAGCCAGCCGCTGCCGCGCCTGCCGGCTTCGTAAGGCGCGTCGAGCGCCTTCGCCATGACGCCTTCGTGGCCGTGATGAAGCGCATCCTGATAGAAGGATTCTGCCGTCCCGGGATCGGCGGTGACCACCCACCGGGACGTTTTCGCGGGAATGACTTCCTCCAGAACGCGCCGGCGATCGCGCAGCGGTCGGTCGACCAGCGACTCCCCGTTGTACAGGCAATCGAAGAAGAAGACCGAGACCGGCAGCGTATCGCGCAGGCTCGCGTCGTCGGCCTTGCGTCCCAGCCTCCGCATCGTCGTCTGGAACGGATGCGGCCGCCCGTCGGGGCGCAGGACGATCGCTTCGCCGTCGAGGATGAGCGAGGCCGAGGCCGCCTCGCGCGCCGCGGCCACGACTTCCGGGACCGCGGCGGTGACCTCGTTGAGGGTCCTCGTGAAGACGCGCACCTCGTCGCCTGCCTTGTGCACCTGGACGCGCGCGCCGTCGAGCTTCCACTCGAACGCGGCCTCGCCGAGCGCTTCCAGCGCGGCGCGCGTCGTCGCGGCCGGCTGGGCAAGCATCGGCAGGATCGGCCGCATCGGCCGGATGGCGAAGCGCTCGAGGCCCGCCTGCCCCTGGGTCAGCGCCGCGTGCGCCGCCGGCGCGATGCCGCCGCCGATCATGGCCGCGCGCCGGATCAGTGCCGCCGGCACGCCGCTCGCAGAGGCGAGCGCCTCGAGCATCACGCCCTCGAGAGCGCCCTGGCGCAGCTCGCCGACAATCAGGCGGACGAGGAAGTTCTGCTCTTCGGCGGTGGCCTTGCCGAACAGCGCGTCGATCAATTCGGCCCGCTGGCTGGCCGATCCCCTGCCTTTGGTTATTTTCAGTTGTTCAAAGACGGAATCCACTTCGCGCAAGGTGAGCGTCGCCGCAGCGGCGGCCTTGGGGGAAGGCAGCTTCCGATAGCCCAGCGCCAGCTTGCCCTGGCGGATGTCGCCGCTCAGGTACGGAATGGCAATCTCGATCTCGTCGGGCGCCAGGCTGCGAAGGCGCTCGGCGAGCGCCGCGCTTTTCGCCAGCCGGCTGGCGGTCGCGCCCACCTGCGCCGATGTGCGCACCACATCGGCCAGCCGCGTCACGCCGCTGCGTCGGCAGTCATTCCCAGCATCAGCGAGAGCAGCGAATGCAGCCGGTCGCGCAACTGCCGGCGGTCGACGATCATGTCGATCGCACCCTTCTCCAGCAGGAACTCGGCGCGCTGGAAGCCTTCCGGCAGCTTCTGCCGCACCGTCTGCTCGATCACGCGCGGGCCGGCGAAACCGATCAGCGCTTTCGGCTCGGCGATGACCGCGTCGCCGAGCATGGCGAAGCTCGCCGACACCCCGCCCATGGTCGGGTCGGTGAGCACGGTGACGAACGGCAGGCCGCGCTCCGCAAGGTCGGTGAGCGAAGCCGTGGTCTTGGCCATCTGCGCGAGCGAAAGCAGCCCCTCCTGCATGCGCGCGCCGCCCGAGGCGGTGACGCAGACGAACGGCAGCTTCTGCTCGATCGCCACGCGCACGCCGCGCACGAACCGCTCGCCGACGACCGAGCCCATCGAGCCGCCCATGAAGTCGAACTCGAACGCGGCGCAGACCAGGCCGAGCGCCTTGATCGAGCCTTGCATGACCACCAGCGCGTCGCCCTCCGCGGTCGTCTCCTGCGCCTCCGCGAGGCGTTCGGAATACTTGCGGGAATCCTTGAACTTGAGCGTGTCGAGCGGCAGGACTTCGGCGCCGATCTCGAAGCGGCCGTCGGGATCGAGCAGCGCGTCGAGGCGCGGCCGCGCCGCGAGGCGCTCGTGGTGGCCGCACTTCGGGCAGACGTTGAGGTTCTTTTCCAGGTCGGTGCTGTAGAGCACCGCGTCGCACGCCGCGCATTTGGTCCAGAGACCCTCGGGTACCTGCTTGCGTGTCGCGCCCGCGGTGCGCTGGATCTTCGGCGGCAGCAGCTTCTGTAGCCAGCTCATGCGTCCAGTGCCTGTCGGATGGGTTTCAGGAAATTCTTCACTCTCATCACCGCGTCTTCAGGACTTCCATTCTCGATCTCCTGAATGATACGGCTGCCGATGACGACCGCGTCCGCGGTCTGCGCGACCCGTTTCGCCGACTCGGCGTCGCGGATGCCGAAACCGACGCCGATGGGCAGCTTGGTGGCCTTTCGAATCTGCGGGATGTGGGCAGCGACGTCCGAGAGATCGATGTTCGCCGCGCCGGTCACGCCGCGCAGCGACACGTAGTAGAGGTAGCCGCTGCCGCTGCGCGCCACTTCGTCGATGCGCTTCTTCGTCGAGGTCGGCGCGAGCAGGAAGATCGGGTCGATGTCGCTTTTCTTCATCAGCGCCGAGAAGTCGAGGCACTCCTCGGGCGGGTAGTCGACCACGATCACGCCGTCGATGCCTGCCGCTTTGGCCGCGGCCGCGAACTTCTCCGTACCCATGGCTTCGATCGGGTTGGCGTATCCCATCAGCACGACGGGGGTGGTTTTGTCTTTTTCTCTGAATTGTTTTACGAGGGAAAGGACGTCCTTCAGGCCGACGCCGTGCTTCAGGGCCCGCTCTCCCGAGCGCTGGACGACGGGGCCATCTGCCATCGGGTCGGAAAACGGCACGCCGAACTCGATAATGTCTGCGCCCGCCTCCACCAGGCCGTGCATGAGCGGCACGGTCAGCGAGGGGTGCGGGTCGCCCGCCATGATGTACGGGATGAGTCCTTTGCGCTTCGCCTTCGCGAGCGCCTCGAAGCGGCCCTGGATGCGCGACATCAAAGCTTCTTCCCCGAGCGCTCGGCGACCGTGTGCATGTCCTTGTCGCCCCGGCCGGAAAGGTTGACGAGCAGGATGGCGTCCTTCTTCATCTTCGGCGCCATCTTCATCGCCTGCGCCACCGCGTGCGCGGATTCGAGCGCCGGGATGATGCCTTCGCTGCGGCACAGCTCGTGAAACGCGGCGAGCGCCTCGTCGTCGGTGACCGCGACATACTCGGCACGCTTGCTGTCCTTCAGCCACGAGTGCTCCGGTCCGACGCCGGGATAGTCCAGGCCGGCCGAGACGGAGTGCGTCTCGGTGATCTGGCCGTTCGCGTCCTGCAGCAGATAGGTGCGGTTGCCGTGCAGCACGCCGGGCTTGCCCGCGCACAGCGAGGCCGCGTGCTTTCCGGTCGCCAGGCCCTCGCCCGCCGCCTCGACCCCGATCAGCTTCACCTTGGTGTTCTCGATGTAGGGATAGAAAATCCCCATCGCGTTCGAGCCGCCACCCACGCACGCAATCACCGCGTCGGGCTGACGGCCGGCGAGCTCCTGCATCTGCTCGATGCTCTCGTCACCGATCACGCGCTGGAAGTCGCGCACCATCATCGGGTACGGGTGCGGGCCGGCGACCGTGCCGATGATGTAGAAGGTGCTGTCGACGTTCGTCACCCAGTCGCGCATCGCTTCGTTGAGCGCATCCTTGAGGGTGCGCGAGCCCGACTCGACGCCGACCACCTTCGCGCCCAGCACGCCCATGCGATGCACGTTCGCCGCCTGGCGCTTGACGTCGTCGACGCCCATGTAGACGACGCATTCCATGCCGTAGCGCGCCGCGACCGTGGCGGTAGCGACACCGTGCATGCCGGCGCCGGTCTCGGCGATGACGCGCGGCTTCTTCATGTTGCGCGCGAGCAGCGCCTGGCCGATGGTGTTGTTGATCTTGTGCGCGCCGGTGTGGTTCAGGTCCTCGCGCTTGATGTAGATGCGGGCGCCGCCGCACTTTTCCGTCAGTCTTTTTGCAAAATAAATCGGACTTGGGCGCCCGACGTAGTGCTTGAGCTCGTACTTGAACTCGGCCTGGAACGCGGGATCCTGGCGCGCGCGCTCGTACGCGACGCGAAGCTCGTCGAGCGCCGCGGTCAGCGTCTCGGCGACGAAGACGCCGCCGTAGGGGCCGAAGTGGCCGCGGGCGTCCGGCAGGTCATACATCCGCATTGCGGACCTCAGCTACGAAAGCAGTCATTTTACCGGCGTCCTTGATGCCCTTCGCCGATTCCACGCCACTCGAGACGTCGACGCCCCAGGGTTGCACGGCCCGAATTGCACGGCCGACGTTCTTCTGATCGAGGCCGCCGGAGAGGATCAGTGGCCGTGCGAGTCCGCGGGGGACCAGCGACCAGTCGAAGCTCTCGCCAACCCCGCCGTATTCCGGAACGAAGCTGTCGACCAGCCAGGCGGCGGCGCGGGAATACGGTTGCAGATATTGCAACACATCGATGCCGGGCCGGATCCGGCAAGCCTTCACGAACGGCGCGCCGAACTGGCCGCAAAACTCCGGCGTCTCGTCGCCATGGAACTGCAGCATTCCGGGCTTGACCCGCCCCAGCACCTGGGCAACTTGTGCCGCATCGGCGTTGACGAACAGCGCCACCGTCTGCACGAAAGGCGGCAGCGCGTCGCGAATCTCGACCGCACGCTCGGTCGAAAGGTAGCGCGGGCTCTTCGGGTAGAAGACGAGCCCGATCGCGTCGGCGCCGGCTTTCGCCGCGGCGACGCCGTCGCCCGGGCGCGTGATGCCGCAGATCTTGACGCGCGTCCTCACTGCGGCAGCCCCCACCGCGCTTCGTATTCGACTTTCTCGAGGTACAGGCCCTCGGGACCGAAGGTCGGCGCCGCCTTGCTGCGCTCCTTCGCGAGCAGCAGCTCCTTCACCCAGGCGGGCGGATGCTTGCCCTTGCCGACGTAGACCAGCGTGCCGACGATGTTGCGCACCATGTGATGCAAGAACGCATTCGCCCGGATGACGCAGCTGATGGTTTCAGATTCCTTCAAAAGAGAGATCTGGTAGATCGTCCGTACCGGGCTTTTCGCCTGGCATTCGGACGAGCGGAAGGCGGAGAAATCGTGCTCGCCGACGAAGTGCGCCGCGGCCGCGCGCATTGCCTCGACGTCGAGAGGCAGGTGGAACCAGCCGATGTAGCTCGCGTCGAGCGCGGGCCGCACCGCCCGGTTGAGGAGCCGGTAAACATAGGTGCGCGACCGGGCACTGTAGCGCGCGTGGAACTCGCCGCCTACCTCGTGCGCCCAGAGCACGGCGAGCGAGTCCGGCAAGTGACTGTTGACGCCACGCACCCACGCGCTGGCGGGGCGCTGCGCCTCGGTGTCGAAATGCACGACCTGGTTGCGGGCATGGACGCCGCGGTCGGTGCGCCCTGCGCAGGTGGTGGCGATCGGTGCGCCGGCAATCTGCGCGAGGGCGGGCTCGAGCGCATCCTGCACCCCCCCGCCTCCCGGTTGTGTCTGCCAGCCGAGAAAGCGACTGCCGTCGTACTCCAGTCCGAGGGCGATACGTATTGGCAACGACCTAGAGGCAGGAGCCTAGCCGAGCTTCGCGAGCAGCTGCTGTGCCGTGCCCTTCTGTGCCGCGTCGCCGTCCTTCATGACCTCGTTGAGGAGCTCGCGCGCGCCGTCCTTGTCGCCCATTTCCTCGTACGCCTTGGCGAGGTCGAGCTTGGTGGCGACTTCCTGCCACTTGGGATCGGTGCCGCCGCCGGAAGGCGCAGCCGCTTCGGACGCGCCGCCAAGGTCGAGGCTGATCGCCGAGAGATCCATCGACGGCGCCGACTTCTCCGCCGCGGGCTCGGCGCTCTTGTCGCCGCCGCCCATGTCGAGATTGATGTCGAAGTTGAGGCCCGCATCGGCGGCTGGCGCGGACTTGGGCTCTTCGGCCTTCGGCGCGGCAGCCGGGGCTCCGCCGCCGAGGTCCAGGTTGAAGTCGATGCCAGCCGCAGCCGCGTCTTCCTTCTTCAGGACCTGCGTCTTGTCGCCGTCGTCTTCCTTCGGCGCCGCGGCTCCACCGCCGCCGATATCGAAGTCGAGCGCCGGCGCCGAAGCTTCCTTCGCCGGCTCGTCGAGGGAAATGTCGGGCGCGGAGGCAGGGCCTTGCGCGCCGGCTGCGCCGCCGCCGAGATCGAAATCGAGGGTCGGCGCGGCAGCCGCGGGGGCCGCCGCCGGGGCGGCGGGCGCAGCGGCCGGGGCGTCGCCACCGCCGCCGTACACGCTGTTCTGCGGGTCGATGGAGCGGCCGAGGCCAGCGGCCTTGTCCCACTCCGCGCCCTTGCCGTCAGTCAGCTGCTTCAGCTTGAGCGCGGTCTGCTCGAACGTCTTGGCGTCCTTGCGGTGGGCGTAGATCTCCAGCAGCTTCGCCTGGACAGGGATGCGCTTCGGATCCTTCGCCAGCGCTTCCTTCAGAATTTCCTCGGCTTGCGCATCTCGTCCGTACGCCATGTAGACGTCGGCTTCGGCGATCGGATCGACCTCTTCGCTCTGCACAGCCGCGGGGGCCGCCGCGGCGGCGGCCGGCGCTCCAGCGACCGGTGCCGCGCCACCGCCGGCGGTCGGCGTGCCGAGCGGCGCGGTGAGGCCGGCGGCTCCAGCCGCGGCCGCGCCGAGGACGCTGTCCTGGAACTTGGCCTGCGCAGCCTTCTTGCGGCGCCAGGCGATATAGCCATACGCGAGGAGAAGCACGACCAGGCCCAACAACAGGCCGAGATAGAGCGGGTTGTCCAGGAACTCGTCGATGACGCTCGCTTCCGGTGCGGGCGCGCCGGCCTTCTTCGCTTCGGGCTTCGCCGCCTCGGCTTTCTTCGCTTCCGGGCTCGGTGCCGCGGGCTTCGGCGCCTCGACGGGCGGCTTGGCGGCTTCAACCGGCGGTTTGGGGGCTTCGACCGGCGGCTTCGCTGCCGGTGCGGGCGTCGCCGGCGCGGATGCGGCGGGCGCCGGCGTGGCCGGCGCCGCCGGTTTCGCCGCTTCGACTGGCGCTTGCGCAGGAGCAGGCGTAGGCGTGGGTGCGGGCGTGGGCGCCGCGGGCTTGGCTTTTTTCTCCAGCTCGGCGAGCTGCTGGTTCTTCAGCTCCAGCAGCTTGCGCAGATCGGAGGCGTTCCGCTCCAGATCGGCTTGTCGCGACTGCGCTTCCTGGAGGGCGCGCTGGCGCGAGGTAGCGTCGTCATCGCGAGCGGCCTGCGAGGGAGCGGCGCCTGGCTTTGCCGGCTCGACCTTCGACAAACGCAACTGATCCTGCGCCGGCGGCGTCGGCGCCGCGGGCTTCGACTCGATACGGCCGGCCGTACCCTGCTGCGACGCGCTCGCCTCCGCCGTCGTCGGCGCGGCAGCGAGACGGCTGCGGTACTCGGCGAACTGCGCCATGTGCTCTTTCACCAGGCGGTCAGCCTCGCCGCGATCGATCGTGCCCACGGCGTCGGCATCGGGAATGTTGAGGATCCGCCCCGAGCGCACCAGGTTCACGTTCTTGCGGATGAAGGCGCCCTCGTTCGCCCGGTAGAGAGCGACGAGCATCTGGTTCAGCGTCACGCCGGGCGGCAGATTGGCCTTGGCGATCTTGCCGAGCGTGTCGCCGGGTTTCACCTCGTAGACATTGGGCTCCTGCGGCATCGCCGCGCGTTCAGCGGGGCCAGACGAAGGCGCCGCACTAGGCGGCGCCGGGGGTGTTTCTGTAGCGGCCGAAGGCGGAGGCGGGGTCGGCGTTGCGGACGGCGGCTCGGGCGTGGCGGGCGTGCCGGGCGGCGTCGCCGGCGCCGCGCTGACGGGCGGCTGCGAGGATTCCGCGGGCTGAGCCTCGGGCTTGGTCTCGGCGGGCGGCGCAGCCGGGGTACTCGGCGCGGCTTGCTCCGGCGTCGCAGCAGGCTTGGGCTCGGCGGCGGGCTGGGGCTCTGCGATGGGCGCCGCCTTCGGTGCCTGCGCCGCGATCGCCATCTTGGTCTTGTACTCGGGCGGATCGAGCAGGAAGGTGTACTCGCGCACCAGCCTGCCGGTCGGCCAGGTCAGCTCGACGAGCAACTCGAGGAACGGTTCGTTGACCGGCTGCGAGCTGCGCAGGCGCAGGATCGGCGTGGAACCGCGGCGCTCGATGGTGAAGCGCACGTCGGAGAGGAGCGGATTCGCTTCGATCCCGGCTTGCGCGAAGGCCTGCGGCGAGCCGAGCCGTGCGCTGAGGTCTTCTTCGCCGGCCTGGAGCGAAACGATCTCGATCTCGGCGTTGAGCGGCTGGCCGAGCGCGGAAAGGAGGGTGATCTTGCCGAGACCCGCGGCCTGAACGGCGAACGGCAGCGCAAGCGCTGCCATTACCACGGCTTTGGTGATCGTTTTGAGCACTCTTCCCCTACCCCCGGGATTTGTTAGTAGCCGGACCAAGAACCTTAACATCATGGCCTTACGGCTGCAAATTGAGAAATTTTCTTGGTTCTCAGTGCTTCACGCCCGCGTCCAAAAGGATTCTTAGCATCCGCCGCAGGGGCTCCGCGGCTCCCCAGAGCAACTGGTCCCCGACCGTAAAGGCCGTCAGGTAGTCATCGCCCATGGGGAGCTTCCGCAACCGGCCGACCGGGACCGAGAGCTTCCCGGTAACCGCCGCCGGGGTCAACTCGGCCAGCGATTCGTCGCGCCGGTTGGGCACCACTTTCACCCAGTCGTGCGCCTCGGCCAGCATCCCCTCGATTTCGTCGAGCGGCACCGGCCGGCGCAGCTTGATCGTGAGCGCCTGGCTGTGGCAGCGCATGGCGCCGATGCGAACGCAGACGCCGTCCATGGGAATCTGCGAACCGCCGCCGTTTTTCCCGTTCCTGCCCAAAATCTTGTTCGCCTCGGCCTGCGCCTTCCATTCCTCGCGGCTTTGGCCGTTGCCGAGGTCCTTGTCGATCCAGGGCAGCAGGCTGCCGGCGAGCGGATAGCCGATTTCCTTCTTCGGCAGCTCGCGCGACAGCATGGATTCGCTCACAGCGCGATCGATGTCGAGGATCGCCGAGGCGGGATCCTTCATCAGCGCGGCGGTGCGATCGCCGATTGTCGCCATCTGCGCCACGAGATCGCGCATTGCCGCGGCGCCCTGGCCGGAGGCAGCCTGGTAGGTCATGCTCGTCATCCACTCGATCTCGTCGCGCTGGAAAAGGCCGGCCATGCCCATCAGCATGAGGCTGACCGTGCAGTTGCCGCCGATGAAGTCTTTTGTCCCGGAGGTGAGCGCTTTCTTGATCAAGGAATCATTGACGGGATCGAGGATGATCACGGCGTCATCCTTCATCCGCAGCGCGCTGGCGGCATCGATCCAGTAGCCCTTCCAGCCGGCGGCGCGCAGCTTCGGATAGATCTCGTTGGTGTAGTCGCCGCCCTGGCAGGAGATGATCACCGGCAGCGCCTTCAGCGCCGCCACATCGTTCGCGTCCGCGACCGGGCCGGTGGTCCTACCGATCGCAGGACCCTTGCTACCGGCCTGCGAGGTGGAAAAGAAAACCGGCTCGACGTGGTCGAAGTCGCGCTCCTCACGCATGCGTTGCACGAGGACCGACCCCACCATTCCGCGCCAGCCGACGATTCCGACCCTCAACATATCGCTAGTTTATAGAGCGTCGACGACGGCGTCGCCCATTTCCTGGGTGCCGACTTTGCGCGTCCCCGCGGTGTGGATATCGGCGGTGCGCAGGCCGTCGCGCAACACCTTCGTCACCGCGGCCTCGATGCGTCGGGCGTTCTTCTCGTCCTTCAGCGAGTAGCGCAGCATCATCGCCGCCGAGAGGATCGTCGCGAGCGGATTGGCGATACCTTTGCCGGCGATGTCGGGCGCAGTGCCGTGGATCGGCTCGTACAGGCCCTTGCCTTTCTCGTCGAGCGCCGCCGAGGGCAGCATGCCGATCGAGCCGGTGAGCATCGACGCCTCGTCCGACAGGATGTCGCCGAACATGTTGCCGGTGACGATCACGTCGAACTGCTTTGGGTTGCGCACCAGCTGCATGGCGCAGTTGTCGACGTACATATGCGTCAGTTCGATATCCGGAAAGGCCTTGGCTTCCTGAGAAACAACTTCTCTCCAGAGTTGCGACGTCTCGAGCACGTTCGCCTTGTCCACGGAACACAGCTTTTTCGACCGCTTGCGCGCGGCCTCGAAGCCCACGCGAGCGATGCGGCGAATTTCCGGCGCGCTATACCGCATGGTGTCGAACCCTTCCTTGACGCCGTCGACCTCTCTCACGCCGCGAGGCTGTCCAAAGTAAATATCGCCAGTGAGCTCGCGCACGATCAGGATGTCGAGGCCGGCCACCACTTCGCTTTTTAGCGTCGAAGCTGCGGCAAGCTCCGGGTGCACGACCGCGGGGCGCAGGTTGGCGAACAGCTTCAGCCCCTTGCGCAGGCCGAGGATCGCCTGCTCGGGGCGCTTGGCGCGCGGCAAAGTGTCGTACTTCGGGTCGCCGACGGCGCCGAACAGCACGGCGTCGGCCTGCCTCGCGAGCGCCAGCGTCTTCTCGGGCAGCGGGTCGCCGGACGCGGCGTAGGCGGCACCGCCCACCGGCGTTTCCTGAAACTGAATCCTCAAATCCAGTTTCTTCAGGACGCGCAGAGCCTGGGCAATGATCTCGGGCCCGATGCCGTCACCGGGGAGAATGGCGACGTTCACCTCAGAAGTACCAGGGAAACTGCGTTTTGCGCCGCGACTCGAAGGCGCGGATCTTGTCCTCGTGGCGCAGCGTGAGGCCGATCTCGTCCAGCCCGTTCAGCAGGCAGTACTTGCGGAAGGCGTCGACTTCGAAGCGGAATTTCTTCGAGCCGTCGGCAGTGGACACGGTCTGCGACTCGAGATCGACGGTCAGGTTGAAACCAGGCAGCGCCGCGTCGTAGAACAGCTTGTCGACCTCGTCCTCGCGCAGCACCACCGGCAGCAGGCCGTTCTTGAAGCAGTTGGTGAAAAAGATGTCGGCGAACGAAGGCGCGATCACGCAGCGGAATCCATAGTCGATCAGCGCCCACGGCGCATGCTCGCGCGAGGATCCGCAGCCGAAGTTCTTGCGGCCGAGCAGGATGGTCGCGCCCTTGTAGCGCGGCTGGTTGAGTATGAAGTTCGGGTCGTGCCGCCACGCGGCGAACAGCGCGTCGGCGAAGCCGGTGCGCTTGATCGACTTCAGGTATTCCTTCGGGATGATCTGGTCGGTGTCGACGTTGGCGCGGTCGAGCGGCGCGACCAGCCCCTTGAGCACGGTGAATTTCTCCATTACCGCCACTCCCGGATGTCGACGAAGTGGCCGGCGATGGCGGCCGCGGCGGCCATCGCCGGGCTGACCAGGTGCGTGCGCCCGCCTTCGCCCTGGCGGCCCTCGAAATTGCGGTTGGAGGTCGAGGCGCAGCGCTCGCCCGGCGAGAGATGGTCCGGGTTCATGCCGAGGCACATCGAGCACCCCGGCTCGCGCCACTCGAAGCCCGCGTCGCGGAAGATGCGGTCGAGGCCTTCCTTCTCGGCCTGCGCCTTCACCACGCCCGAGCCGGGCACGACCATGGCCACCGAGATATTCGCCGCCTTGCGCCGGCCCTTGACCATTGCAGCGGCGGCGCGCAGGTCCTCGATCCGCGAGTTGGTGCACGAGCCGATGAACACCTTGTCGAGCTTGATATCGGTGATGCGGGTGCGCGGCTTGAGCCCCATGTAGACGAGCGCGCGCTCCATGCCTTCGCGCCGCGTGCTGTCCTTTTCCTTGTCGGGATCGGGCACGACGCTGTCGACCGAGGTCACCATCTCGGGCGAAGTGCCCCAGGTGACGTGCGGCTTGATCTCGCGCGCGTCGAGCGTGACTTCGCGGTCGAACTTCGCGTCCGGATCGCTCTTCAGCGTCTTCCAGTATGCGACGGCGCTGTCCCAGAGCGGCGGCCTGGGAGCGAACGGCCGGCCCTTCACGTACTCGATGGTGGTGTCGTCGACGGCGACCATGCCGGCGCGGGCGCCCGCCTCGATCGCCATGTTGCAGACCGTCATGCGCCCTTCCATCGACATGGCGCGGATGGTGCTGCCCGCGAACTCGACGGCGCAGCCGGTACCGCCGGCCGTGCCGATCCTGCCGATGATCGCGAGCACCACGTCCTTCGGCGTCACGCCGCGGCCAAGCGGGCCCTCGACGTTGACGCGCATGTTCTTCATCTTGCGCGTCACCAGGGTCTGGGTGGCGAGCACGTGCTCGACCTCGGAGGTACCGATCCCGTGCGCAAGGCAACCGAGTGCGCCGTGCGTGCTGGTGTGCGAGTCGCCGCAGACCAGAGTCATTCCCGGCAGCGTCGCGCCCTGCTCCGGCCCGATGACGTGGACGATGCCCTGGCGCTTGTCGAGGTACGGAAAATAGACCTTGGCGCCGTACTCCTTCATGTTCTTGTCCAGCGTCTCGATCTGCAGCTTGGCGAACTTGTCCTTCACGCCCGCCATGCCCTCGTCCCAGTTGGTGGTGGGCGTGTTGTGGTCGGCGGTCGCCACCACGGAATCCACACGCCAGGGCTTGCGCCCCGCGACCTTCAGGCCTTCATAGGCCTGCGGGCTCGTGACCTCGTGGACGAGGTGGCGATCGATGTAGAGCAGGGTCGTGCCGTCGTCTTCGACGTGCACGACATGACTGTCCCAAAGCTTGTCGTAGAGAGTCTGCGGCATTCCCGGTTTCCGCAACGCGGAAACCAGGAATTATGCCATCGAAACCGGGGATTAGACTTACTTCCCTGCGGCCGCGCTCGTGCCCTTCGCGGCTTGATAGAGCGGCATCACCTTCTCCGCGTCCTGAGTCACGTCGGCGATCCTGCTTTCGTTCGAAGGGTGCGTCGAAAGGAACTGCGGCGGCTGACTGCCGCCGAGCTTCTGCATCTTCTGCCAGAGCGAGACCGCGGCCCGCGGATCGTAGCCCGCGCGTGCCGCAAGCTCGACGCCGATCCTGTCTGCCTCGGTCTCCTGCGCGCGCGAGTGCGGAAGCATGATGGTCACGTCGGCGACCGTTTGGGCAAGGTTCGGGTTCACGCCGGTGACGGCGCCAAGAACACCGACGCCGAGCTGTTCGACCATCGCCCGCGACGCCTGCTCGCGGCCATGCTCGCGAAGGGCGTGGCCGATTTCATGGCCCATCACCGCTGCGAGCTCGTCATCCGTGGGCTGCAGTTGCTCGACGAGGCCCGTGTAGACCGCGATCTTGCCGCCCGGCATGCACCACGCGTTGACCTCCTTGCTCGAAAGCACATGCATTTCCCACTTCCAGCCGGGAGCGTCGGGGCGCAGGGCGCCGGTGGCGGGAATGAGGCGGCCCGCGATGCGCTTGACCCGCTCGACGGTGGCAGCGTCTCGATCGAGCGCATTCTGCTTTTGCGCCTGGGCGAGCATGTCGTGGTAGGCCTTGTCGGCGCTCTGATTCACCGCGTCCGCGGAGACGAGCATGCGCTGCTGTCGGTCGACGCCGACAGCGCTTTCCTTGGTGGTCTCGACCGTGTGGCAACCGGCAACCAGCGCGACGGTGCCGGCGGCAAGAAGAATCGTGAAATTGCGCATGTAACCCTCTCAGAGGCCGAATCGTCTCAAACGCCATGCAAAACACGCGCCCGCGAGCGCCGCTATCGCAGATGCCGAAAAGGCTACGGCAGGTCCCCAGGCCTGCCACGTCCAGCCGGCGATGAGCGCACCGGCGGCGCCACCGGCGCCGTAGGCGAGGCTGGAAAAGAGCGCTTGGCCCCGCGCCTGCGCCGATTCCGGAAACAGGCGATGCACTGCGGCCACCGACGCGGCATGAAAGGCGCCGAAAGTCGCGGCATGCAGAAGCTGCGCCGGCACGAGGACCCAGAGGCTCGCCGGCAGCCAGCCGATGGCGAGGAAGCGCACGACCGCGCAGGCGAGGCTCGCCAGCAGGATCGTCGACAACGAATGGCGCCGGAAGAGAACGGGAAGCGCGAGGAAGACGACGATCTCGGCCAACACTCCGAGCGTCCACAGGCTGCCGATCACTGCGCCGCCGTGCCCAGCGCGCTCGAGGTACAGGGAAAAAAACGTGTACAACGTGCCGTGCGCCGCCGACATGCAGAAGCCCGCGGCGAGCAGCGCGCCGACGCCGTTGCTGATGCGAGGCGCGTCCCCGCCGGGGCTCATGCGCCGCGGCCCGGCGGGCAGCGCGAGCGCAACGACCAGCGCGAAGAGAGACATTGCCACCAATAGCGGCGGCAGGGTCGTCGGCGGCCAGTGGTCGAGCCACACGCCGCCGCCGAAGGTGGCGACGATGAAGCCGACCGATCCCCAGACGCGAATCGGACCGTAGCGCCCGATCT
Organism: Betaproteobacteria bacterium SCGC AG-212-J23; assembly: GCA_001644455.1. Classification (GTDB taxonomy): domain Bacteria; phylum Pseudomonadota; class Gammaproteobacteria; order Burkholderiales; family SG8-39; genus SCGC-AG-212-J23. The sequence goes on from LSTF01000037.1 coordinate 29,383, forward strand.
GTCCGGCGAGCGAAGCGAGCGTGATCGCCTCGACGATCGGTATCGCGCCCGCGGAGAGCAGCGCGAGACCGGCGACGAGCCAGCCGATGCCGGCGACGCCGGCAACGTGCGGGATCGCGGCGAAGCAGACCGCTGCCGCCGCGCAGGAAAAAACGACGATGCCCCGGCGCACCCCCGTTGCATCGGCGACCCAACCCCACGCCGCTGGCGCGAACGTGCGCGCGAGATACGGCAGCGCGACGAGGAAAGCGATCTCGCCCGCGCCCAGGCCGCGTGCCGCCAGGTACAGCGGCAGATACGCCATCACCACGCCTGCGTAGGCGAAGTAGGCGAAAAAGAACAGCGCCAGCTTCACGCTACGCGGAGCGCTGGGCGAATCGCACCTCGGCAAGCGTGCGGCGCACGAGCGCTTCCGGATCCTCGCCGGCGAAGTGACCGGAAAGGATGAGATGAGCGAGGCCGTGGACCATCGCCCAGGTCGCCCGCGCTACCGCATCTCCCCCAACGAGCATTCGCAGCGAGTCTGGCACCGGGTGGGCGAACATCAGCCGGAAGCGCTCCGGGTTGGCGAGGGCGAAGAGCACGTAGGCCACGGCCTGCTCGCGCCAGGGCTTGCCTTCCAGCTCGGCGGCGAGAAGGGCGAAGCCCTCCTCGGCCAGCGCCGCGAGCAAGGCCTGGCGATCGCTGAAGTGCCGGTACGGCGCGCTGTGCGAAACCCCGGCGCGGCGCGCGAGGTCACGCAGCGCGATGGCGTCCCGTCCTTCCTGTTCGAGGATCTTGGCGGCGGCGCGCAGCAGCGCCGGCCGCAGGTCGCCGTGGTGGTATGTGGCCATTGCCCACATAGCTTATCACAAGCTATGTGGGCATTGACAACATCAAGCCTCGGCGAGGCCTCCGGCGCGCACCGAGCGCCGCCGGCGGCGCCAGCCTTCCAGGGCGAGTCGCGGGTTGAGCAGCCCCCAGAGGTAGTAGACGACCTTGAATGCCCGCAGGCCCGGCTGGATCGGCGTGCCGCGGAAGAGGTCCCCCGCGAGGAGCGAGATCACCGCGGTCTGCATCTTCAGCTTGTTGCTGGGATGCATGAACAGGGTCTCGATACCCGGCGAGGTCATGCGATAGATGAACCAGGAGAAGTTGCGCACGCCGCTGCGCACCGTCCGCTCGAACTGGCGCAGCGCCGCCGGCGCCTTCGCCGGATCGCGGAGGAAGGTGTCCACGGCCTCGACGCCGCGGAAGGCGCTGTTCATCCCGAGCAGCACGCCGGAGGAGAACACCGGGTCGACGAACGCCCAGGCGTCGCCGACCAGGATCCAGCGCTCGCCGTACATACGCTCCGAGAAGTACGAGTAGTTGCCGGTCGCGGTGACGTTGCCAGGCAGCTTCGCCTGCGCCAGGCGCTCGCCGAGCGCGGGGCAGCGGGCGATGGTGTCGAAGAAGAATTGGCGCGTATCGCCCTTGCGCGACTTCATGTACTCGGCGTTGCAGACCGCGCCGACGCTGGTCTGGCCGTCGAGCAGCGGGATGAACCAGAACCAGCCGTGGTCGAACCAGAAGATGCTGATGTTGCCCTCTTCCCTGCCCGTCAGGCGCGTGGCGTTGTCGAAGTGGCCGAACATCGCCGCGGTGCAGTGCTCGTGGTTGCGCTGCTTCATGTCGAAGCGCCGCGAAAGGAAGGTGTCGCGACCCGAAGCGTCGATGAAGAACCGCGCCCGCCACTCGCGCTTGGCGCCGTCGGCCATCTCCGCGGAGACGCGCACGTCCTCGCCCTTCGGAAACTGCACGTCGCTGACGCGGCATTCCTCGACGGTCTGCGCGCCCTTGCGAGCGCTGTTGCGGAACAGGATCTCGTCGAGCTGCGAGCGCCGCACCTGGTAGGTCGAGGGATAGTCGGCGTTCCACGCCTCGCTGAAATCGAAGGTGACGGCCTCCTTCGCCTGCGGGGAGACGAACTCGGCGCCGTGCTTGACCATGCCGATCTTCTCGACTTGCTCCCGCACGCCGAGCCGCTCGAACAGCGGCGTGCTCATCGGCAGCATCGACTCGCCGATGTGGAAGCGCGGATGGCGCTCCTTGTCGACGATCACCACTTTCCAGCCGCGTTCGGCGAGCAGCGCGGCCGCGGTGGATCCCGCAGGGCCGCCCCCGAGGACGAAGACATCGCAGGTTTCTTGCATCTCCCTAACCCCCAAGTGCAGAGCGAAATTTTACCGCCGGCGAGCGGTTTTTTTCGCTGTAGTTTTTACATACGGATTGCGGCCGGTGCGGAATTCGACGCGCATCGGCGTGCCGTGCAGCTTGAAGGTATCGCGCAGGAATCCCTCGAGATAGCGCTTGTAGGAGTCGGGCACGTGGTCGAGCGCACTGCCGTGGATGATGATGCGCGGCGGGTTGATGCCGCCCTGGTGCGCGTAGCGCATCTTCGGCCGGAACTGCCCGCGCTTGGGCGGCGCCTGCTTCTCGACCGCAGCCGCCACTGCGCGCGTGAGCTTCGGCGTCGGCATGCGCGCCATCGCCGCCGCATAGGCGCCGTCCACCGCGCGCATCAGCTGCGCGAGTCCCTTGCCCTCCTTCGCCGAGATCTGGTGCGATTCGGCGAAGTTCAGGAAGACAAGCTTCCACGCCACCTCCGCCTTGATCCGCTCGCGCGCTGCGCCGTCGGCCGCGTCCCACTTGTTCAGCGCAATCACCACCGCGCGGCCGCGCTCGAGGATGTAACCGGCGACGTGCGCATCCTGCTCGGTGACCCCGTCGCGCGCGTCGAGCAGCAGGATGGCGACGTTCGCCGCCTCGATCGCCTGCAGCGCCTTGACGATCGAGAAGAATTCGACCGGCGTGCCGGTGCGGCCGCGGCGCCGCACGCCCGCGGTGTCGATCAGCGTATAGCGCCGGCCGGCGCGCTCGAACGGCACTTCGATCGGGTCGCGGGTCGTGCCGGGCTGATCGAAGGCGATGACGCGCTCCTCGCCGACCAGGGCGTTGACCAGCGTCGACTTGCCGACGTTCGGCCGGCCGACGATGGCGACGCGCGGGTGGCCCTGATCGGCTTCTTCGGCCTCGCCGTCGGCGGGAAATTTCTCCAGCACCAGATCCATGAGCTCGCGCACGCCTTCACCGTGCGCGGCGGAGATCGCTGCCGGGTGGCCGATGCCGAGCGCGTGGAATTCCGCGACGGCGACGTCGCCCAGCATGCCTTCGCTCTTGTTGACCGCCAGATAGCGCGGCGTGGCAAGGCGGCGCAGCTTTTCGGCGATCGCGCGATCGGCGGGCGTCGGACCGACGCGCGTGTCGACCACCAGGATGACGGCGTCGGCCTCGGCGATCGCCTGCTCGGCCTGGCGCGCCATCTCGACGTACACGCCCTCGGCGCCGGGCTCGAAGCCACCGGTGTCGATGGCGATGAACGAGCGCTCGCCCTGGCGGCCCTCGCCGTAGTGACGGTCGCGCGTCACGCCGGGCAGATCGTGGACGATCGCGTCCCGGCTCTTGGTCAGACGGTTAAAGAGAGTCGACTTGCCGACGTTCGGGCGCCCGACGAGGGCGATCACCGGCTTCACGGCACCAGCGCATGCAGGCTGCCGTCCTCGCTCTGCACCAGGAGCCCCGCCGGCAGGCTGATGGGCACCGCGCGCACCGCGCCGCCGTGCGTGTCGTAGCGGCTGACGAACGCGCCGGAATCGCGCGCCAGGAAGTGGACGTAGCCCTCGAAGTCGCCGATGACGATCGACTGTCCCTCGGCGAGCGGCAGGGTGAGCTGCCGGTACGAGAGCTTGTCCTGCTTCCAGACCGACTGGCCGTTGCTGCGGTCGAGCGCCTGAACCGTGCCCTTGTCGTCGCTCACGTAGGCATAGCGCGCATCGACGCTGACGCCGGTCGCCGAGGAAAGCTCGCGCGACCAGAGCTGGCGGCCGGTCGCCACGTCGAAGCAGCCGACGCGGCCCTGATAGGCGACGGCGCAGATCTCACGCCCCTGCACCGCCGGGCGGCCGACCACATCGCTGACGCGCTCGAGCTCCGTCGAGCCCTTGGGCACGGACACGGTCGCTTCCCAGCGCTGGCCGCCGTTCGACAGGGCGATCGCGACCAGCTTGCCGCCGGGGAAGCCCGCATACGCGCTGTCCCCGGAGATGGTGATGCCCGCCGGCACGTGCAGGATCAGCGTTGCGACCGCGCGCTGATAGACCCACCGGCGTTTTCCGTCGCTCACATTGAAGGCGAAGATGCGGTTGTCGAGCGTGCGCACCAGCACCAGCCCGGCGCCGATCTCCGGCGGCGCCAGCACTTCGCTCGAAACGCGGGCCCGCCATCGCACTTTGCCGCTGGCGGCCTCCAGGGCGACGACCTCGCCGTCCTCGTTGGCTACGGCGACGGTGTCGGCGTCGGCGCCGACCCCGCTCGAGACCTGAATCTCTGCCGAGGTGCGCCAGCGTCGCCGGCCATTGCCGGCATCAATGCGCGCAACCATGCCTTCACGGGACGTGGCGTACACCGCGTCGCCGACCACGATCGGAAAGAAGATCCAGCGATCCGCGCCCTCGGGCGGGGGCGGCGGCGGCCAGTTGGCGTAGGGATTGTCGTCGCCCAGGGATGCCGACCAGAGCACGCGCAACGGCTTGGGACTCTCCAGCGGAGTCAGGTCCGCCGGCTGCGGGCCGGGGGTTCCGCTGCACCCG
>LSTF01000038.1 GCA_001644455.1 Betaproteobacteria bacterium SCGC AG-212-J23
AAGTTCACCGCGCGCTGCTCCGGCGAGCCGTGCGCGCCGAAGACGCTGTTCATCGCGATGTGCGTGACCATGAACGAAGTGCCCACCAGCGTGGTCGAGAAGTACAGCACGGCGACCGAGGGGAAGAGGAAGGGCAGCACCGTGCCGCAGGCGAGGCACGAAAGAGCGAAGAGCAAAGGCCGGCGCGGGCCGGTGCGGTCGATGCGCCGCCCGGCGACTTCAGCAGGCCGACTGTGAAGCGCGAGGCGCCGAGCTCGAGCGCGAAGAGCGTGCTCGTCATCCGGCTGCCGACGAAGGCCAGGTGGCCGAGGCCGTTCAGCAGGACGAAGTAGAGGAGTTCCACGCGGGCGCCGCTTCCATGGCGCCCGATTCTAGGGGAGCAGGCTCCTCAGCAAGGCGTGGAGCTGGTCGGGCTCGATCGGCTTGGTCAGCAGGGCGCGGATGCCGGCGGATTCGAGCTCGCGCTTGGCGATCGGGTCGATGTGGCCGGTATAGAGGATCACCGGCAGGTCCGGGCGCCGCGCCAGCAGATCGCGCGCCAGGCCGAAGCCGGTGGTGCCCGGCATGGCAAGGTCGGTGATGACGAGGTCGTAGGCGTGCGGGTCGGCGGCGAAGGCTTCGATCGCCTCGCGCGGGCTGGTGATCGCCCGGGCAGCGATGCCCCAGCCGCTCAGCAGCTCGCGCATGAACTCGGCAAGCGGCGCCTCGTCGTCCACCACCAGCACGCGGCCGCGCAGGCGCGTGCGGGCGCCGCGCCCCGCTGCCTGGGCGGTGGTTTCGGCGGGGACCTGCGTGTCCGCCGCGAGCGGCGGCAGGAAGATGCGGAAGCGGCTGCCGCGCGGCTGGCCGCTTTCGACGACCACGTGGCCGCGGTGCTCGTGCACGATGCCGTGCACGGTGGCGAGCCCCATGCCGCTGCCGCGGCCGACTTCCTTGGTGGTGAAGAAGGGCTCGAACATGCGCTCGAGAATCCCGGGCGCGATGCCCGGGCCCGAGTCGGCGACCGCGAGCTCGACGAAGTCGCCGGCGAAGGGCTGGCGGCAGCTCGCGCACACCAGCCCGACCGCGGGCGCGAGGCGCACGCTGACCTCGAGCGTGCCGGGCCCGGCGATGGCATCGCGGGCGTTGATGGCGAGGTTGAGCAGCACCTGGTCGAGCTGCACCGGGTCGAACAGCACGTCCGCCGCCGCGCGGCGGATGTCGCTGCGGATCTCGAGGGTCGCGGGCAGGGAGCCGCGCAGCAGCGTCAGCGCGCCCTCGACCGCCGCGCCGAGGTTCAGGGTGCGGGGATTGCTGCGCTGGCCGCGGCTGAAGGTGAGCATCTGCTGGATCAGGTCGCGCGCGCGGCGCGACGAGCCGAGCGACTGCTCGAGGTAGTGGGCGAGCTTCTCGTCGCCGCCCGACTCGGCGCGCTCGCCGGCGAGCGTGACGTAGCCCATGATGGTCGCGAGCAGGTTGTTGAAGTCGTGGGCGATGCCGCCGGTGAGGCGGCCGATCGCCTCCATGCGCTGCGCCTGGCGGAGCTGCGCCTCCAGCGCTTCGCGCTGCTCGTCGGCGCGCCGGTGCTCGGTGATGTCGCGCGCCATGCCGAGGGCATGCGGCATGCCGCGGTAGGTGATCGGCACGGCGTGCATCTCCACGTGCAGCGGCGAGCCGTCCTTGCGCACGCCCTGCACTTCGAAGTGCACCGATTCGCCGCGGATCACGCGCCGGTGCATCTCCTTCGCCAGGGGAGACATCGACGGCCCGGCGAAGATCCAGCGCCGGTCGCTCACCACCTCCTCGCGCGTGTAGCCGCTGATGCGCAGGAACGCGGGGTTGACGTCAACCACGCGCGCGTTGGCGTCGCGCAGCACCAGCGCGTCGGTGGTAGCGTTGAAGATCGCGCGGTACTGCTCCTCGCTCGCGCGCAGCGTCTCCTCGGAGAGCTTGCGCTGGCTGATGTCGCGGCCGATGTAGAGCACGTGCGGCTGGCCGCGGAACTCGATCGGCACGCCGCGCAGCTCGACCTCGATGCGGGTGCCGTCCTTGCAGACCCGCGTGGTCTCCAGCATCACCGGCTCGCCGGCGAGGGCGCGCGCGTGCATGGCGCGGATCCACTCCTCGCTCTCGTGCGGGTTGGCGACCACGCGTTGCAGGCCGATCACCTCCTCGCGCGAGTAGCCGCTGATGGCGACGTAGGCGCGGTTGACGTCGACGATGCGGAACTCGGCGTCGCGCAGCACCAGCGCGTCGGCCACGGCGTTGAACACCGCCCGGTACTGCTCCTCGCTCGCGCGCAGCGCCTTTTCGGCGGCGTAGCGGGCGGTCATGTCGCGGCCAACGTAGAGCACGTGCGGGCGGCCCTGGTAGCCGATCGGCACGCCGCGCGTCTCGATGTGGAAGCGCTCGCCGTTCTTGCGCCGGGCGCGCGACTCGAAGGTCACCGTCTCGCCGGCGAGCGCGCGCTGGTGCAGCAGGCGCACCTCGGCGTTCATCTCCAGCGGGCTCATGGTGAGCACGTCGCGGCCGAGCACCTCCTCGCGGCGCCGCCCGCTCATCGCCTCGTAGGCGGGGTTGACGTCGACGATGCGGAAGTCGGCGTCGCGCAGCACCATCGAGTCGGCGGCGGCGTTGAAGATCGCGCGGTAGCGGTCTTCGCTCGCCTGCAGGGCGCCGTCCGCCTGCATGCGCGCGCCGTGCTCGAGCTCCGCGGCGACGCGCAGCGCGAAGATCTTCAGGATCGCCTCGCACGAGGCGGGGTCGCGCAGCGCCTGGCGGTCCATGGCCCCGATCACGCCCAGCGGCGCGCCGGCGGCATCGTTCAGCGGGAAAGCGGCGTAGCTCTCCAGTTCGAGCCTGGCGAAGAGGTCGCCCTGCGGGAATTCCCGGCGCGCGCCGGAGGGCACGCAGTAGAACTCCTTGCCGACCACCGAGGCGCAGGGCGTGCCCTCGAGGACGTAGGTGAAGGGAGTGCGCAGCCGCCCGTCAAGATGGAAGGCGAGCATGCGCATCTGGGAGCGGCTCGCGTCGGCGAACACGGCGATGAAACCGACCGCCACGCCCATGATCTGCGCCAGGTCGCCGGCGAGGCGATCGAAGACGCCGCCACCTTCGGCGGCCGACACTGCGAGCGCAGCGCGCCGGAGGCTGTCGTCCATGGGCGCGCAGTGTAATCCCGACGCCCCGGGGAGGCCGGGGCAGTTACACGACTGAAACGATTGAAACCCGGGAGTTACTTGGGGACGTACATGTACCCTGCGCCGCGCACCGTTTTGATCACGCGCGGGTGGGCGGGATCGTCCTCGAGCTTGCGCCGCAGCCGGGTGATGCGGATGTCGATCGAGCGGTCGTACGGCTCCCACTCGCGGTTGCGGGTCATGGAGAGCAGCTGGTCGCGGCTGAGCACCTGGTTGGGATGCTCGAGCAGCGTCTTCAGGAGGTCGAACTCCATCGAGGTGATCGGGATGTCGCGCCCGCGGGTGTCGCTCAGCGTGCGCGCCTTGAGGTCGAGGACGCAGTTGCCCATGCTGACGCGGCCGCCCGGCTTCGGGGAATCCGCCTTCTTCTCGAGACGGCGCAGGACGCTCTTCAGGCGGGCGCGCAGCTCGCGCGGATCGAAAGGCTTGGCGATGTAGTCGTCGGCGCCGACTTCCAGCCCGGCCACGCGATCGACGACGTCGGAGGCGCCGGTGACCATGATGATGCCGACTTCATAGCGCTCGCGCAGGAAGCGGGCGAGGGTCAGCCCGTCCTCGCCGGGCAGGCCGATGTCGAGCAGCACCACCGCCGGACGCGCGCGCTCCATCTCGGCGCGCATCGCCGTGCCGCTCGCCGCCAGCGTCACCTCGTAGCCGTGATCGCCGAGATAGTCGGCGAGCATCTGCCGGATCGTGGGGTCGTCGTCGACGACCAGCACTCTCGTCGCGTCCATCGCTGCTCCCTCTGCGATCGATTATACAAGCCGGAAACAAACCGTTTCCCGAGCGAAATATGACGGATACCTCGCGCGCCTAGCCTGCGAGGCGTGAATCAACTCGCAAGGAGAAGCCGATGAGAAAGTTGCTCGCCTGGTGGATCAACCTGCATCGCCGCGGCGCCGTCGCCGGCCGCCGGCGCGCCGTGGCCGTCTTCGAAGCGATCCGGCGCGCCCAGCAGGCGCGCGCCGACCGCGAGCTGCTGGCGCGCCTCGACGCGCGCACGCTGCGGGACATCGGCATCGAGTCGTGGAACGCCCACCTCGCCGATCGGCTGCGCGTGCACCGCGAGCGCGAGCTGCTCCGCATCGCCGCCTCGCGCATCGGGGTGTACTGATGAAGACGCTCCGCCTGAAGCCGGCCAGCACGCTGCGCATCGAAGACGGCGCGGGCATGGTGGTCGAAGTGTCGCAGGGCGAGGTGTGGCTGACCCAGGAGCGCGACCCGCGCGACTACTACCTGCGCGCCGGCGAGTGGCTGCGGATCGATCGCAAGGGCTCGGTGGTGGTCTCGGCAGTGGGCGACGATGCCTGGATCGGCCTCACCGCGCTGCGCCCGGAGCTGTCCGAGCGGGTGCTCGCCCTTCTCGGCCTGGGCAGCGCCTTGCAACCCTCGGAGGAGGGGCGATGACGCTGCAGCAGATCGCCCTCGTCCAGGAGAGCTGGAATCGGGTGCTGGCCCTCTCCGACGCCGCGGCGCAGCTCTTCTACGCGCGGCTCTTCGCGCTCGATCCGTCGCTCGCGCCCATGTTCCACGGCGACATGCGCGAGCAGGGCCGCAAGCTGGTGGCGATGATCGGCGTGGCGGTCCAGGGCCTGGCGCGCATCGAGACGCTAGCCCCGGTGATCGAGGCGCTAGGCCGGCGCCACGCCGGCTACGGTGTCAGGGATCACCATTACGCGACCGTGGCCGAGGCGCTGCTCTGGACGCTCGAGCAGGCGCTCGGCAAAGCCTTCACCGCCGAGACGAAGGAAGCGTGGACCGTCGCCTACGGCCTGCTCGCCACCACGATGCGCGGCGCCGCCCAAGCCAGGGCGGCGTGACGACACCATTTTTCTGACCAGGGAGGAAAACCATGCAACGCGTACTTCTTGTACTTCTGACCGCCGCCGCGATCGGCGCGGCGATCGCGCAGGACCTCAAGGCAATTCCGGAGAACCTCAGGCCGACCGAGAGCGAATCGCTGAAGCGCGTCATCAGCGCCAAAGGCGTGCAGATCTACGAATGCCGCGACCAGAAGTGGGTGTTCGTCGCGCCCGAGGCGGAGCTGTTCGACTCGCGCGGCAACCTCGTCGGCCGCCACTACGCCGGCCCGACCTGGGAGTCGATCGGCGACGGCAGCAAGGTGGCCGGCACCGTGAAGACCCGCGCCGACGCGCCGGAAGCCGGGGCGATTCCCTGGCTGCTGCTCAGCACGAAGTCGGTCGGCGGCAACGGCTACTTCAGCGACGTGACGAGCATCCAGAGGGTCGCCACACATGGCGGCGTTGCTCCCGGCAGCGGTTGCCCGCACGACGGGCTGGTGGCGCGAGTCGCCTACAGCGCAGACTACAACTTCTTCCACTTGAGGTAAGCCCATGATGAACCTCGTTTCGCTGCTTTACGGTATGGCCGTTTACGTATTCTTCCTTTGCACCTTCGTCTATGCGATCGGCTTCATCGGCGGCGTGTTCGTGCCGAAGACGCTCGACAGCGGCGCACCGGTGCCGCTGGTCGAGGCGATCGTCGTGGACCTCCTCGTGCTCGGCATTTTCGCCGTCCAGCACAGCGTGATGGCGCGGCGCGGCTTCAAGCGCTGGTGGACGCGCATCGTGCCGCCGGCGATCGAGCGCAGCACCTACGTGCTCGCCGCGACGCTCGCGCTCGCGCTGCTGCTGTGGCAGTGGCGGCCGATCGCCGAGCCCGTGCTCTGGCGGATCGAGAACCCCGTGGCGGTGAACGCGATCTGGGCGATCTTCTGGCTGGGCTGGGGCGTGCTGCTCCTCGCCACCTTCCTCATCAACCACTTCGAGCTGTTCGGCCTGCGCCAGGTGTTCTCACGCCTGACCGGTCGCGAGATCCCCGAAGCGGAGTTCCGCACGCCGTTCCTCTACCGCTACGTGCGCCACCCGATCTACCTTGGGTTCGTCCTCGGCATGTGGGCGGCGCCGGTCATGACCGCGGGGCACCTGCTGTTCGCGGCCGGCGGGACCGGCTACATCCTGGTCGGCATCTGGTTCGAGGAGCGCGACCTGGTCGCGCAGTTCGGCGATCGCTACCGCCGATACCGCGAGCAGGTCGGCGCGCTCATCCCGTGGAGAAAGTCCTCGTAGTTACTGCGGCGCTTGCAGGGCGGCGATGCGCTGCTCGATCGGCGGGTGCGTGGCGAAGATGTTGGCGAGGCCCGAGCGGCTGTCGATGCCGAACGCCTTCACCGAATCGGGCAGCCCGCCGGTCTGCAGCGAGCCCAGGCGCGAAAGCGCGGCGATCATCGGCTGCGGCGAGCCGAGCAGGCCGGCCGAGCCGGCGTCGGCGCGGAACTCGCGCCGGCGCGAGAACCAGGCGACGATCGCCGAGGCGGCGATGCCGAACAGGATCTGGCAGACGATCATGGTGATGTAGAAGCCCGGGCCGACGCCGCGCTCGGTACGGAACACCGCCTTGTCGACGACGTAGCCGACCACGCGCGACAGGAAGAAGACGAAGGTGTTGAGCACGCCCTGGACGAGGGTGAGCGTCACCATGTCGCCGTTGGCGACGTGCGAGATCTCGTGGCCGAGGACGGCCTCGACTTCCTCCTTGCTCATCGCTTCGACCAGGCCGGTCGAGACCGCGACCAGCGCGCTGTCCTTGAAGGCGCCCGTGGCGAAGGCGTTCGCCGGGCCTTCGTAGATCGCGACCTCGGGCTTGCCGATGCCCGCCTTGTCGGCGAGTTTGTGCACCGTCTGCACCAGCCAGTATTGCGTCGTGCCCTCCGAGCCGTCGATCACCTGCGCGCCGACGGACCACTTGGCGATGGTCTTCGACATGAGCAGCGAGATGAACGCGCCGCCGAAGCCGAACACCGCCGACATGAGCAGCATCGAGTAGTAGTCGATGCCTTCGGCGGTCAGCCACTGGTCGAGGCCGAGCACGCTGACGACGATCGACAGCACCAGCATGACGGCGAAGTTGGTGGCGATGAGCAGCAGGATTCTTTTCATAGGTGTCCCTTAGATTGGGTGCGGATTCTAGGCTTTCAAGATCGCCCGCGCACCCTTCTCGGCGATGACGTAGGTGGGCGCATTGGTGTTGCCCGAAGTAATGCGGGGGAAGATCGAAGCATCGATCACGCGCAGCCTGTGGATTCCATGGACTTTCAAGTCCGAATCCACGACCGCCATCGCGTCGCCGCCCATCTTGCAGGTGCCCACGGGGTGGAAGATAGTCGTTCCCAGCTCGCCCGCGGCGCGCGCCAGTTCATCGTCTTTTGCGATGGATGCGCCCGGCCGGTACTCCTCGGGCTGGTATTTCGCCAGCGCCTTCGCCGCCATGATGCGGCGCGTGAAGCGCATGCCGTCGACGGCAATTCGTTGGTCTTCCTCTTCCTTCAGGTAATTCAGGCGGATTTCGGGGTGCGCAGCCGGATCCTTGCTTTTGATCCTCACAAAACCGCGCGAAGCGGGGCGGAGGTTGCACACGCTCGGCGTGATCGCCGGGAAGCTGTGCAGCGGATCGCCGAACTTGTCGAGCGAGAGCGGCTGCACGTGCCACTCGATGTTCGGCGTCGGCTGCGATGGGTCGCTCTTTGCGAACGCGCCCGCCTGCGAGGGCGGCATGGTGAGCGGCCCGGTGCGGAACAGGAAGTATTCCGCCGCCATCGCCGCCTTGCCCCAGAGGCTGTTGGCCACGCCGTTCAGCGTGCGCACGTTCTTCACCTTGTACTGCATGCGGATCTGCAGGTGGTCGTGCAGGTTCTCGCCGACGCCGGGCAGGTGATGGATGACGGGAATCTGCCTTTCTTTCAGTAATTTTTCATCTCCAATGCCTGAAAGCTGCAGGATCTGCGGCGAGCCGATCGCTCCGGCCGCGAGAATGGTTTCCCTTCTCGAGGTGACCGCGAATTCCTCGTTCTGGCGACGAAATCGAAGGCCGACGCAGTCTCTCCCGGAGAAATTCAGATTCGTAACGTGGGCGTCGGTCACCACGCGAAGGTTGGGCCGCTTGAGGGCTGGACGGAGGAAAGCGCGGGTTGCGCTCCAGCGCCGGCCGCGCTTCTGGTTCATCTGGAAGTAAGCGCAGCCGAAGTTGTCGCCGTTGTTGAACACCTTCACCTTCGGGATGCCGCACTCGGCCGCCGCGTCGCGCCAGGCGTCGATGATCTCCCAGCGCACACGCGGATCCTCGACGCGCACCTCGCCGCCGGCGCCGTAGCCATCGATCGCGCCATGTTCGTAGTCTTCCAGGCTTCTGAAAATCGGCAATACGTCATCCCAGGCCCATCCGCGATTTCCCAGGGAGGCCCAGTGGTCCCAATCCTCCTTCTGGCCGCGCATGTGGATCATGGCGTTGATCGACGAGCAGCCGCCGAGTACTCGGCCGCGCGCGTAGTGGATCGAGCGGCCGGCGAGCTGCTCGTCGGCCTCGGTCTTGTAGCACCAGTCGGTGCGCGGATTGGCGATCGTGTAGAGGTAGCCGACCGGGATGTCGATCCAGAAGTAATCGTCCTTGCCGCCGGCCTCGAGCAACAGAACACTTTTTTGCGGATCGCGCGACAAACGATTCGCCAGCAGGCAGCCGGCGCTGCCGGCGCCGACGATCACGTAGTCGAAATGACCGAAATCGCGCATCCTCTTCCTCAGGTATTGTAGCGAGCAAGGGAACGGTCACATGGCAGGGGAAAACGATCTCACCGAGGCGCTCGATGCCGTTCGCACGGCACACGTCGAGGCCATCGGCGCAGGCGATTTCGCGGCGCTGATGCGCTCGCGCGAGCACGGCCGCCTCGCGGCCACGCTCGCAGGACTCGCGGACTTCGACCCGCGGCGCCTGCGACTGCCGGCGCAGAACGCGTTCTGGCTCAACCTGCACAACGCCTGCGTGCTGCGCGACGCGCTCGAGCTTCACGTCGAAGGTTTTACCGAGCGTCCGCGGGCGCGGGCTGCCGGCGTCGCCTGGTCGCTTCACGACATCGAGCACGGCCTGCTGCGCGGCAACCTGAAGCGCTCGGATCCGAGGACGGCCTACATGCCGGTGGCCTTCGACGAGCGGATGCATTTCGGCATCTACACCGCGCGCCGCTCCTCGCCGCCGCTGGAGGTGTTCCGCGCCGATAGCTTCGACAAGCAGCTCGAGGAAGCCACCGAGCGCTACCTGCGCGCCACCGTGGAGGCGCGGGACGAGGAGTTTCGCGTCAAGCTGCGCCTGCCGATGCTGTTCAAGCTCTACGGCGAGGACTTCGGCGACGAGCGCGACGTGCTGGAGTTCGTGCTTGCCCGCCTCGACGACGCGGTGGCCGAGCTCGTCGACCGGCGCGAGGGACGCTTCAAGTTCAAGTACTTCGAGCCGGCTTAACGCGTCTTGAGAATCGGCGTCGATGTGGGCGGCACCAAGATTGAAGCAATCGCGCTCGATCAAGGCGGGCGCGAAACATTTCGCAAGCGCGTACCGACCCCGCGCGGCGATTACCAGGGCACGCTCGACGCCATCGCCGGCCTGGTGCGGGACGCGGGCGAGGGCAGCGTAGGGATCGGCATTCCCGGTGCGATGACGGGCGAGGTGGTGAAGAACGCCAACTCGAACTGGCTGATCGGCAAGCCCTTCAAGCGCGACCTCGAGCGCGCGATCGGCCGCGAGGTGCGAATCGAGAACGACGCCAACTGCTTCGCGCTTTCGGAGGCGGTTGACGGCCCGGGACGGGACGCGGAGATCGTCTTCGGCGTGATCCTCGGCACCGGAGTGGGCGGAGGAGTGGTCTTCAGGAAAACCGTTCTCAGGGGCGTGAACGCGATTGCGGGCGAATGGGGACATAACCCGATGCCCGGGGAGGCCGATGGCCGCGCCTGCTATTGCGGCCGGCAGGACTGCATCGAGACCTATCTTTGCGGGCCGGCCTTCGAGCGCGACGGCAGGAACCTCGACCGCTACCACGACCGCCTCGCTCGCGCGCTCGGCGGCGTGATCAACATCCTCGATCCCGGCGTTATCGTGCTGGGCGGCGGCCTCTCGAACCTGCCCAGCCTTTACAGCGAGGTGCCGCGTCTCTGGGGCCGCTACATCTTCTCCAATACGGTCGCGACGCGCCTCGTGCCGCCGGTCTATGGGGATTCGAGCGGCGTGCGCGGCGCGGCCTGGCTGTGGAACAAGCCTACGACGGCCCCTTGAGGATGATTCGCGCGCCGCGGTTGTAGGTCCAGTACGACCAGGCCCAGTCGATCATCACCGCGAGGCGGTTGCGGAAGTTGATGAGGAAGTAGATGTGCGCGAGGAGCCACATCAGCCAGGCGGGATAGCCCGAGAGCTCGAGCTTGCCGAACATCGCCACCGCGGCGTTGCGGCCGATGGTGGCGAGCTGCCCGTAGTCTTTGTATTTGAATTCCCGCGTGGCTTGTTTCTTCAGCGAGCGAACGATGTTCGCGGCCGCGTGACGCCCCATCTGCTTGGCAGCCGGCGCGACCCCGGGAACGCCCGGCACCGCCGCGAGGTCGCCGACGACGAAGATCTCGGGATGACCGGGCACCGAGAGGTCGGGCTCGACCTGCACCCGGCCGGCGCGATCGAGCGGCGCGCCGAGCGGGCGGCCGAGCGGCGAGCTGGTGATGCCCGCGGCCCAGATGACGGTCTTCGCTTCCAGGCGCTCGGCGCCGAGCGCCACGCCGCCGGCATCGACGCCGGTGACGCGCTTGCCGAGCCAGACCGTGACGCCGAGCCGCTCGAGCTGCAGGCGGGCTTTCTCGGAGAGAGCGGGCGTGTAAGGCGGCAGCACGCGGTCGGTGCCTTCGACGAGGACCACGCGCGCCCGGGTCGGATCGACGCGCCTGAATTCGCCCTTGAGCGTGTGGCGCGCGATTTCCGCCAGCGTACCGGCGAGCTCGACGCCGGTCGCGCCGCCGCCGATGACGACGAAGGTGAGCCAGGCCGAGCGCTTCGCCGCGTCGGCCTCGCGCTCGGCGCGCTCGAAGGCGGTGAGGACGCGCGCGCGGATGTCGAGCGCCTCGTCGAGGGTCTTCAGGCCCGGCGCGAAGGGCGCCCAGTCGTCGTGGCCGAAATAGTGGTTGATCGAGCCGCTGGCGACGACCAGGTAGTCGTAGGCGACGGTCGTGCGGTCTTCGAGGACCACGTGCCTTTGCTGAGGAACAATTTCACGGACTTCGCCGAGCAGCACGGTGGCGTTCTTCTGGCGCTCGAGGATGTGGCGGATCGGCGCCGAGATCGACGGCGCGGAGAGGCCGGCGGTCGCGACCTGGTAGAGGAGCGGCGTGAAAAGGTGGTGATTCGTGCGATCGATCACAGTCACCGCGGCCGGAGCGCGCCGCAATCCCTCTGCCGCCCACAGGCCGCCGAAGCCGCAGCCGACGATGATGACGCTGGGAAGCGACATGAGCCGATGATACAAGTTGTTACCGAATACACCCTTCGGTGGTGGAACGGTAACGGGCCTGCGGCGTTAAATGGTCTTCATCGTATCTTCGGAAAGGGAAAGACAATGAAAACCAGCATGCTTGCCGCGGCGATCGGCCTCGCGTTCTCCACGGGCGCATTCGCCCAGGCGGGCTCGGGCACCGTGCAGCGCGACGTCAACCAGCAGCAGCGCATCGAGCAGGGCCTGCAGTCGGGCCAGCTCAACACGCGCGAGGCTTCGCGCCTCGAGTCGGAAGAATCGAAGGTGCAGCGCGACCAGTCGCGCGCCATGCGCGACGGCAATCTCTCGCCGGCGGAGAAGGCGCGCCTCTCGCGCGAGCAGAACCAGGTGAGCCGCGACATCGCCCGCGAGAAGCACGACGCGCAGACCGGCAACCCGAATTCGCCTTCGTCGCAGCGCATGCAGGCCGACGTGCAGCGAAACGTCAACCAGCAGCAGCGCATCGAGCAGGGCGTGCAGTCGGGCAGCCTCACCACCCGCGAAGCCGGCAAGCTGGAGCGCGGCGAGGCGCAGGTCTCGAAGCGCGAGGCGCGCGCGGGCTCGGACGGCAAGGTCGGCGCCAAAGAGCAGCAGCGCGTGCAGCAAGCCGAGAACCGGCAGAGCAAGCGCATCCACCGCCAGAAGCACGACGGCCAGAAGCAGTAGTCCCGCAGTTTGCCGCTACCATGCCGGGATGGACATCCATCCCGGCATGACGGGTACCGCGGAGCTCGTCGTCGGCGAGGAGCACACCGCCCCGAGCATCGGCAGCGGCCGGGTGCACGTCCTCGCCACGCCGGTGATGATCAACCTCATCGAGGCGGCGTCGCTCGCCGCCATCGAGGATCAGCTGCCGGAAGGCACCCAGAGCCTCGGCACGCTCCTCAATGTCCGCCACATCGCCGCGACGCCGGTCGGGATGAAGGTCCGCGCGCTCGCGGAAGTCACCGCGGTCAACGGACGCACGGTGCGCTTCGCGGTGACGGTCAAGGACGAGGTGGATCTCATCGGCGACGGCGTCCACGAGCGCGTGGTAGTGAACGTCGCCAAGTTCGACCAGCGGGTGCAGAACAAGCTCGTCACGGCTCCCCCAGGTCGGAAATGAACATCCGCACCAGCTCTTCCAGGGTCTGACGCGAGCCGCGGATCAGGCAGCCGGCGCGATTGGCCGTGCGCCCCTCGCGATCGACGACCTGCGTGACGTTGGTGATCTCGAGCTCGACCGTGACCGGGTCGGCGCCGCCGTGCAGGATGCGCGCGCGGGGCACGCGCATGCCGGGCTCGAGGCGCACGCGCGAGTCGTAGACCAGCGTGCCCATGCCGCCGAGGCTGATGTCGACCACCGCCGCCTCGAGGCTGAGCGCGCCGATGCGCATCTCGCAGAGCAGCGCGACCGTCTGCGGCACCGGCCTGCGCGGGTGTGCGCGCTTGTCGTCCTCGTTGCTCAGGCGAGCGCCTTGCCGACGATCTCCGCCACGTCCCTCGACAGGCCCGATGCGTCGCGGATCCGCTCCAGCGCGGCTTTCGCGCGCGCCTGCCGTTTCGCGTCGAACTTCTTCCAGCGATCGAATCCCCGCGCCATCCGCGCCGCGACCTGCGGATTGAGCTCGTTCAGCGCCAGGACCTGGTCGGCGAGGAAGCTGTATCCCGAGCCGTCGGCGGCATGGAAGCGCACGTGGTTGGCGGAGAACGAGCGGATCAGCGCGTAGACCTTGTTGGGCACCTTGAGGTCGAAGGCCGGGTGCTCGAGCAGCTCGCGCACCCGCGCCAGCGTCACCGGCAGGCGGGAGGACGCCTGCACCGCGAGCCACTTGTCGACCACCAGCGGCTCGTCCTTCCATTTCTCGTAGAACGCCTCGAGCGCCGGCCGCCGCTCGGGGCAGTCGAGGTTGGCGAGCGTGGAGAGCGCGGCCATCCCGTCGGTCATGTTGTCCGCGCCCTTGAACTGTTCATACGCGAGCGCCGAGAAGCCGATCTCGCCGAGGTAGTTGAGGCAGAGGTTCTTCAGCGCGCGCTTACCCATCGACGCGGCGTCCGGCGAATACGGCCCGCCGGTTTTCAGCCTTTCGTAGCAGGCCCTCAATTCCCCCTTCAGGTGGGAGGCGAGTGCGCGTCGCAGGGAGTTCCGATTCTCATGGAGACGATCCGGATCGACGACCGCCATCTGCTCGGCAAGGAAGGACTCGGCGGGCAGGTTCAGCACCTCGGCGGCGAACGCCGGATCCGGGTCGGCGAGCACGTTCTTCGCCGCGGCGAGGAACGCGGGCGAGGGCGCGCCCGCCTTCTGCAGGATGGCCTGCGTCGCGAGGCGCTGCGCGGCTTCCCAGCGGTTGAACGGATCGTCGTCCTTTGCCATCAGCTGCAGCAGCTCGGCCTCGGTGTAGGGGTAGTTGAGGATGACCGGGGCGGAGAAACGGCGGAGCAGGGATGGAACACGGGAGTCGGTCTTGAATTCGAACTTCTCTTCCGCCTTCTTCAGCGAAAGGATCTCTTCCCGATCGCCGATCTTCACGGCGAAGGGGATGTGGAAGGGCGGGTTCATCGACTGTTTGACCCGCAGGGCAAGAACACCGTTTTCGAAAGTACTGGAAGCGTCCAGGACCGGCGTCCCGGCGACGTCGTACCAGCGCCTGAACTGCGAGAGGTCGACGCCGGAAGCATCCTGCATCGCCTGGACGAAGTCGTCGCAGGTCACGGCCTGGCCGTCGTGGCGCTTGAAGTAGAGGCGCATGCCGGCCTGGAACTTCTCCTCGCCGAGCAGCGTGTGCTGCATGCGCACCACTTCCGCGCCCTTCTCGTACACCGTCATCGTGTAGAAGTTGCGGATCTCCTGGTACGACTGCGGCCGCACCGGGTGCGCCATCGGCCCGGCGTCCTCCGGGAACTGCGCCGCGCGCAGGTTGCGCACTTCCTGGATGCGCGTCACGGCGCGCGAGTAGGTATCGGCGCCGTACTCCTGGTCGCGGAACACCGTCAGGCCTTCCTTGAGCGAGAGCTGGAACCAGTCGCGGCAGGTGACGCGGTTGCCGGTCCAGTTGTGGAAATACTCGTGCGCGACGACGCGGTCGATGTTCAGGTAGTCGAGGTCGGTCGCCGTCTCGGCGCAGGCGAGGACGTAGCGGTTGTTGAAGATGTTGAGGCCCTTGTTCTCCATCGCGCCGGAATTGAAGTCGCCGACCGCGACGATGCGGTACTCCTCGAGATCGAGCTTCAGGCCGAAGCGCTTCTCGTCCCAGGCGATGGCGCGCTTCAGGCAATCCATCGCCCAGCCGGCCTGGTCGAGCTTGCCGGGCTCGACGTACACGTAGAGGTTCTTCTCCTGCAGCACCTCCAGGTCGGCGGCGACCAGCGCGAAGAGATAGCAGGGCTTGGGAAAGGGATCGTGGAACTTCGCCCAGCCCGGGCCGGAGGCGACGAGGTTGCCGTTCGAGAGCAGCACCCGGTGCCTGGCGCGGACCGTGGTGGTGAACTTCGCCATCACGTCGGGGCGGTCGATGTACCAGGTGATGCGGCGGAAGCCCTGCGCCTCGCACTGCGTGACGAAGCCGTTCTTCGTCGCGTACAGGCCTTCGAGCTTGGTGTTCCTCTGCGGGACGATGCGCGTCAGCGTTTCCAGCTCGAACGCATCCGGCACGTCCTCGATGGTGAGTTTTTCCGCTTCGACTTTGTGACGACAAGGTTTGCCGTTCAGCGTCACCGACTGCAACTCGAGCTCATCGCCGTCCAACACCAGCGCCCCGGGAGCATTTCTCCTGATCTGCAGCTTGGCGCGCACCAGTGCGTCGTCGGCGCGGATGTCGACGTCGAGGTCGACGGTCTCGATGCGGAAGGCGGGCGGGGTGTAGTCCTTGAGCTGAATTGCCTGCGGCTGGGAATCTCGCATGCGTAATTTTAAATGGTGCATACGATCGCCGTGATGCTCTGCGACAGTGCGGAATTCCTGCGAAAAGCGGCGTTTTCGATTGGCATGTGATTTGCGAAGAGGTGCCGATGACTCCCGAGCAAATCGACCTGGTGCAGCGCACGTGGCGAGCGGTCCTGCCGGTGGGAGACACGGCGGCCGAGCTCTTCTACGGCAAGCTGTTCAGCCTCGATCCGGAGGTGCGGAGGCTGTTCAAGAACGACATGGTCGACCAGGGCCGCAATCTCACCGCCATGATCAGCGTCGCGGTCGGCGCGCTGGCGAAGCCCGAACGCATCCGGCTCGCCGTGCGCCAGCTCGGGGAGCGCCACGCCGCCTACGGCGTCGAACGCCGGCACTTCGAACTGGTGGGCGTCGCGCTCATCTGGACGCTGGAGAAGTGCCTCGGCGAGGCTTTCACGCCGGATGTAAAGGACGCCTGGCGGGCGACCTATGTCTTCCTCACCGAAGCGATGCTTATTGGTGCGTGACCTTTTTTGGTGCACCGCAATAGTGCACCGAGAAGCGGAAAAGTCGTTAAAAACCAAGTAAATGCGCATGGCATAGAGGTTGCGAAAGCACCTCCATGCCCGGCAGAGTCTTCCTTATTGGTGCGGGACCCGGCGATCCGGAGCTGATGACGCTCAAGGCGGCGCGCGCCTTGGGTGTCGCCGACGTCATCCTGGTCGACGAGCTGGTGAGCCGCGGCTGTCTCGCGCATGCGCGCTCCGACGCGAAGGTGATCGAGGTCGGCAAGCGCGGCGGCTGCAAGGCGACGCCCCAGGCTTTCATCGAGAAGCTTCTTGTCCTGTATTCGAAAGAAGGGAAAACCGTTGCTCGCCTGAAGGGCGGAGATCCGTTCATCTTCGGCCGCGGCGGGGAAGAGCTGGCCGCGCTCGAGGCCGCCGGCATCGAGGTCGAGATCATCCCTGGCATTACGGCCGGCGTCGGCGTGCCGGCCACGCTCGGCATTCCGGTCACCGACCGCCGCGCAACCCACGGCGTGACTTTCATAACCGGGCATGGCATCGAACTCGACTGGCAGGCCCTAGTGCGCAGCGGCACGACGCTCGTCTTCTATATGGGGCTGAAGAACCTCGCGAAGATCGTCGCCGGATTGCTCGGCGCCGAGATGCCGCCCGCGACGCCCGCCTGCGTGGTCGAGAACGGCACGCTCAAGAACCAGAAGCAGCGCGTGACCACGCTCGCGCAGCTCTCCGCGGCCGGCTTCGACGGCCCGGCGCTGATCGTGGTCGGGGAAGTCGTGCGCTTTGCACGGCTGCAAAAGCTCAAGAGGGCGGCATGAAGCAGCGCGTGGTCGTCATCGGCAACGGTATGGTCGGCCAGCGCTTCCTCGAGCAGCTCGCGAAGCGATCGGACGCGTTCGACGTCACCGCGTTCTGCGAGGAGCCCCGGCCGGCGTACGACCGCGTCGCGCTCACCAGCTTCTTCTCGGGCAAGACCGCCGACGACCTGAGCCTCGCGCCGACGAGCTTCTTCAAGGAAACCCGGGCGACGCTGCGCCTGAACGACGCGGTGCAGTCGATCGATACGCTGAGGAAGGTCGTGCGCTCGGCGCGCTACAAGGAGGTGGCGTACGACAAGCTGGTGATCGCCACCGGCTCGTACCCGTTCGTTCCGCCGGTCGCCGGCCACGACCGGCGCGACTGCTTCGTCTACCGCACCATCGAGGACCTCGAGATGATCACCGCGCGGGCGGCGCGCTCGAAGGTCGGCGTGGTGATCGGCGGCGGGCTGCTCGGCCTGGAGGCGGCGAAGGCTTTGAAGGACCTCGGCCTGGAGACGCACATCGTCGAGTTCGCGCCGCGCCTGATGGCGATGCAGCTCGACGACGCGGCCGGAAGGCTGCTGCGGCGGAAGATCGAGTCCCTGGGTGCGACCGTTCACGTTTCGAAGAGCACGAAAGAAATAACGGATGGAATAACTCGTAGAAGCTCGTTGCTGTTCACGGACGGCACGAGCCTGGACGCTGACGTGATCGTGTTCTCGGCCGGCATCCGCCCGCGCGACGAGCTGGCGCGGGTGTCGGGACTGGCGGTGGGCGAGCGCGGCGGCATCCGCATCAACTCGCAGTGCCAGACGACGAATCCGGACATCTACGCCATCGGCGAGTGCGCCCTGTGGCAGGGGCGCATCTTCGGCCTGGTGGCGCCGGGCTACCAGATGGCCGAAGTGACGGCGCGGCATATCGCCGGCGAGAGCAACGTGCAGTTCCTCGGCTCCGACATGAGCACCAAGCTCAAGCTGATGGGCGTCGACGTGGCCTCGATCGGCGACGCGCACGGCAGCACTCCGGACGCGCTGAGCTATGTCTACACCGACGAAGCGTCCGGCATCTACAAGAAGCTCGTCATTACAAAAGACAAGAAACACATGCTGGGCGCGATTCTGGTCGGCGATGCCGGCGACTACGGCCCGCTGCTGCAGCTCGCGTTGAACGGCGTGGCGCTGCCCGAGCACCCGGAGGACCTGATCCTGCCGGTGCGAACCGGGGGCGGCAAGGGCATCGGCGTGGACATGCTGCCGGAGTCCGCACTGGTGTGCTCCTGCAACAGCGTGACCAAGGGAGCCATCTGCCAGGCGGTTGCTGAAGGTTGCAGTACTTTGGGTTCTCTAAAGAAGAAAACCAAAGCAGCGACGAGTTGCGGCGGCTGCGGGCCGCTCGCCAAGTCCATCGTCGACGCGGAGCTGAAAAAGCGGGGCGTCGCGGTGACCAACCACCTGTGCGAGCACTTCGCGTACTCGCGCCAGGAGTTGTTTCATCTCATGAAAATCGATTCGGTCAGGGATTTCGGCACCGCAATTTCCAGCTATGGGAAAGGCAAGGGCTGCGATATCTGCAAGCCGGCGGTGGCCTCGATCCTCGCCTCGTGCTGGAACGAGATGATCCTGCAGCCGAAGCACGCGCCGCTGCAGGACACCAACGACCGCTTCCTCGCCAACCTGCAGAAGAACGGCACCTACTCGATCGTGCCGCGCGTGCAGGGCGGCGAGATCACGCCGCAGAAGCTGATCGCGATGGGCGAGGTGGCGAAGAAGTACGGCCTCTACACCAAGATCACCGGCGCGCAGCGCATCGACCTCTTCGGCGCGCGCGTCGAGCAGCTGCCGCTCATCTGGAAGGAGCTGGTGGACGCCGGCTTCGAGTCGGGCCACGCCTATGGCAAGGCGCTGCGCACGGTGAAGTCCTGTGTCGGTAGCACCTGGTGCCGCTACGGCGTGCAGGACTCGGTGACCCTGGCGATCGACATCGAGAACCGCTACCGCGGGCTGCGCGCGCCGCACAAGCTGAAGATGGCGGTGTCGGGCTGCACGCGCGAGTGCGCCGAGGCGCAGGGCAAGGACGTCGGCGTCATCGCCACCGAGAAGGGCTGGAATCTCTACGTCTGCGGCAATGGCGGGATGAAACCCAGGCATGCCGATCTGCTGGCAAAAGATCTATCAACAAAAGAATTAATTCAATTCATCGATCGATTCCTCATGTTCTACATCCGAACGGGCGATCGCCTGCAGCGCACCAGCACCTGGCTGGAGAACCTCGAGGGCGGCATCGACTACGTGCGCAAGGTGGTCTGCGAGGACTCGCTCGGCATCGGCGAGGAGCTCGAGGCCGACATGCGGCGCCACGTCGAAACGTACGCCTGCGAATGGAAGCAGGCGATCGAGACGCCGGAGATCCTCGCGCGCTTCCGCCATTTCGTGAACAGCGACGAGCCCGACGGCGGCGTGGCGTTCGTCGCAGAGCGCGGCCAGGCAATCCCGGCATGAAAGTCTGCCGCCTCGATGACATCGTGCCGGAGACCGGGGTCGCCGCACTGGTCGGCGGAGAGCAGGTCGCGGTTTTTCTCGTCGACGAAAAAATCTACGCCATCGGCAATCGCGATCCCTTCTCCGGCGCGAATGTGCTGTCGCGCGGCATCGTCGGCGACCTGAACGGCGAGCTGGTCGTCGCCTCGCCGGTCTACAAGCAGCACTTCAGCCTTCTCACCGGGCGCTGCATCGAGGACCCCTCGGTCAGGGTCCCGGTCTACCGGGCAGCAGTGGAAGGCGCAGACATTCAAATTCTTAAAACGGGAGAAAGCCCATGTCGTACCTAGTACCGTCGGAGTTCGTCACCAAGATGGTCGATGCAGGGGAAGCGAAGGTCTTCATGTCGACGCGCGATACGCTGATCCGCGCCTACATGGCCGGCGCCATCCTGGCGCTGGCGGCCTGGTTCGCCGTCACCATCACGGTCAACACCGGGCAGCCGCTCATCGGCGCGATCCTCTTCCCGGTGGGCTTCTGCCTGCTCAACCTCCTCGGGTTCGACCTGCTGACCGGCGTTTTCGTGCTCACCCCGCTGGCGCTGATCGACAAGCGCCCCGGCGTCACGCTGAAGGGGATATGGAGGAATTGGAGCCTGGTGTTCAGCGGCAACTTCGCGGGCGCCTTCACGGTCGCGGTGTTCATGGCGATCTACGTCACCTACGGCTTCTCCACCGAGCCGAGCGCGGTCGGCAAGGCCATCGGCGCCATCGGCGTGAGCCGGACGCTCGGCTACGAGAAGTTCGGCCTGGCGGGCATGTTCACGCTGTTCGTCCGCGGCGTGCTGTGCAACTGGATGGTCTCGACCGGCGTGGTAGGGGCGATGATCTCTACCAACGTGAGCGGCAAGGTGCTGGCGATGTGGATGCCGATCATGGTGTTCTTCTACATGGTGTTCGAGCACTCGATCGTCAACATGTTCCTCTTCCCCGCGGGCCTGTTGCTGGGCGCGCAATTCACGTGGCTCGACTACTTCCTGTGGAACGAGATCCCGACGGTTCTGGGCAACCTGGTCGGCGGCCTGTCGTTCACCGGCCTGACGCTGTACGCGACGCACGTGAAGACGGCGCCGAAGCATAGTGTTCTCCGACGCGCTGCCTGAACAGCGGCTGAAGGTCGCGGTCGGGCAGCACTCCGACCGCGGCCGCAAGGCGGTCAACCAGGACTTCTACGGCTTCCGCGTGCCGGCGGAGCCGCAGCTGTCTTCGAAGGGCATCGCCATCGCGCTGGCCGACGGCATCGGCTCGAGCGACGTCAGCCAGGTGGCCGCCGAATTCGCCGTGATGGCGTTCCTCGACGACTACTACTCCACGTCGGAGACCTGGTCGGTGAGGAAGTCCGCGAACCGCGTGCTCGCGGCGGCCAATTCCTGGCTCCACGCGCGCACCCACCAGAGCTCGTATCGCTACGACAAGGACCGCGGCTACGTCTGCACGCTGAGCGGGCTGGTGCTGAAGGGGTCGACGGCGCACCTGTTCCACGTCGGCGATACACGGGTGCACCGACTCCAGGGCGACACGCTCGAGCAGCTGACGCAGGACCACCGCGTGCGGGTGGCGCAGGACGAGAGCTACCTGAGCCGGGCCGTCGGCTTCAATTCCCAGATCGAGATCGACTACCACGCGCTGGAAATCGAGCGCGGCGACGTGTTCGTGCTCGCCACCGATGGCGTCTACGAGCACGTCGACGCCGCGTTCGTCGCCCGGGCGATCCGCGAAGCGTGCGGCAATCTGGACGAAGCGGCGCGCGCGATCGTCACGGAGGCCTACCGCCGCGGCAGCGCGGACAACCTGACGGTGCAGATCGTGACCGTCGAAGACCTGCCGGAGGCGGGCGCGTTACAGCAGCAGCTGGCGCGGCTCGCGCCGCCGCCGTTGCTCGAGGCGCGCGCCGAGATCGACGGCTATCGCATCCTGCGCGAGATCCATGCCTCGGCGCGCAGTCATCTCTACCTGGCCGAGGACCTCGAAACCGGCGGGCGCGTCGTACTGAAGACGCCGGCCGCCGACCTGCAGGCCGACCCGCAGCTTCTCGAGCGCTTCATGCTGGAGGAGTGGATCGCGCGGCGCCTGAACAGCCCGCACGTGCTGAAGCCGTATCCGCGCACGCGCGAGCGCCGCTTCCTGTACGTAGCGATGGAATACGTCGAGGGCCAGACCCTTGCGCAGTGGATGACCGACAACCCGAAGCCAGACCTCGAGACCATGCGCGGCATCGTCGAGCAGGTCGCGCGCGGCCTGCAGGCCTTCCATCGCATGGAGATGCTGCACCAGGACCTGCGTCCCGAGAACATCATGATCGACAAGACCGGGACAGTGAAGATCATCGACTTCGGCTCGGTCAGCGTGGCGGGCGTGGACGAGCAGGCCTCGCCGGACGAGCCCTCCCGGATCCTCGGAACGTTGCAGTACACGGCGCCGGAATATTTCATCGGCGACGCCGGGAGCGAGCGAGCGGACCTCTATTCGCTCGGCGTCATCGCCTACCAGATGCTTTCCGGGCGGCTGCCGTACGACGCGGAGGCCGCCAGGGTGCGAACGCGCGCGGCGCAGCGCAAGCTCCGGTATGCCACGCTATTGGACGAGCGGCGGGACTCGCAGCGCGACATCCCGCCGTGGATCGACGCGGCGCTCAGGAAGGCAGTCCACCCCGAGCCGCTCGAGCGCTACGAGGCCCTCTCGGAATTCGTCTATGACCTGCGGCACCCCAACTCGGAACTGCTGCGCAGCGCGCCGCTCATCGCGCGCAATCCGGTAGCCTTCTGGAGGACGGCGTGCGCCGTGCTCGGCGCGATCGTCTTCCTCCTCCTGCTGGTGCAGTTCGGGCTGCCGAAGGGCTAGAGCGTCCTAGGACGCCGCGGCGCGAGAGCGTTTTGCCCGCGCCGGTGCCCGGCGCACGCGCGCCTCGATCTGCTTGCGCTTCTTCGAGAAGGTGCCGTTGCGGTTCGCGAGCCACAGCAGGCCCGCCGCCACGCCGGTGCCGAGCACGACCGCGGCCGCGGCGCCGGGATGGTTCATCGCCTTGCCGTAGACGCTGTTCCAGCCGTCTTTTGCGGCCTCGCCGCCGTTCCTCAGGCTGCTATCGACCTTGTCCGACCACCTTCTGAGTTGATGCACGTTCATTGGAGTGCCTCCGTTGGGGATACTCCAAGGCAGCAAGCACCGTGCCCGTCTACTTGTTCCCGCCGAGCAGGAAACCGCGACGCGGCGGGCGCTGCGACACCCTCGGCTCCGGCCGGGGCTCGGTGCGGGGCTGGGCTTGCGCCTGCGGCTCGTACGGCTCATCCATCGCCGCACGGGCGCGCGCCTCGCGAAGCTGGGCCTCGTGCTCTGCGGCGATCGGCGCCGGCAGGCGGCGGTGGTCGTCGCGCCGCGGCTGCGGCCGCTGGTGCTGCGGCTGGCCATGACGTTGCTGCGGGCCATTGCGCTGCTGCTGGCGCGGCTGGCCATGGCGCTGCGGCTGTCGTTGCTGCTGCTGCGGCCGGCGCTGTCTTTGGGGCTGCCTCTGCCGGCGCGGTTCCTCGGGAGACGGATTGGCGCTACGGGTGCCCGGCTCGAAGCCGGCGATCGTCTTCAACTCGACCTGGCGCTTCATGAGCCTCTCGATCGCCGCCATCAGGGGGCGCTCCTCGACGCTCACGAACGACACGGCCTCGCCTTCGGCGCCCGCGCGGCCGGTACGGCCGATGCGGTGCACGTAGTCTTCGGCGACATGGGGCAGGTCGTAGTTGACGACGTGCGGCAGGGCCTCGATGTCGAGGCCGCGCGCGGCGATGTCGGTCGCGACCAACACTCGGGTGCGGCCGTCCTTGAACTCGTTCAGGGCCCGGGTGCGGGCGTTCTGCGCCTTGTTGCCATGGATCGCGTCGGCGTGGACGCCTTCGCGCGTGAGCTGCTGGGCGAGGCGGTTGGCGCCGTGCTTGGTGCGCACGAACACCAGCACCTGCTTCCAGTCGTTCGTCTTGACCAGGTGCGCGAGCAGCTCGCGCTTGCGCGCGCCGTCGACCGGGTGCGCGACCTGCGCCACCAGCTCGGCCGGCGTGTTGCGCCGGGCGACTTCGACGGTGACGGGGCTGTGCATGAAGGCGGAGGCGAGCTTGCGGATCTCGTCGGGAAAAGTTGCAGAGAAGAGCAGGTTTTGCCGCTTCGCCGGCAGGAGCGCGAGGATCTTGCGGATGTCATGGATGAAGCCCATGTCGAGCATCCGGTCGGCCTCGTCGAGGACGAGGATCTCGACCTGGCGCAGATCGACCGTGCGCTGCTGCACGTGGTCGAGCAGGCGGCCGGGCGTGGCGACGAGGATGTCGACGCCGCGGCGCAGCGCATCGACCTGCGGCTGCATGCCGACGCCGCCGTAGACCAGCGCGGACTTCAGCGAAACGTACTTGCCGTAGGTGCGCACGCTCTCTTCGACCTGGGCCGCGAGCTCGCGGGTCGGGGTGATGACCAGCGCACGGACCGGATGGCGGGCCGGCGAATGGCTGCCGTTCGCCTTCGAGCCCAGGAGTTGGAGCAGGGGCAGCGTGAAGCCGGCGGTCTTGCCGGTGCCGGTCTGCGCCGCGCCGAGCAGGTCCTTGCCTGCGAGCACGACGGGGATGGCTTGCGCCTGGATGGGGGTGGGCTGGGTATAGCCCTGTTCGGTTACAGCACGAAGCAACTCGGCCTTGAGGCCAAGGGAATCAAACGACGTAGTGATGACTTTCTCCTGCACTTGGCCTGGGGAGGGCTGAGCCCTACGACCGGTTCAGGCTGGTGCGATTCTTAGCTTGTTGTTCGGGCCAGGATGGCCGGGAAAAACGGACTGGAACGCTAACCGGAAATGCGCGTAACAGAAGCTTGGAGGGGCATTGTACAGTAGAAATGCATGAACCGCTTGATTATGTTGAGGTAGCTCCTTGAGCACGGGTCATACCCCCGCCGCGATCGTTGGCCGCGCGTACCGCGCGTTCTCCAGCTTCGCACGGCCAGAGCACTTTACGGACCACACGCATTGCCCGGAGTGCGCCGAGCATGACCAGACCATGCGCTCGCGGCCGCTCGCGGCGATCGGCGTGGTGCAGCTCGGCAACCCAGGATGGTGTCCCACTCCGTTTCTCACGGAGGAAGCCTACGGGTACGTCATGCCAAGGCTGGTCGAGCTCGCGCTGGCGAGCAGCGTCGAGCGACCCGCGGAGAGCTTCGTCTTTTCGTATTTGCTCGCGCTGACGCCGACGCACCGGAAGCTCGACTACCTCACGCGCGAACAGACTGCCGCGGTCCTGGAGTCGCTGCATTACATGAGAGACCACATGCGGCCGGTCATCGAACAGGCGTGCTGCGAGGACGATCTCGCCGAGGCGATCGCTAGGTGGAGCGCGCCCGCGGACGAAGAGCGCCGAGCTCGTTGAGCGCGAGGGCGGCGAGGACCACGCCGCCGCCCGCCAGCGTCGCCGCCGCCGGTGCTTCGCCGGCACCGAGCCAAGCCCAGATCGGGCCGAGCACCACTTCCAGCAGGCCGAGCAGCGCGATCTCCGGCGCGGGCAGGGTGCGGCTGGCGATGATCAGCAGCATGCACGGCAGCCCGAGCTGGAAAAAGCCGAGGAACGCCAGGAGAAGAAGATCTCTTTGAGATAAGGAAAAAGGAAGGGCAAACGGAAGGACGGCGAGGCACGAGATCGCGCCGCCGAGCATCACCGCCGGGAGGAGGTCGAGCCGCGCCGCGCTCGCGCGCAGCAGCACGAGATTGGTCGCCGCGGCGACGGGAATGAGCGCCGCGACGGCCATCCCGGCGAAATGCTTTTCCAGCGAGAAGGAAAACATCCAGGCAATACCGACGGTCGCCGCGCCGGCGGCGATCCAGGTGCGTAGCGGCAAGGCGTCGCGCAGAAAGGCGCGCGCGAGGACCGCGGTGAGCAGCGGGCAGATGCTCATCACCACCAGCGCGTTGGCGGTGGTGGTCATCGAAAGCGCAACCATGAAGGCCGTGAACATCACCGCCCACAGCATCCCCGAGGCGATCCCCGGCCAGCCCGCGGCGCGAACCGCCCGCCAGGGATTGGATTTCTGGAAGAGCAGGGCGGCGAAAACGAAGACGAACGCGAACAGGCTGCGCCAGAAGACCTGCTCGAAGGCGCCGGCGCGCTCGACGTGGCGCGTGACGACGCCGGCGGTGCTCCACAGCACCGGCGCGGCGACCATGAAGGCTATTGCCGTTGCGCGAGAAATGGCGAGAGTGCGGCGGCGGTGTGGCCGCTCTTCATGTTCTCCGGCGCGCCCTGGTAGACGATCCGCCCGCCGCCCGAGCCTCCCTCCGGGCCGAGATCGACGATCCAGTCCGCTTCGGCGATGACGTCGAGGTTGTGCTCGATCACCACCACCGTGTGTCCCGCGTCGACCAGGCGGTGCAGCACCCGGATCAGCCTCTCCACGTCGGCCATGTGCAGGCCGACCGTGGGTTCATCCAGTACATAAAGAGTACGGATGGAGTTCGTTTTCGACAGTTCATAAACGAGCTTGATGCGCTGCGCCTCGCCGCCGGAGAGCGTCGGGCTCTGCTGGCCGAGCGTCAGGTAGCCGAGGCCGACGTCCTGCAGCAGGCGCAGGCAGCGCTCGATCGACGGATGCGCGGCAAAGAACGGCAGCGCCTCGTCGACGCTCATCGCCAGCACTTCGCCGGCGTGCTTGCCGCGCAGGCGCACGGCCAGCGTCTCGGGGTTGAAGCGCGCGCCGTTGCAGGCCTCGCAGGTGACGCGCACGTCGGGCAGGAAGGACATCTCGATCTTCTTGATGCCCTGGCCTTCGCAGCCCTCGCAGCGCCCGCCCTTGGTGTTGAAGGAGAAGCGGCTCGCCGTCCAGCCGCGCACGCGCGCCTCGGTCGTGTCGGCGAAGAGGCGCCGGATGTTGTCCCAGAAGCCGACATAGGTCGCGGGGCACGAGCGCGGCGTCTTGCCGATCGGCGTCTGGTCGACTTCCAGCACGCGCTCGATGGAAGCCGCGCCCTTGACGCTCTTGCACCCGACGGGCTCTTTTTCCTGGAGGGAAGAAAACAACACGTCCCTTGCCAGCGTCGACTTGCCAGAACCCGACACGCCGGTCACGGCCACGAGGCGGCCGAGCGGAATGCGCACGTCGACATTCCTCAGGTTGTGGAGGTTTGCCTTTTCAACCTGAACACAACCATGGGACTTTGGGACGGGCCGGCGAGGCTGCAGCGGATGACGCAGCGGTTCGCGCAGGAAGCGGCCGGTGAGCGACTTCGGATCGGCCATCAGGTCGTCGGCATCGCCTTGCGCGACCACCTCGCCGCCGAGCTTGCCCGCGCCCGGCCCGAGGTCGATGACGTGCTGCGCGCGGCGAATCGTTTCCTCGTCGTGCTCGACCACCACCAGCGAGTTGCCCTTCGCTTCGAGCTTTTCCAGCACGTCGAGCAGGATCTGGTTGTCGCGGTGGTGCAGGCCGATGGTCGGCTCGTCGAGGATGTAGCACACGCCGCGCAAATTGCTTCCCAATTGAGCAGCCAGTCTTATCCGCTGCGCTTCTCCACCGGACAGAGTGGGCGCGGAGCGGTCGAGCGTCAGGTAGCCGAGGCCGACGTCGCCGAGGAAGCCGAGGCGCGAGTTCAGCTCGGAAACGATGTCGCGAGAGATCTCGCCTTCACGGCCCTGCAGCTGCAGCTTGCCGAAGACGCCCTTGAGGAAATCGATCGGCTGCGCCGCGTAGTCGGCGATGTTCTTTCCCTGCCAGCGTACTGCCAGCGCCTCGGGATTGAGGCGCCGGCCCTTGCACGCCGGGCAGGCGTCCTCGATCTCCAGCCACTCGATCCAGGAATCCAGCACGTTGTCCTCGGCGCCGGTGCGCGCCCGCTCATCCGTCCACTCGACGTCGTCGATCGCCAGGCCGGTGCCGTAGCACTGCGCGCACCAGCCGTGCTTCGAGTTGTAGGAGAACAGGCGCGGATCGAGCTCCGGGAAACTGCGGCCGCAGGAGCGGCAGGCGCGCTTGATCGAATAGATCTGCAGTTCCTTGCCGCACAGGACATGCACGACACCCTTGCCGATCTCGAGCGCCTTTTGCAGCTCGCTCCTCAGCAGGAACTCCTTCTTCGCAGAGACCGTCACCTCCCCGGTGGGGAGCTCGATGGTGTGTTCCTTGAAGCGGTCGAGGCGCGGGAAGGGCCGCGTCGGCAGCAGCTTGCCGTCGACGCGCAGGTGCCAGTACCCCCTGCCGAGTGCCCACTTGGCCAGGTCGGTGTAGACGCCCTTGCGGTTGACGACCAGTGGCGCCAGCAGGGTGATCTTCTGGTTTTTAAACTGTTTGGAAATTCGCGAAAAGATGACTTCTTCGCTCTGCGGCTCGATGGCCACATCGCAATCCGGGCAGTACTGCGTGCCCAGCTTGACGAACAGGAGGCGCAGGAAGTGGTGCGCCTCGGTGAGCGTGCCGACCGTGGACTTGCGCCCGCCGCGGCTGGTGCGCTGCTCGATCGCCACCGTCGGCGGGATGCCGAAGATCGCGTCGACGTCCGGCCGCGACGCGGCCTGCACGAACTGCCGCGCGTAGGCATTGAGCGATTCGAGGTAGCGGCGCTGGCCTTCGGCAAAGAGGATGTCGAAGGCGAGGGTGGACTTGCCCGAGCCGGAGACGCCGGTCACAACCGTGAAGCGGCCGCGCGGAATCTCGACGTCGATATTCTTGAGGTTGTGCTCGCGCGCGTTGTGGATGCGGATCGCGTTGCCGAGGTAGCGGCCGGCGGGCTCGCTCGCGACCAGGGGCTTGGTGAAGGCTTCTTCGTATTCCCGGAGTGCTTTTCCAGTGTGGGAAGAAGGATGTTTGGAGATTTCCTCGGGTGTTCCCTGCGCAACGAGCTGTCCGCCGGCGTCGCCGCCCTCGGGACCGAGGTCGATGATCCAGTCCGAGGCGCGGATCACGTCGAGGTTGTGCTCGATGACGATCAGCGAGTGGCCGGCGTCGAGCAGCTGGCGAAAGGCGCGCAGCAGCTTGGCGACGTCGTCGAAGTGCAGGCCGGTCGTCGGCTCGTCGAACAGGAATAGCTTTGCCGAATCCGAATCGGCATCGACCAGGTGCCCGGCAAGCTTGAGGCGCTGCGCTTCGCCGCCGGAGAGCGTCGGCACCGGCTGGCCGAGCCGCAGGTATTCCAGGCCAACGTCGATCAGCGGCGCGAGCTTCGCCTGCACGTCCTCGTGCTTGCGGAAAAACCGCGCGGCTTCGGCGACGGTCAGCTCCAGCACGTCGGCGATCGACTTGCCCTCGATCGTCACTTCGAGGATCTCGCTGCGGTAGCGCTTGCCGTCGCAGTCCGGGCAGCGCAGGTAGACGTCGGAGAGGAATTGCATCTCGACGTGCTCGAAGCCGCAGCCGGAGCAGGTCGGGCAGCGGCCGTTGCCGGAATTGAAGCTGAAGGTGCCCGGGGTATAGCCGCGTTCCTTCGAGGTCTTTTCTCTCGAGAACAGGATCCTGATGGCGTCGAACGCGCCGACGTAGCTCGCCGGATTCGAGCGAGTGGTCTTGCCGATCGGCGACTGGTCGACGAGCACCACGTCGCTCACCTTCGCGCCGCCCTTGACCGCGCGATGCGCGCCGGGAGACTCGGTCGGGCGGCCCTTGGCCTTCAGCAGCGCCGCATAGAGCACGTCCTGGACCAGCGTCGACTTGCCCGAGCCCGAGACGCCGGTGACGCAGACCAGGCGCTCCAGCGGGAAGCGCACGTCGATGTTCTTCAGGTTGTGCTCGGCGGCGCCGAGCACTTCGATGAATTCGCGCGGCCGGACCGGCTGCTGCGGCTCGGCCGCGAGCTTGCGGCCCGACAGGTAGTCGCCGGTCAGAGTCTCGGAGGTTTTTATTTTGTCCGGAGAACCAAAAAACACGATCTCGCCGCCTCGCTCACCTGGCCCGGGGCCCATGTCGAGGATGCGATCGGCGGCGAACATGATCTGCGGATCGTGCTCGACGACGACCAGCGAGTTGCCGGCATCGCGCAGCCGCTTCATCACGTCGATGACGCGGCCCATGTCGCGTGGATGCAGGCCGATCGACGGCTCGTCGAGGACGAAGAGGGTGTTGACGAGCGAGGTGCCGAGCGCGGTGGTGAGGTTGATGCGCTGCACCTCGCCGCCCGAAAGCGTGCGCGACTGGCGGTCGAGGGTCAGGTAGCCGAGCCCGACCTCGCTGAGAAAGCGCAGCCGGGTACGGATCTCCGTCAGCAGGAGGTCGGTCGCCTCGTCCGGGTTCTTCTGCGCTTCGAAGAATTCCCTGACCTGGGAAATCGGCAGGAGCACCAGGTCGTGGATCGACTTGCCCTCGATCTTCCACAGCATCGCGTCGGGCTTGAGGCGCGTGCCGTGGCAGGCGACGCATTCGGTATAGGCGCGGTACTTCGAGAGCAGCACCCGGATGTGCATCTTGTAGGCCTTGCTCTCCAGCCACTTGAAGAAGCGGCGCACGCCGTACCAGACGCCGGGCCAGGACTTGCGCCAGCTCACCCATTCCGGCTCGCCTTCCAGGACCCAGGCTTTCTCTTTCTGGGAAAGGTCCTTCCAGGGAACGTCGAGCGGAATCTTTCTTTTCTTCGCGTACTTCTCCAGGTCGTCCTGGCATTCCTTGAAGCTCGCGGTCTGCCACGGCCGGACCGCGCCTTCCTTCAGGGTCTTCGCTTCGTTCGGCACGACCAGGCCGAAGTCGACGCCGATCACGCGGCCGAAGCCGCGGCAGGCCTCGCAGGCGCCGAGCGGCGAGTTGAAGGAGAACATCGCCGGCGTCGGCTCGGCGTAGTGGATGTCGCAGTCGGCGCAATGCAGGTCGGAGGAGTAGCGGAACACCTCGCCTTTCTCGCCGAAGATGTTCACTTTCCCCTGGCCGAACTTCAGCGCCGTTTCCAGCGCCTCGGTGACGCGCGCGCGATTCGCTTCTTCGACGACCACGCGGTCCTGGACGACTTCGATCAGCGTCTTCGAGCGCGAGTGCAGCTTCGTGTAGCCCTGCGCCTGCAGGTGCGCCTCGATCTCCGTCTCCGTGAAGTTCTTCGGCACGGGAATCGGGAAGGTCACAACGACACGTTCTTTTGCTTGTTCTCTTAATGACTTGAAGATCGTGGCCGGCGTGTCCCGCGTCACTGGCTTTCCGCAGCCGCGGCAGAAGAGCTTCGCGCCGCGCGCGAACAGCAGCTTCAGATGGTCGTTCAGCTCGGTCATCGTCCCGACCGTGGAGCGCGAGGTACGCACCGGGTTGGTCTGGTCGATGGCGATCGCCGGCGGGATGCCCTCCACCGCGTCGACCAGCGGCTTGTCCATCCGGTCGAGGAACTGCCGCGCGTACGGGCTGAAGGTCTCGACGTAGCGGCGCTGGCCTTCCGCGTACAGCGTGTCGAAGACCAGCGACGATTTTCCCGAGCCGGAGACGCCCGTGACCACGACCAGCTCGCCGGTCGGCACCGCGAGGGTCAGGTTCTTGAGGTTGTTCTGGCGGGCGCCGCGAATGACGATCGCGTCGCCGGAGACGTGCTCCTGCTTCACCGCCCAATTTTACTTTGGAACGCGCGCGCGACTCGCGCCATCTATTGCCGTACTAACCATAAGGAGATTTCCTCATGTCGTTTCTCAAGATTGCGACGCCGGCGCAGGCCCGGCGGTTCTTTCTCGCGCGCTCCGGCCTGGTGCTTTCCGGCGCAGCGGTTGCATTGCTCGCCGGCCGCGACGCGCTCGCGGCGAAATCGGGCGACAAGACGTCCGACACCAAGATCCTGAACACCGCGCTCGCCGCGGAGCTCGAGGCGATTGCCGCCTACCAGGTCGGCGCCGAGTCCGGGCTGCTGCAGAAGCCGGTGCTCGACCTGGCCGTCACCTTCCAGGGCCACCACAAGGCGCACGCCGACGTCCTGGCGAAGACCATCCAGAAGCTCGGCGGCAAGGCGGTCGCGGCGAAGAGCAAGTACACGTTCCCGGTCGAGAAGCTGAAGTCGCAGGCGGACGTGCTGCGCTTCGCGGCGGGCCTCGAGCAGGGCGCGGTCAGCGCCTATCTCGGCGCGGTGCCGCTGTTCGGCAACCGCGACCTTTCCAAGGCGGCGGCGAGCATCCTCGGCGACGAGGCGATGCACTGGGCGGTGCTGCGCCAGGCCCTGGGCGAAGCTCCGGTGCCCTCGGCTTTCGTATCGTGATGTCGATCCTCGCCGTGGCGTTTGCCGCATCCGCCGCCACGGCGGCGGATCCCGAAAAGGGAAAAGAGATCTACGGCCGATGCCTCGCCTGTCACGCGCTCGAATACGACCGGGTCGGGCCCCGGCACTGCGGCCTGTTCGGCCGGCGCGCGGGCAGCGTGAAGGGCTTCGCCTATTCGGAGGCGATGCGGCGCTCGAAAATCGTCTGGAACGAGGAGACCTTGGACCGTTTCCTGGCCAACCCGCCGAAGGCGGTGCCGGGAACGGCGATGACCTACGCGGGGGTGCCCGACGCGACCGAGCGCGCCGACCTGATCGCCTACCTCAAGCAGGCTTGCAAGTAGAGTCGACGTGGATGTTGCGGATCAGCGCGCCGCACTTCGCGCAGTGGATCGTGCCGGTGGCGTAGAGGCGGAACTCTTCGGCCTCGCAACGCAGGCAGAAATACTGGGCGCCGGGCTCGGTGCTCGCCCCGGCGCGCTGCGCCGTCGCCTTGCGGCGGCGGAACTCGGCGAGGCGGACGACGTTCTCCATGGCCTCCATGGTGCTATCTGTCTGATTCCGCTTGCACCATCGCATGGCGGTCCGTCCGGCGCAGGGAAATGTGGTTTGCCTGTCGCCGGCGAGCTATAGTTGTCGCCAAGTCTGAACAAGAAAGTACGGGGCTGTAGAAGGGAGGGCGATCCTATTTCCTAACCGAAGGAGTAGCGATGACCCAACCACAAGCCGAGATGCTGGACCTGTACCGGGCCGGCCTGAAGACCGCAGCCGACCTCCTCAAGACTTCCCTGGAAAACGCCGAGCGGCTGCAGAGCCAGCAGCTGGTCGCGATCCGCACCGCCATCGTCGAGCAGGCCAAGTCGGCGAGCGAGATATCGTCGGCGCGCACCCTCGACGAGCTGCTATCGGCGCAGAGCCGCCTGGCCGGCACGCAGATGGAGCGGGTGCTCGGCTACTGGAGCGAGCTGCTACAGGTCGCCGGCCAGAACCAGATGGCGCTCGCCCAAGCGGTGACGGCGACCGCAGGCGTGAAACCGCCGGAGAAGAAGCAGGCTAGGGCCTGATGTAGGCCCAGCCCTCCTGCTGGCGCTTCATGATGTGCGTCACGCCTGCCTTCACGTAGGCGATGCCGCCGTACATGTCGTCGCGGGTGACCTTGGTATTGGTCATGGTGTTCTCGCAGGCGATCAGGCCGACGTTGTTGTCTAGCGCCTGGGCGAGGCGGTCGGCGACCTTGGACTCGGACTTGAGCATGCCGAGTCCGGGGCCGTAGGCGACGATCTCGATCTGCACGTTGTCCTTGCCCAGGTCCTGCTGCACGTTCCTCGCGTTGTTGAGCGCGAGGCTCCACTTCGCCGGGTCGTTGTCGCTCACCTGGAAGACGACCCGCTGCTTTTGCTGGGCGAGCGCCGGAAACGCCAGCAGCGAGAGAAGAAGAACGAGAAGAATCCGTTTCATGGTTACTCCAGTTCGTCGATGTTGCGCGGCCAGCTCTTCTTGAGCAGGCGCGAAAGCGCGCGGTCGGCGAGGATCTTACCGCCCGTCTGGCAGCGCGCGCAGTAATTGGTTTCGTTTTC
>LSTF01000039.1 GCA_001644455.1 Betaproteobacteria bacterium SCGC AG-212-J23
AAAGTGCGGAATTCAGGGTGACGTCGCGGCCCGCGGTCATCTGGATACCGGTAGCCCCGCCGTTTACGGTTCCGCCGACCACGATGTCGCTGGTAGCGCCACTCCCGGTAAGCGTTACCCCATCGGCGCTGCTCGCGCCGGTGAGGCTCATCGCCGAGTCTTCCGTAATCGCTGTCGCTCCCGTGCTGCTGAACGTGAGCGTGCCGAAGTTAACCGTGCCCGCCGCCGGGATGCTGATCGCACCGGCGCTCGCCGTGAAGGATGCATTGCCCCCTACGCTCAGCGTATCGGTGGCGTTGTTCGCGAGCGTGATCGAGGTGCCCGAGAAGCTCGCCCCGTTCGTGATCGTCTGGCTCGTCGCGGCGGCGTTCGTGATCGCGCCCGCCGAGACGAGCGCAAGGCTGTCCGCAGCCGAGGTTCCCGACAGTTGGGTAGCCGAATCCTCGGTGATGCTCGTCGCCGCCGTGCTGTTGTACGTGAGCGAGCCGAAGTTCACCGTACCCGCTGCCGGAATGCTGATCGCTCCGGCCGTCGCTGTGAACGAGGCGATACCGCCCACGCTCAGCGTATCCGTCGCGTTGTTCGCCAATGTCACGGACGTCCCTGAGAAGGAAGCGTCGTTCGTCACCGCGATCGATGTTCCCGATGCATTGGTGATCGCGCCTGCGGAAGTCAGCGTCAGGCTGTCAACCGTATTCGAGCCGGTGATCTGCGTCGCGTCCGCCTCGGTGATATCCACCGCACCGCTGGAGTTGAACGTCAGCGTGCCGAAGTGGTACGTGTTCGCCAACGTAATGCCCGTACCAATGAAGCTGGCGTTGTTCGTCACCGTCACGTTCGCCGTACCGTCGTCGGTGATCGTGCCTCCGGAATTGAGCAGCAAGCTTCCGGCGGTCGAGGTACCCGAGAGGACTGTATTCGAGATCTCGATGATGTTTACTGCGCCCGTTGTATTGAAGGTGAGCGAGCCGGAGGTAAAGCCTCCGGGCACCGCGCCAACGGTGATCGCACCGCCGCCGCTCGCAGTAAAGGAAGCGTTCGTCCCCATGCTCAGCACATCGCTGGCGTCGTCGGCCAGCGTGATCGACGTGCCCGAGAACGACGCGCCGTTGGTGATGGTCTGGCTCGTCCCGACCACGTCCGTGATCGAGCCCGTCGAGGTGAGCGTCAGGCTGTCGGCCGTGTTCGTACCCGTAATGACCATCGCCGAGTTCTGGGCGATGCTTACAGCTCCACCGGAGTTGTAGGTCAGCGAGCCGAAGTTCATCGAGTCGCTCGACTGGTTGCCCAGGTCGATGCTCGTGCCATTGAAGCTCGCGTTGTTCGACACCGTCAGCGATGCGGACGCCGCGTTAGTGATTGCGCCTGTCGATGCCAGGGCCAGGCTGTCGGCCGTACTCGTGCCGCTGAACGAGGTCCCGGAATCGAGAGCGATATCGACTGCGCCCGCGGAATTGAACGTGAGCGAACCGAAGTT
The DNA here is from genome assembly GCA_001644455.1 of Betaproteobacteria bacterium SCGC AG-212-J23. Lineage (GTDB taxonomy): Bacteria > Pseudomonadota > Gammaproteobacteria > Burkholderiales > SG8-39 > SCGC-AG-212-J23. The sequence goes on from LSTF01000039.1 coordinate 1,478, forward strand.
GATCGAGTCGCCGCCTTGGTTACCCAAGGTGATGCTCGTGGCGGACAGGTTCGCGTTGTTGGCCACCGTGACGTCCGCAGTGGCGTCGTTGGTGATCGAGGCTGTCGAGGTGAGCGTGAGGCTGTCGGCCGTCGACGTGCCAGAGAGCACGGTGTCCGAGCTCTCCTTCACGTTCACTGCCCCGACAGAGTTGAACGTCAGCGAGCCGAAGTTCACCGTGTTGCCGCCACCCGCGTTTCCGAGGTCGATGCTCGTGCCCGTCAGCGACGCGTTACCCGTCACCGTGAGGGTTGCGGCCGATGCGTCGGTCAGCGCGCCACCGGAACTCAGCACCAGGCTGCTCGCCGTGTTTGTGCCGGAGAGCGTCATCGCATCCGTCTGGACGACCGTCACCGCCGTCCCGGCAAACGTCAGGCTGCCGAACGAATAGGTGTCGTTCAGCGTGATCGCCGCCGCGCCGCCGTTGGCGTTGAAGTTCGCGTTGTTGGTCACCGTCACGTTGGCGGTGTTGTCATCGGTGATCGAGCCCGCCGATGCGAGCGTGAGGCCGTCGGCCGTCGAGGTGCCCCGGAGCACTGTCGCCGAGTCTTCCGTGATGCTGGTCGAGCCCGTGCTGTTAAAGGTGAGCTTGCCGAAGTTCACTGTGCCAGCCGCCGGAATGCTGATCGCCCCCGAGGTCGCGGTGAATGACGCATTTCCGCCGACGCTCAGCGTATCGGTGGCGTTGTTCGCGAGCGTCACCGACGTGCCGGTGAACGAAGCATTGTTCGTAATCGTCTGGCTCGTCGCCGCAGCGTTCGTCAACGCTCCTGCGGAGACAAGCGTCAGGCTGTTAGCCGTGTTGGTCCCGGTGACCTGGACCGACGAGTCTGTCGTGATGCTGGTGCTACCTGTGCTGTTGTAGGTGAGCGTGCCGAAGTTCACCGTGCCCTGCGAAGGAATGTTGATCGCTCCCGACGTCGCCGTGAACGACGCATTACCGCCGACGCTTAGCGTGTCGGCGGCATTGTTCGCCAAGGTGATCGCCGTGCCCGAAAAGGAAGCGTCATTAGTGACAGTGAGCGATGTCCCCGAAACGTCCGTGATTGCGGCGGTCGAGGTCAGCGTCAGGCTATCGGCCGTCGAGGTGTCCTTGAGCTTCATCGCCGAGGCTTCGGTGATGCTCACCGCGCCCGTGGCGTTGAAGGTGATCGAACCGGAGTTCACGGCGCCAGCCGCCCCGATACTGACCCCCCCGCCGCTCGCCGTGAACGAAGCATTGCCTCCGACGCTCAGCGCGTCGGTCGCGTTGTCCGCCAGGGTGATCGATGTTCCCGAGAAGGAAGCGTCGTTGCCGATCGTCTGGCTCGTGCCCGCCGCAAAGGTCGAAATCGCCCCTGTCGACGTCAATGTCAGGCTGTTCGCCGTGTTCGTCCCCGCGACCTGCGTAGCCGCGTCCTGCGCAATGCTCACCGCACCGGCCGAGTTGTAGGTCAGCGACTGCGACGTGAAGGAGTCGCTCGCCTGATTGCCGATGTCGATGCTCGAGCCGGTCAGGGTTGCCTGGAAAGGCACCGTGATGGTCTGCGCGCCGCTGTTGCTCAAGGCACCGGACGCGTTGAGCGTCAGGTCTCCTTGCGAAGTGATGTCGCCAGAAACGGTAATGGCGCCAGCCGAATTCGTCACCGACACGCTTCCGGAAGTGAAGACTTGCAAGCCGTTCACGACACCGAGATTGTCGATCACGACGTCACCGGTACCGCTGTTCGAGATCGAGATGCCGCCGGTGTCGGTCGACGCGGCAACGTTCGTCAGTCCGGTCGTCGAAACGTTGACGCCGGTACCAGCCAGCATTGCCAGGGAATTGATCGTGCCCCCAAACGCAATTGCTCCGGTGCCACTAATCTGGCCATTGGCGGCACTCAGGGTGAGCAGACCGGAGTCATTGTTGTACTGCCAGCCCGCGTTCCAAGAGATGTCGCCCGCCGACGTCATCGTCAGGCTGTGAGCGTTGGAACCGGCGAGAACCACGGTGCCGCTCGTGTTCTGAATCGCGATCGAACCGCTAGAGGTCGTGATTGTGACGTCAGCGCCGTTCAGCGCCGTGCTAATCGTCGTGTCCAATAGCTGCCAGGGATTCCCCGTGGTGGGTGTTTCCACGAAGTTCGGCGCGCCCCCCTGATTGACGTCCGTCGCAACGGCGTCGTCGTGCACGATCGTCAGGTCATCCGGATCGAGGAGCAACGTGCCTGCATGACCGTGAGGCGCGAGCGTATTGACCGTGCCCTGGAAGTTGAGGCCGTGCTTGCCGGAAACCTCGACGTTGCCACCGTTGCCGGAGTTCGATCCGCCTTGGGCGCTGATGGAGCCGTAGAACTGGGTGGCGTCGTTCGACCAGACGACGACGTTGCCGCCGTCGCCATCGGTGACTGCGTCTGCTTTGATCGATACGTCTTTGGCGACGATGGTCTGCGCCGCGTTTTGCAGCGGGCCTTGTCCCTGGAAGTTGCCGCCAATGTTGACGTTGCCGCCGCCGGCATCGCCAGACGCATCGATCCTCGTGCCGTTGTTCAGCGCGACGTACTGGCCGAGGACCTGGACCGAACCACCCTTCTCGCCCGCGTTGAGGCCGGTGGCGGTGAGGGTGCCGGAGTTCGCGACGATGCCGCGGTCGCCGCCGTCGAGGACGATCTCGCCGCCGCGCTCCGCGAGCGTGGTGGCGCGGATGACGCCGGTGTTGTTGATGACGGTGTCGAGCAGCGCGTTGGCGCTGCGCGCGGTGAGGATCACGCGGCCGCCGTCGGCAGCGATCGTGCCCGAGTTCAGCGCGAGCGCGTTGAGAGCTGCGGCGTCGACGCTAACCTTGACCAGGCCGTCGCCAATCATGTCGAGGGTGACGCGATCGCCCGCCGCGAGCGAGACGGTGCCTGCGCTCGCGACGATGATGCCGTTGTTCTGCACCTGCGGGCCCGCGAGCGCGGCATAGCCGCCGGCGTGGATGATGCTGATCTGGCCGTCGTTGACGACCGCGCCCGCGCTGCCGTTCTTGGAGAAGTTGTAGCGGCCGGCGAAGAAGTCCGCGTTGGAGATGGAGAGCGAGGTCGCGAACAGCGAGCCGACTTCGACGCTCGCGGTGCGAGAGATGTAGACGCCCGCTGCGCTGCTGATGAAGACGTTGTCGTTGGCGGTGAAGCGGCCCCAGAGGTTGGCACCCTCGACGCTGCGGATCAGCGTCGTCGAGTCGGTTGTCGGCGCGGTGAGGTTGACCAGCGTTCCGGACCGGCTGCAGAAGCAGTTGAAGTCGACCACGCCGCTGCGCTGCGCCTGGTTCATCTGCATCTGCGTGGCGGACGGGGTGGTGATCGTGCCGCCCGCGGTGCCATCGGCGTTCTTCGCCCATTGGCCGCCGGTGGGAAGGTTGCTGGTCGGCTCGCTCGGTCCCGCCCAAGCGGGCTGGACCCACATCCACTGCATGAAGGCGGCGCTGACCGCCAGGGCGGCGGCGCGAGGGTAGGTATTCGGGGTACGTCGAAGAGGGGCTTTCCCAGCCCTCGTCCTCAGATTCGCTGTCTTGCTGCGTTTACGCTTCGTTGCTGCCATGTTGCCCCCCCCTGAACCCCTACCCTGCTTCACCCGGCGCACAACCCGGTTGAGTCTAGGTCTCCGGTCCGCCGTGGATTGTCAAAAACCGCAAGTCGCGCGCAAAAGGAACTAGTTCTCCCTGCGGCGCTTGCACGAAAAGAATTCTCAGAACCATTTGATGCCCTGCATCCAGACCCGCGGCACGCGCCGCGCAGGGTCCGACTGCGGCTGCTCGTTGTACGTATACGCGTAGGCCGCCTGGACCCGGACCAGGAAATCGCCTTCCTTGCCCACCGAGCCGCCGAGGCCCCAGCCCGAAAAGGACCGGATGTTCTCGCTGTCGATGATCGCGCCGGTCGTCGGATTCTTGGCCGGCTCCTGGTTGATCTTCGCCGCGCCGTAGTCGAAGAAGCCGAGCAGGGTCAGGTCGCCGCCGAGGATCTTCGTCCCCGGAACGATCCAGCGCATCTCGGTCTGCCAGACGATGCCGGTGTCGGCCGTGGCCTCGCCGACGGGATAAGCGCGCACGCCGTTAGGACCGCCGAGCGAGAATTTCTCGGCCGAGGCGAGGTTCTTGGAGGCAAGCTGGCCGGACGCGGAAACGAGGAAGCTTATGTCGTCGGTCAGGCGCTGCTGCCGGCGGGCATCGAAGTTCCACTTGTTGAAGTCGCCCTGCGTGTTGCGCGTGTCGGCGCCGGCGGCTGCTGCGGTCGTACCGAGGTTGCCCCACGTGTAGGTGAGGCCGTACGCGTTCAGCCCGCCGCCGAGGAGACCGTCGCGGAAGTCGCCGACGAAGCCAAGCTTGTAGGTGTAGATGTTCTGCTCGGTGGTGGTGGTGGGGGTGGTGCTCTGGATGCGATCGACCAGCTTCTTGTACTCGCCGCCGAAGTTCAGCAGCAGGTTGGTGTTTCGCGTCCGGACCAGGGAATGGAAGCCGTAGACGCTCGACACCTCGCCCTCGCCACTCGAGAGCAGCGACGCGAATTCCTTGCCGAGCGCGTAGTCGAACCTGGAGTAGCTCGCGCCGATGCGCGTGCCGTAGTAACCGACCGGGATGTCGTAGGCCAAGCGGCCGTACCACATGTGCTCGTCGGTGGTGAAGCCGCGGATCGTCAGCCGATCACCCCACTCGAGCGGCTGATTCCAGTTGACGCTGAAGCCGTAGCGGTACTCGCCGGTGAAGCGGTTGCCGTGGTTGTCGGCATCGACGAAGCCCGTGATCGGACCGGAGCCGGGATCGACGTTGACGCGCAGGTTGGCGGCGCCGACCGTTTCGCTCGGGCGCAGCTCGGTGGTCACGCCGGCGTCCGGCAGATCGTTGATCAGCAGCAGCGGCCGCTCGAGGCCGGTCTCGGTGATCACGTCGCCCTCGCGCAGGTGCGCGCCGAGGATGCCGGCGAGGAGCTTGGTGCTGATGCGCGTCGCCGGTTTCTTGTCGAGCTCGATGATCCCCCAGCGGCCTTCGATGATGGCGATCTCGACCACGCCGTTTCGGATCGTCTGCTCGGGCAGGTAGGCCTGCGCGAGGAAGTAGCCGCGCGAGCGGAAATAGGCGCGCACCTCGGTCGCCGCGTCGTTCAAGCCTTCGAAGTTGAGCTCCTTGCCGACGAATTCCTGCACCTTCGCCTGCAGCTCCTCCTCCGGGAGCAGCGTGTTGCCGGAAAAGGTGAAGGCGCTGACCTTGACGCGCAGCTTCGGCTGGTTGCCGAGCGCGGGCTTGGGTTCGGGGATATTCGGCTTCAGATCCGGTGACGGCGGCGGCAGGCGGAACGGCTCGCGCGTTTCGCGCACGATGGAGCCGGCGTCGGGCGCGATGCCGGTGGGCGGCGCCTGCGCGAAAGCAACAGCGCTCGGCAGCAGCAGCGCGAGCGCGAAAAGACGAGCGATCATTTCCCTTCTCCCGCGATTTCTTTTTTGTCCGCCGCGCGCGCACGAACTGCCGGTGCGCGGGACGTTTCGTTTTGGCGAAGCGAGGTGGTGGAAAAAGAGCCGGCGTTCCAGCGCGCGGCGCGCGCGTTTCGCGCGGCAACGACGACGCCCGGCCTCCCTGACCCCCGAACTCTCAATTCTTGTCCTGACTCAACAGGTTACTGCGGTATTTTTCTCTTCGGTCCGCACTCGGACCTGCCTGCGCAGAATAACGTGAAATTTTCCCGGCCGCAACGAAAACAGCCTAGAAAAATGAGTGGCTTGCGTGGGATGAAAGGTCGCGTCGCTTCAGAGCGACGGAAAGACAAGAAAGCGCTTTTTTACGTGTAAGAAATATCAATTCTTAACGTTTGCTGAATCCGCTGGCGCACCAGGGACCCAGAAAACGAACAGGTTCGCGACGACGATCATCGCCGCGAACAAATAGAACGCCGCGAGCAGGCCGTAGCGGTCGGCAACCATGCCGCCGAGCAGCGGCCCCAGCGCGCCACCCGCGGCCTGCGCGCCGAAAAGGATGCCGATGCTCGAGCCGCCCATGTTGCGCGGCGTGGTCTCGAGCAGCCACGCCTGGATCACCGGCCGCGTCGCGTAGAGGAAAAAGCCGAGCACCGCGACCAGCCCGATGAACAGCGGCGAACCGCCGGCGAACGCCATCAGCGCGAGCACCGCGCCGCTCGAGAGCATGCTGCCGACGAGGATGTGCTTGCGGCCCATGCGGTCGGAGAAGTGCCCCGCCACCGGGGCAGCGGCGAAACCGGCGGCCTGCAGGAGGAACAGGCAGGCGCCGACCCACGCCGGCGAATAGCCCAGGTCGTGCGCGAGGTAGACCGGCAGGAAGGTGAGCAGCGCGGTCTGCGTCATGGTGCGGAACGCAGAGCCGGTCGAGAGCAACATCACCGAGCGATTGCGCAGCAGCTCGCGCAGGCCGCGCGCATAGTCGCGCAGCGACTGGCGCTCGGCGCTCGTGCGTTTCGCCTCGAGCTGGATACCGCCGAGGAGGACGAGCATCAGCGCGGCGACCACCAGGCCCGGGACGACGTTCATCACCACCACTTCGCGCCAGGAAAAGGCCGCCAGTGCGGCGCCCACCACGAGCGGCGCGATCGCGTCGCCGACGTTACCGCCCATGCCGTGCAACGAGAGCACCAGCCCTTTGCGGTCCGGGTAGCGCCGGCCGAGGGTCGGGATCGCGGTCGGATGCCAGAGGCTGTTGCCGAAGCCCACCAGCGCGATGCAGACGAGCAGCATCGGGAAGGTATGAGTGAAGCCGATCAGCAGGTACGGAAAACCCACCCAGAACAGCGACACCGCCATCAGGAGGCCCTTGCGGCCGACCGTGTCGACCAGCACGCCGCCGGGCACGTTCGCCACCGCCGAGGCGAGGTACTGGCAGGTCATGATCAGGCCGATCTGGCTGTAGCTGAGCCCGAGCTCGGCGCCGATCAGCGGCAGCAGCAGGTAGAACGTCGCGGGGTACCAGTGCGTCAGGCCGTGGCCGATGGTGATCAGCCACAGCTCCTTCAAGGCCGGCCGCGGCGCCTCGTGCGCCGCGACAACGCTGCTCAAGCCGTGACCTTGCTGCGTACCCGCAGATATTGCTCGATCAGATCAGCCGTCAGCACGACATTCGGATCGTACTCGGGGGCGTTCTCGACCTGTTCCAGGTCGTTCAGCCCGCATGCCTTGTAGATGCGGTTGGTGGCCGAGATGAGGCGCACCGGCTTGTCGACACTGGCGTTGAAATGCTGGTGGATGGTGTTGGGCGGAATGTAGATCACGTCGCCCGCTTCCCACTCGTAGCGCTTCACCTCGTCCTGCGGCTTCCAGTGGTAGGTATCGGTGATCTCGACGTCGCAGTCCTGGTGCAAATCGTAGCCGCGGCCCTCGAGGACGTAGAGGCATTCCTCGGCGAGGTGGCGGTGCTTGCCGGAGCGGCTACCCGGCGGAATGATCTGCATGTAGGCATCCACCGTCTCCATGCGCGTGTTCATGCCTTCGTTCATGAGGTGCTTGAGCAGCCCCTGCCGCGCCATCTCCCAGGGCATGTCCTCGGGATGGACGACCTTCTTGCGCTTGGCGTTGCGCGAAGGCGCCGACGTGGCGTCATCGAGCAGCGCCTGATAGAGCTTCTGGTTGTTGCGACCCTTCTTCCAGGCTCTCGACTCGTCCCAGGCCATGGCTATTCCTCGCTCTCTCTGACTTTGTACCCCTCTGCACCCGGCGCCGGCTCGGTAGGCCGGGGCTCCACCAGGTGCTGGAAGAGCATGTTCATGAACATGTACATCGGCTTGGTCTTGATCACCAGCGCGCGCGCCGGCTTGTCCTTGCTGGCGTTGAAGTGCTGGTGCACGCAGTTGTTGTGCACGATCGCCACGTCACCCGCCTGCCAGTCGTAGCGCACGCCGTCATGGATCTCGTAGCCCTTGCCGTCGAGGATGTAGAACGCCGCCTCGTTGACGTGTCCGTGCTTCTGCGACTTGCCGCCCGGCGCGTACTCCTCGAGATGCAGGTGGAACATCTGCGTGATGCCGTCCTTCGGCTCGACGTAGTGGCGGCTGAAGGTCTGCGGGCCGTCGACGAATTTGATCTCCTTGCCCTTGCGCACGCGCGGCATCGAGCGCAACCGCTTCAGCTCGTCCTTGAGGCTGTACTGCCCCTGGATGCCGCGCACGAAGATGCGGTCCTTTTTGCTGTGATAGTGCGACTCCGTGCCCATCAGTGGATCACCATAGCCTTTCGCCCGCTTCGAGCTTCGCCAGCATCTCCTGCTGGAACTGGATCGGGCCGAAACCGTAGCGCTCGCCCTTCTGCTCGTAGAAGAACGGCGCGCCGCTTTTCGCCGTGAAGTCGCGCATCCAGGCGAGCAGCGCCTCGTCCGGATCCCGGCCCGCCGAGCGCAGGATGTAGGCCGGCTTCGCGCGCCAGCGCGTGCGCACGATCATCACGCCGAGCCGGTCCGGCCGGAAGGATTCCGGAAACGGGCTGTCGGGCGCGAGCCAGCCGCAGACGAAGTCGCGGCACGGCTCCTTCGGCCTGCGCTCGTAGATCGTGCAGCAGCCCTCGCCGCGGAAAAAGCACGGCGTGCCCGGCTTCATCTCGTGGCCCTCGATCGTGCCGACCACCCAGCCCTCGCAGCACGCTGTACAGATGCCGCATGCCCGTTGTGCCGCGGGCTGCAGCGCGATCACCGCGCCATGGCACTTCTTGTATTTTTTGCCGCTGCCACAAGGACATGGATCGTTCCGCGCTGCCTGCATTTTCTCGGTCGAGTATACACTCGTGCCGTCATTCAGAATCGCGTCCTGCATAGGGGAACGATGGCGGTTTACCTCGTCGTGCTGCTGTCCTTGCTGAACTCGATCAGCCAGCGCGGCAGCAAGGTCGCGGTCTCGTTGTACGCGCTCGAGCTCGGCGCCGGCTCGCTTGCGGTCGGCCTTCTCGCGGCGCTGTTTGCCGTGTTTCCTCTGCTGCTCGCGGTGCACGCCGGGCGCGTCTCCGACCGCTTCGGCATGCGCGCGCCGATCTTCTGCGGCTGCGTCGTCATGGCGCTTGGCCTGCTCCTGCCGGTGCTGCACGGCGGGCTGCCGATGCTGGTCGCGTGCGCGTCGCTGGTCGGCCTGGGCCACATCTTCTTCCACGTCTCGATTCACAACCTGGTCGGCAGCCTCGGCGAAGGCGAGCGGACCAAGAATTTCTCCACCTTCGCCCTCGGCAGCTCGATCGCGGCGTTCATCGGCCCCTCGGCGGCGGGCTTCGGCATCGAGATCGGCGGCTACCGCCCGACCTTCGCCCTGCTCGCCGCGTTCGCCGCTCTGCCCGCCCTGCTGGTCCTCGCCATGCGCATCGTTCCCGTTTCGCGCGCGCACGACGACAAGCCGGAGAAGCGCAGCGCGTGGGACTTGCTCGACAACCGGCAGTTGCGACGCACGCTCATCATGAGCGGCGTGACGCTGACCGGAATCGAGCTCTTCTCGTTCTATCTGCCGGTCTACGGCCGCGCGGTCGGGCTCAGCCCGTCGTCGATCGGCATGATTCTCTCGACCTACGCGGTCGCGGGCTTCCTGGTGCGCGCCTTCATGCACCGGCTCGCCGAGCGCTTCACCGAGATCGGGGTGCTCACCGGCTCGCTGTTCCTTGCCGCGGCAGCGTACGTGGCGGTACCGGGATTCACCGACGCTCCGCTGCTGGCGGGCGTCGCATTCGCGCTCGGCCTCGCCCTGGGCTCCGCGCAGCCGCTCACCATCATCCTCACCTACAACCACGCGCCCAAGGGCCGCTCGGGCGAGGCGCTCGGCATGCGCATCATGGCGAACAAGGTGACGCAGATCGGCGTGCCGCTGATGTTCGGCGGCGTCGGCGCGGCGCTCGGCTCGGTGCCGGTATTTCTCGCCACCGGTGCGTTCCTCTTCGCCGGCGGCGTGCTGTCGCTGCTTTCGTCGCGCCGCGAAAGCGAATAGACTTTATCCACATGAAAGAACCGCGTTCGTGAGAGCGGAACAGAACGAATTCCTGGTCCGCACCGGCCCGGGCACGCCGATGGGCGAGCTGTTCCGCCGCTACTGGTTGCCGGCGCTGCTCCTCGAGGAATTGCCCGAGGCGGATTGCCCGCCCGTGCGAGTGAAACTGCTCTCCGAGCGGCTGATCGCCTTCCGCGACACCTCCAACCGCTTCGGCCTGGTCGACGAGTTCTGCGCGCACCGCGGCGTCTCGCTCTGGTTCGGCCGCAACGAGGAGAACGGGCTGCGCTGCTCCTATCACGGCTGGAAATACGACGTGAACGGGCAGTGCGTCGAAATCCCCTCGGAGCCGGGCAATCCCAAGCTCTGCCAGCGGATGAAGCTGAAGTCGTATCCGCTGGTCGAGCGCGGCGGCGTGCTCTGGACCTACATGGGACCGCCGGAGCTCAAGCCGGCACTGCCCGAGCACGAGTGGGCGACGCTACCGGAGAACCAGCGCTTCGTCTCCAAGCGCCTGCAGGAGTGCAACTACCTCCAGGCCATGGAGGGCGGCATCGATTCGAGCCACGTCTCGTTCCTGCATCGCTACACGATGAAGGTCGACCCGATGTTCAAGGGCGCCCACAAGAGCCATGAGTACAACCTGCAGGACCTGGCGCCGCACTTCGAGGTCGTCGAGTCGCCAGGCGGCCTGTACATCGGCGCGCGCCGCAACGCCGAGGAAGGCAAGCACTACTGGCGCATCACGCAGTGGATCATGCCGAGCTTCACGCTGATTCCGCCGCGCGGCGACCATCCGATCGGCGGCCACTCGTGGGTGCCGATCGACGACGAGCACTGCTGGGCATGGAGCACCAACCACCATGCCATGCGGCCGCTCAAGCCCGAGGAGCACCAGGCCCTCGAGGACGGCCAGGGCATCCACGTCGCGCTCCTTCCCGGCACCTACCGCCCGGTCGCCAACAAGGACAACGACTACCTGATGGATCGCAAGGCGCAGAAGGAAGGCCGCAGCTTCTCCGGCATCGAGGGCTTCGCGATGCAGGACGCCTCGGTGCAGGAAAGCATGGGCACCATCCAGGACCGCACGCGCGAGAACCTGGTGCCGACCGACCAGGGGATCATCATGGCGCGCCGGCGGCTCATCAAGGCCGCCGAGGAACTGAAACAGAACAAGCAGCCGCCGGGCGTCGACCCCGCGCACCAGCGCGTGCGTTCGGTCTCGATCGTGTTGCCGAAGGGCGTGCCGTTCGCCGAGGCGGCGGAAGACGCGCTACAGCCGGAACCCGGCTCCGCTCACGCTACCGTTTGATTCTCGGCGTCGTAGGCTTTTTCCATGTTGGACTTGAGCCCGTTCTTCGACAGCGCATCCGAGAACCATTTGCGGATCTCGGGCCGCTCGTCGGCATAGTCGATCTGGTCGCCGCCTAGCCGCTTGCTGATCCAGGCCTTGGGCACGCCCTGCGCGTTGCGGATCGCCACGCCTTCGGCCTTGAACGCGAGGTAGCGCGCCGGCGTGGTGCCGGTGTTGAAGTGCTGGTGGAACCAGAGGTTGGGCGGCACGATCATCGCGCCCTCCTTCCAGTCGTAGCGCTTCGGCTCCTCGCCTTCCGGCCACATCAGGCTGAAACCCTCGCCTGAAAGGACGATGACGTGCGCGCCCGGGCCGTGCGCGTGCGCCTTCTTGTAGGTGCCGATCGGGAACTGCGAGATGTGGCTGTTCATCGAGCCCCTCGCCATGCTGAAGCGCGTGTGCCCGCCGCCGGCGCCGCGCTCCTTGGCGGCGAAGAGCGGCAGGTTGACCGCGTCGGCGACGAAGTTCGTGTCGAGCAGCAGGCCTTTCTGCTCGCCTTTGTTGGCGAAGTACTCCGGCTCGCCGTCGAAGCGTTCCTTGAAGTCGCGTTTCGTGCCGAACACGAAATCGACGTCGCCGAACGCGTTGATGATCACCGGCGCGTTGGTGACCGCGACGAAGCGTGCCGGCTTGTCGCCCGAACCGTTGAAGTGCTGGTGCGAGCAGTTGAGCGGGATGGCGAAGATCGCGCCCGCCTTCCACTCGAAGCTGATCCGCTTGCCGGCGTCGTTCCAGACCGCGGTCGAGCCGCGGCCGTCGAGCACGTAGATCATTTCCTCATAGAGCTGGCGCTGCGGCGCGAGGCTCTTGCCCGGCGGGATCTCGCAGACATAGCAGTCGTTCGAGGTGCGCGAGGCGTCGTGGTTGAGGTACACGCCGCGCGCGCCGCGGCGCGGCCAGGGCTTGAGCTCCACCGTATGCAGGTCGGGCACGTAGAACGAGCTGATGATGTCGAGCCCCTCGTCGCGCACCCAGCGCGTGTAGGGCGTTTCCTTCTCGGTCGCGAATTTCTTCGCGAACTCGTCAGAGACGATGGCGTTCTTCATGCGTCGTGGTTGAAGTCGGTTTCGTCGTTGCGCGCCTTGTAGCCCTCGCCCGCCGGGCACGCGGCTTCCTTGGGACGAGGGATCACGGTCTGCTGGAACAGCATGTTCATGAACATGATGAGCGGCTTCGGCTTCAGCACCAGGGCCCGCGCCGGCTTCTCGGTGCTGGCGTTGAAATGCTGGTGCACGCAGTTCATGTGCACGATCGCCACGTCCCCCGCCTTCCAGTCGTAGCGCACGCCGTCGTGCACTTCATAGCCGGTGCCGTCGAGGATGTAGAACGCCGCTTCGTTGACGTGGCCGTGCTTCTGCGTGCGGCCGCCCGGCGCGTACTCCTCGAGATGCACGTGCAGCGTCTGCGTCAGGCCGTCCACGGGCTCGACGAAATGCTTGCTGAACGACTGCGGCCCGTCGTTGAAGGTCAGGTCCCTGCCCTTGATGACGCGCGGCATGGCGCGCAGGCGCTTCAGCTCGTCCTTCAGGCTGTACTGTCCCTGGATGCCGCGCACGAAGACGCGGTCTTTCTTGCTGCTGTAGTGCGACTCTTTGCCCATTAGCGCGCCTGTTTCAGAAAAAGTTCTTCATAGAGCCTGGTCCACTTGTCGTGCTGGTCGAGCATCACCCCTGGATCGACCAGCTCGAGCGGCATCTTGTTCAACGGCGTGTCGATTTTACGGTTGGTCGGCACGAAGTCGCGCTTGGCGAGGATCCGCTGCCCATCCTCGCTGATCTCGAAGTCGTAGAAGAGCACGGCCGCGTGCGGATGAGGCGCGCGCCGAGCCACGCCGACGCCGTTCGGCCGCGCCACCGCCCTGCCGATCGAGAACCAGTCGATCGGTGCGCCCTGGCCCTTGAACTGCTCGGCCTTGTAGTTGTACACCGTGAGCGCGAGCGGCACTTCTCCCGAGACGACGAGCTGGGTGAGCAGCGTATGCCCGCGGCGCACCGAGATGCCGTTGTTCTTGACGATCTCGCGGAAGATCTGCGCGCCCTTTTGCTCGCCGAGCTGCGCCATCACGCCAGCGAGCCAGTCCTGGTCGTCAGCCTCGATACCCAGGCGCCCCTTCCAACGCGGATGCGCCAGGTCGGCGAAGCTCTTCGGCAGCTCCTCCTTCTTCACCAGCCGGGTGTTGTAGGCGAGCGCGAAGACGTTGAGGCGCGTGCCGACCCATTCGCCGTGCGGCCGGCGAGCGGCCGGAATCAGGTCGACGAGGTGCGGCGACTTCACCGCCTGCAGGATCTGCTCGCGATGCAGCATCTCCATCTCGGGGCCGTTCGTCTCGATCACGTCCACGGCGTGGCGCCCGCCGCGCGCCTCCTGGACGGCGCGTTGCAGCACCTTTTCCGATCCCGCGCGCCAGAGGCTGACCTTGATGCCGTACTTGGCCTCGAAAGCCTTGGCGACCGCGCCGATGTCGTCGCTTTGCCCGGAGGTATAGACGGTGAGCTCGCCCTCCTTCTTCGCGCCGGCGAGGAGCTTTTCCTGGCGGTCCTGCCCTTCGTAGGTGGCGGGACTTTGCGCGTGAGCGCCGGCGATTCCCAGGCCGAGGAGGAACAGCAACGCTCTCATTCGCGCTCCCGCTTCACTGCCGTGCCCCTGAGGAAGATCTGCGACCAGAGGCTCTCCCACTTGTCCGCCTCATCGATCACCACCGCCGGATCGATCATCTGATAGGGGAAGTCGTTGAGGTTGGAATCCACCTTGTTGCTCGCCGGAACGCGGTTTCTTTCCTTGATCAGGCGCTGTCCCTCGAGCGAGAGCATGAAGTCGGCGAAGAGCAGCGCCGCATAGGGCCGCTCGGCCCGCTTCGCCACCGCCACCGCGTTCGGCCGGCCGAAGGTCGGGGTCAGCGCCTTCCACTTGATCGGCGCTCCGGTGGCGACCAGGCGCTCGGCGTTGTGGTTGTAGATCGAGGCCGCCAGCGGGATCTCGCCCGAGGCGACCAGCTCGCCCATGAGCGTGTGGCCGGTACGGATCTGCGGCTTCATCTGCGCCAGCTTGCGGAAGAACTCGAGGCCTTTCGCCTCTCCCATGGACTTGACCATCGAGCCGAACCAGTCGACTTCGCTCGCCTCCAGGCCGAGCTTGCCCACCCAGCGGGGGTTGAGAAGGTCCTCGTAGGAGTTCGGCACCTCGCTCGGCTTCACCGCCTTGGTGTTCCAGGCGATGGTGAAGAAATTCAGCCGGTCGGCGACGTAGTGGCGATGCTTCGGGATCGCCTGCGCCGGGATGTTCACGAGCTGCGGGCTCCAGAACTCCTCCAGCAGCCCCTCGCGGTACAGCGCCTCCATTTCCGGGCCGTTCAGCTCGAAGCCGTCGACCGCGAAGCGCCCGGCGCGGGCCTCGGTGAGCGCGCGCTGCAGCACCTTCTCGCTGCTGGAGCGCCACAGATCGATCTTCACCCCGTACTTCTTCTCGAAGGCCTGGACGATGGGTACCGAGTCCTTGAGGTTGAGCGAGGTGTAGACGATCGCGCGCTTCTCCTTCTGCGCGCCGGCGAGCAGCCGCTGGTCGCGGTCGGCGCCCCTGTACAGGTAGAGCTCGCGGTGCGGGCTCTGCGCCAGCGCAGCGAAGCAGGCCATCCACGTCGCGAGCAGCACGACGAACCGCATGTTTCAGAAGCTCCAAAAAAGAACGGGCGCAGCGCGCCCGTTCACTCTACTCCGCTGAACCTTAGAACGAGTAGCTGATGCCGATCGCTGCCTGCTTGATGTCCTCGCCCCGGTTCGGGTTGCTTCCCGCCCAGTTGTCCATCCGCGCCGACGGCCCGTTCGAGAGCTTGTTGGCGATGAGGTAGACGAAAGTCTGGCGATCGAAGCGGTAACGCGCGCCAAGCGACAGCATCCAGGCCTGCAAGCCAGTCGTGCTGCAGTCTTGGCCGCCCGTGAGCTGGCAGTTGCCACTGCCCGCACGGACATACTGAGTCGCGAAGCCCCACGGGCCGACGTTCAGGTCATAGCCGAGCGCCCAGTTCACCTTCTTGTATTCCTGGAAGCGGCCGGCGCCGATCTGGCCGGTCTCCGTGTAATGCAGGCGCGCGACATCCAACACGATCCGCTGGTTGGCAAACCGCACTTCGCCGCTGGCGCGGGTTGCACTGTCTCGCGACCGCGCGTTGGCTCCGGTATTGGTGATCGTCGCGTCGGGGATGTTGCTCGACGCGCCGAAGATGTCGTTGTGGACCTCGTACTGCACCGAGCCGTAGAACATCTGGCTGTCGTACTTGATGCCCGTCGAATAGAGGTTTCGATTGAGGCCGGTACCCGGCTCGCCGCGCGCTTCATCCGGGCCGTAGGTCAGGCCGGCCTGGAAGCCGCCGAACTCCGCGGTCTGGTACTGCACCGAGTTCGCGCGCCGCTCATGGAAGCGGGCGGCGTTGTTGTTGCCGATGCCAATGTTCGACAGCACGTTGCTGGCGGAGATGAAGTTGCCGCTGGCGATGCCGAACATGGCGAAGGTGTCGCCGTATTCCTTGTAGATCGTGTCCATGTTACCGAGCTTGACCGTGCCCAACGTCTTGTGGCTCAGGCCCGCGAAGGAGTTCCGGTTCGACCAGGTGCCCGTGCCGTCGTCGATCGCGATCGACTGCTCCAACTGCCAGATGGCCTTCAACTGGCCGCCGAGATTGCGTTCGCCGCGGAAGCCGAGGTAGGAGTTCTGCGAATCGACCGCGTAGCGCTGGTTGTGGTCGGGAATGCGTCCTTCCGCGGCGATGAAGCTCGTACCGGCGGACGCCGCGCTGTACGTGCCATTTCGAGTGACGAGAGTGGAGACCCCGTCACCGATCTGCGTGGACCCTTGGCCTTTCGCCGAAATGAACTCGGGATAGAGCTTGCCGTAGATCTGGACCGTGCCAATGGTCTCGTTGCCCATCGTGATCTGCGCGTGCACCGCGGGAGCGGCGAACAGAGCACCGACAGCGAGTGCAACTGCTTTCTTCTTCATGTCGTCTCCTCCTCTGTTTGTCCGCCGCGCCTGTTCTGCTATAGAGAACATTGATCGCGATGACGGAACCGGGCCAATCTACGTGTCAAAGCCCGTAGTCGTCAAGCTTGTAGCGGCGCGGCTTGAGCGCCCGGCAGATATCGCGCGTCACCGCAGCCTGCGGCAGCGCAATACCGCGCTCGGTCGCCATCGCCGCGACGATTTCACTCATCGTTTCTGGGTGATGGTGTCGATCAGCGCCGGCTGCCCGGCCTGCACCTTGCGGATGGCCCGCTTCAGTGCCGCGGCCACCGCGCCCGGCTTGTCGATCGGCCCTTCGGCGTACCAGCCCATCGAGCGCGCCAGCGTGGCGAAGTCCGGCTCGGGGTCGGACATATCCATACCTATATGTGCGCGCTCGACCGGCGTGCCGCGCAACTTGGCCATGCGGATCTGGTGCTCCCAGTCGTTGTAGTAGGCGCGGTTGTTGTACATGACGATCAGCATCGGGATGCGGTGCTTGGCCGCGACCCAGAGGGCGCCGGCGTCGAACATCAGGTCGCCGTCGGGCTGCAGGTCGACCACCAGGCGCCCTTTGCCGCGGTGCGCGAGCGCGACGCCGAGCGAGATGCCGATCTGCGTCGCGGTGCCGAGCGACTTGCCCGGGTGCCGGTACGGCTTGTCGAAATCCCAGACGATGCGCGCCCACTCGTCCAGGGTACCCGCGGTGAGCACCCAGTCGTGCTTCTTGATCTGCTGCCAGACTTCGTGCGCGAGCCGCGGCAAGGTAATGGGGCTCGCGTCCCAGTCTTCCTTCGCTTCCTTCTCCCAGCCCGCGCGGACCTTCCTGTTGAGGTTCGAATAGTGCTTGATCCGCTCTTCCGACTTTTTCGTCTTCTTCAACAAATCGGTCAGGGCAGGAATGGCGAGCGTGGTATCTGCCATCACACGCAGATCGGCATGCACGAGCCGCTGGTAGTCCATCGCCCAGCTCGAGATTTCCAGGTCGCCGAAACCGATCTCGATCCACTTGCAGCCCTGCGGCACGAGCGAGGTCACCTTGCGCGTGGTGCTGACCAGCTCGGTGGTCGGCCGCTCCCAGTCGCGCGTGTCGAGCGACAGCACGACATCGGCGTCGCGGAAAACGTCCTTCGCCATGCTGAAGTTGAGCGGATGGCGGCTGGGAAAGTTGAGCCGGCTGCCGACGTCGTACACCGGTGCGCCGAGCGTCTCGGCCAGCTTCACCAGCGCCTCGTACCCTTCGGGGTCGCGGCCGACGAACTCGGCGAGGATCACGGGCCGCTTCGCTTTCGACAGAAGGTCCGCAACCTTCTTCAGCGCCTTCGGATCCGGCGCGAGCCGGGTCGGCACCTGCTGGACCCTACCGATTGGTACGTCATGGTCGAGCGGCTGTTCCTGCAGCCACGCGTCGTAGCACATATAGATAGGCCCACGCGGCTCGGTCATCATCACGCCGTAGGCGCGGGCGAAGGATTCCGGCACGCCGTCGATCACGGTCGGCTGGTAATCCCACTTCGTATAGGCCCGCACCGCCTCGCCCTGCACCAGCGCGGTGTGAATCCAGTCGATGCGCGGCCGGCGCTTGGTCTCGTCCATCGGCCCGGTGGCGCCGATGATGAACACCGGGCAGCGGTCGGCGTAGGCGTAATAAATCGCCATGTTGGCGTGCAGCAGGCCGACCAGGTTGTGCAGGATCGCCGCCATCGGCTTGCCGCTCGCCTTGGCGTAGCCGTGCGCGATCTGCACCGCCGTCTCCTCGTGCTGGCAGAGCATCATGGTCGGCTTGTTGCGGCCGTAGTTGACGATCGAGTCATGCAGGCCGCGATAGCTCGCGCCGGGATTGAGCGCGGCGTGCGGCAGCCCATAGGCGTGCAGCAGGTCGACGATGACGTCGGACGCCCAGCGCCTGGCTAGTTTCTTTTCAGGGCTACGCATTTCTCCGGATCCGCTCTGAGATAGATCGTTTCCTCCACCCGCGTGCGCAGCGAAGGATGGGCTTTGCATTGCAGCTGGTGTTCACCGACGGTCACCACGAAGTCGACCGATTCGCCCAAAAATACCTTCTGATAGACGGTACCCTCCCACACGTTGGGACCGTCGTTCTTCCGCTCGGAAAGCTCGATGTCCTCGGGACGGACGGAAATCGTCACGATTTCATCGTTTGCAAGAGGATCGGTCGCGAGCACCTTCATACCGCCGATCTGCGAGCTCACCCGGTAAAAGTCGCCTTCCCGCGACAGCACCCGCGCCTCGAGGAAGTTGGTGCTGCCCACGAAATCCGCGACGAACTGGTTTCGCGGCCGCTCGTAGATCTCGCGCGGGCTGCCGATCTGCTCGATGCGCCCGCCGTTCATGACCGCGATCGAGTGCGATAGCGCCAGCGCCTCGCTCTGGTCGTGCGTCACGTAGACCGTGGTGATGCCGAGCTCGCGCTGCAGGCGCTTCAGCTCGAAGCGCATGCGCTCGCGCAGCTTCGCGTCGAGATTGGAGAGCGGCTCGTCGAGCAGCAGGAGCCGCGGCTCCATGACCAGCGCCCGCGCCAGCGCCAGGCGCTGCTGCTGGCCGCCGGAGAGCTTGGTCGCTTCGCGATCGGCAAAATCCTCCAGCGCCACGGTCTTCAGAACGCGCAGCACCTTCTCCTTCGAGAACTTCCGGGAAACGCGCAACGGGAACGCCGCATTCTCGAAGACGGTCATGTGCGGCCAGATGGCATAGGACTGGAACACCATCCCCAGGCCGCGCCGGTTCGGCGGGATGAAGACGTTCTTCGAGAAAACTACGTCGCCGCCGACGCGGATCTCGCCCGCGACCGGCCGCTCGAGGCCGGCGATGGAGCGAAGGGTGGTCGTCTTGCCGCAACCGCTCGGGCCGAGCAGCGTGAAGAGCTTCCCCGCCGGCACCTCGAAGGCCACCTCCTGGGCGGCGCGCACCACCTGGCCACGCTCGCCGACGTAATCCGTGCACAGACCCGTGACCGTCAGCACGCTAGGCCTCCCTGATCCCGAACTTGCGGCCGAGCCACTGCGCCGCGAGCACCAATACGAACAGCGCCAGGATCAGCATCACGCCAAGCGCCGAAAGCTCGACGTACTGGCCGTTCTCCCACAGCTCCCAGATCAGGATCGACACCACCTCGCTGCCCGGGCTGTAGAGCAGGA
Organism: Betaproteobacteria bacterium SCGC AG-212-J23; assembly: GCA_001644455.1. GTDB lineage: Bacteria > Pseudomonadota > Gammaproteobacteria > Burkholderiales > SG8-39 > SCGC-AG-212-J23. The sequence goes on from LSTF01000039.1 coordinate 20,929, forward strand.
TCGAGCTCGACAGCTCGCGGATCGAAACGATCACCACGTAGATCCAGCCGGCGAGCAGCCCCGGCTTGAGGAGCGGCAGGATGACGCGCCAGAAAGTCGTGAACCACGAGGCGCCGCTCATCGCCGCGGATTCCTCGAGCTCCTTGTGGATCTGCAGCATCGAGGTGGTGTTGTAGCGCAGGCCGTACGGCATGAAGCGCGTCACGTAGGCGATGAGCATGATCCAGATCGTCCCGTACACGCCGATCGGCAAATAGAGATACAGGATCATGATGGCGAGGCCGAGCACCAGCCCGGGGAACACCATCGGCAGCGAGGCGATGTTGTCGAGCAGCCAGCGGCCCGGCAGCCGGGTCTTCACCACGATCCAGCAGATCACCGAGGTGACGAGCATGACGAGGGTGGCGCTGCCGAGCGCGAGCAGCAGGCTGTTCCACACCGAGCGCGCCAGGTTCGGATACGAAAGGATGGTGCGGTAGGGATCGAGCGTCAGGCGCGACAGCGCTTCCATCGACGGCACCGCGTAGAACTTCTGCAGCGACGACCAGAGCAGCACGGCGAACGGCAGGACCACGATCGCGAGGAAGTACAGCAGGAAAATCGCCGTCGTGAAATAGCGCCAGCGCCCGAGGTCGATGGTGCGCGGGCGAAAGCCCTTGCCGGTCATGGTTGCGTACTTCGATCCCTGGCTGGAAAGGCGCGACTGGAAATAAACGCCGACCGAGGTGATGAGCAGCAGCGTCACCGCGAGGGCCGCAGCGAGGCCGATCTGGCTTGGATAGCGATGCACCGCCTGGTAGATCGCCGAGGTGAACACCTGGATGCCCACCGGCAGGCCGAGCAGCGCCGGCACTTCGAACGACTCGATGGCGCGGACGAAGAGAATCAGGATGGTGGCGAACACCGCCGGCCAGACGAGCGGCAGCGTGATGCGCGCGGCCACCTGCGGCACGCTCGCGCCGCTCATCACCGCCGATTCCTCGAGCGCCGGGTCCATGGCGCGGAACGCCGCGGTCATGAGCAGGAACGCGACCGGCGAATAATGCAGGCCGTCGACCCAGATCATTCCCCAGAGCGAATAGACGTTGACGAACACGGCCTCGGTGTCGAACAGGTTCTGCAGCACCAGGTTGATCAGGCCGATCTTCGGGCTGCCGAGCAGGATCCAGGCGACCGTGAACAGGATCCCGGGAATGATGAGCGGGATCACAGACAGCGCGAAGAAGAGGCCCTTGAAGGGGGTGTTGGTGCGCTCGTTCATCCAGGCGAGCGCGGTGCCGATGACGAAGGCGACGAGCGACGCGCCCGTGGCGAACTGCAGCGAGTTCAGGAACAACGTCCAGGTCTCCTCGGAGCCGTAGGCCTGGCGATAGTTGTCGAACGTGAATACGGCGGCCTTGGCGGCGCTCTGCGGCGTGAAGAAGCTTTGCCACAGGAGGAAGCCCAACGGCACGACGGCGAGGTAGAGCGTCAGCGCGACGCAGACGGCGATGATCAGCCACTTCGCGTCGAAGCGCGGCGCGGCGCCGGCGTCAGCCGTGATGGTGGTGGTGGCGGTGCTCATGCGGCACGCGGGGGTCTTTGCTGAACACGAGCGACTTGATCGTCACCGGGACGGTGTGCGAGGGCATGCGGATGCGCCCGAGGTCGATGTAGTCGAAATCCCGCAGCGCGATGCCGTCGATCACCAGCAGCTCGGAGGCGATGCGCCAGTCATCCTTGAGGATGCCACCGAGCGTGTTGGCGACGTCGCCGTCGAGGATCAGGAAGAGCGGCTTCCTGTGCGCGATGGTGCGGGACATTGCCAGCGTGATCGCGCGCGCGAACGCCGACAAGCGCTCGAACGAGGGCTCGCCGCGCCAGCGGAAAGCGAGGGCGACCTCGCTCTCTCCCTCCACCAGATCGAAGGCCGCGAAATGCCGCGCGATCACGGCCGCGAGCTTCTCGGGGACGATCTCCCCGTCGAGCCTCGCCGGCGGCTGCAGCACCTGCAGGTTGCGGCGCGGCAGCAGCTCCCCGGGCTGCGAGACGTAGACCGTGTTCCCCGACAGCTGGACGCTGTATTCCGAGGCACCGAAGGCGGTGGCGCGGATGCACTCGCCTGCCGGCAGAAGCTTGCCGGGCAGTCGGTCGAGGCGCTTCTTGATCTCGAGCCCGAGGCGCCGGCCGAGGTCGCCGAAGTCGCGATCTTCGCGGCCATAGACATACTCGCCGACGCCGCCGGAGAACATCACGCCGCCGATGCGGGAGAGATTCCGCAGCGGCTCCGTCAGATAGTGGCGCGGATCGCCCAGGATGGCGGTGCAAACGGTTTCCGCCAGCCATTGCGCCACGGCATCGAGCGCCCCCGGGGGCACGCGGTCGCCGAGCTTCCAGTCGAACCCGGCCTCGCGCGCGAGCTTCTGTCCCTGTGGATCGAGGCGCGTGATGCTTCCCTCGGCATCCACCACCAGCAGCCGCCCGCCGACGTGGAACGCGGCGGTCTCGAGTACCTCGCCGTGCTCGATCACCGCCAGCTTGGTCGTGCCGCCGCCGATGTCGACGTTGAGCACGCGGATACCGCGCTCATGCGAGACCTTCGCCGCGCCGGAACCGTAGGCGGCAAGCATCGCTTCCATATGGTGGCCGGCGGTGGCGCAAACGAACTCCCCGCCCATCTCGGCGAGCAACTCGCCGATGGCGCGTGCGTTCTCGCGCCGCAGCGCCTCGCCGGTGAGGATCACCGAGCCGGTGTCGACCTGGTCGGGGTGAATGCCGGCGCCGGCGTAGGCGTCGTCGATGATGAGCGCGAGCGCCTTCTCGTCGATGCGCACATCGCTCGCATACGGCGTCAGCGCGACCGGCGACTCGTGAAGCGTCTCGCGCTTGACGACGAAATAGCGGCTCGACAGGTCTTCGCCCATGCGCCGCATGTGCAGCCGGGAAAAGATGACCTGCGTGCCGGCCGAGCCGATGTCGATGCCGACGCTCGAGAGCACGAGGTTGTCCTGCTGCCAGATCGCGTTCTCTTCCAGCGGCCCGGGCGGCAGGTCGTGGTCGTGATCATGGTCATGATCGTGATCGCCGTCGCCCTCGTGGCTATGGTCGTGCTCGGCGCCGTAGAGATGGTCGTCCAGCGTGTGCTTGCGCTTGTCTCCGTTCAAGGGACGTACCCGAGGCGCGCCGAGACGGCGCTGGCGGTGGCGATGACGCTCGGCACGCAGGTCAGCATGACTTTCTTGTTCATGCGCTGCACCGGCGCGGCGAGGCCCACCGCGGCGATCACCGCCCCGGTGTGGTTGCGCACCGGGCTGGCGATGGCGCGCAACCCGGTCTCGCTCTCCTCGTCGTCGGTGGCGTACTCGCGCTGCGTCACCTCGGCGAGCGTCTCCATCAACGTTTCGCGCTTGACGATGGTCTTCGGCGTGTAGGCCTTCAGGCCCAGGTCGAGCACCTGCGTCACGTATTCCTCGGGCTGCGCGGCGAGCAGCACCTTGCCCACCGCCGTGCAGTGCAGCGGCGCACGCGCCCCGACCGCGGCGGCCATGCGGATCGCGCGGCGGCTTTCCATCTCGTAAACATAGAGAACGCTGTGGTGGTCGATGATGCCGAGCTGCACGGTCTCGCCGGTCGTCTCCAGCAGCTCGCGCAGCTTCTGCCGCGCGGCGTCGGCCACGTCCATGCGCCGGCGCACCAGCGAGCCGAGCTCGAACAGCGCGAGGCCGAGGCGGTACTTGCCGGTCTCGTCGTTTTGCTCGAGGAAACGCGCCGCGGTCAGCGTCGCCGCGAGGCGGTGCACCGTGCTCTTCGCAAGCTTCAGGCGCGAGGCAAGCACGGTGATGCCGAGCTCGTTCTCGTCGCCCGAGAACGAGCTCAGCAGCCGGATCGAGTTGGCGACGGACGAGAGCCGGGTCTTGGCGGGGCGGCTATTGCGGGGCTGTTCCATGGCGGCGCCGGGTGATGAGGTAGGTCGAGAAGAGGATCACGATGGTGGCCACACTCAGCAGCGGCATCGGCGCAAGGTCGATGCGCCCGACGCTCACGACCGCAACGCAGAAGCAGAGCGCGGCGATCGCGGCGGTCACGAAGCGGGTGGCGGCGATGCGCGTGACCCACCAGCCATTCAGCGTGTCGGTCAGCGCCATGCCGAACGTGAACAGCAGGCCGAGGGCGCCGGCGAACATCCAGCCGGCCATGCTCGCGCCGGTGAGCGAGAAGAGCAGCGCGTGGCTGATGGTGTCGAACGAAAGCGCGAAAGCGGCGCCGATCGCGGCGATGACCACCGGATGACTCGCGCTGGCGAGACGCTCCGTCCACCACCGGCTGCGCAGCCCCACGGGCCGGTCGCCCCTCGAAAATGCGAGCAGATTCGCCACGCCCAGGGCGAGGAGCACGCCGACCGAAACGGCTAGCCCCGCTTCCTCCAGCCAGGCCGGCGCCTGCCACTCCGAGGCGGCGAGCGCGACCGCGACGCCGATCAGCGTAACCACCACCCCGTGGCCAAGGGAGAAGAACAACCCGCACCAGCGGCCGCCCGCACGCGCAAGGCCGTCGATCGCCACCAGATGGTCGGGGTCGAAGCCGTGGCGCACACCGAAAAGAAAGACCAGCGCGGCAAGCGTGAGCGCGTCGGCGGGAAGCTCGCTCATTTGAGGAACAGCCCTTGCCAGATCTTCTCCCACTTGTCCTGCTCGTCCAGCACCGTTACCGGATCGACCACGGTGTAGTCGAACCGGCCGATCGAGGTGGCGACCTTGGTACTCACCGGCGTCCTGCCCATGGAATCGAAGAGCGCCTGTCCCTCGGGCGAGAGGACGAAGTCGACGAAGGCCGCCGCCTCCTTCGGGTGCGCCGCGTTTTTCGCGATGGCGATTCCCTGGGTGCGCGCGACCACCGGCGCCATCGGCAGCCAGTCGATCGGGGCGCCTTTGCGCTTCAGCGACTCGGCGTTGCTCTGGTAGGCGCTGAGCGCCACCGGAACCTCGCCCGAGGCGACGAGCTGCGCGAGCAGCACGTGACCTTTGCGCATGTCCGGCTTCATCGCCGAGAGCGTGCGGAAGTACTGCATACCGTCATCGCCCCACAGCTTGACCAGCGTCGCCATCCACTCGGTGTCGGTCGCCTCGATGCCGATCCGGCCGCGCCACTTGGGATCGGCAAAGCCGCGGTAGCTCGACGGCAGATCTTCCTTGCGTACCTTCGTGGTGTTGTAGGCGACGACGAAGAAGTTCAGCCGGTCGGGAATCCACTGGCGATGCTTCGGAATCGAGCTTGCGGGGATGTCCGCGAGGTGCGGCGAGCGAATCTCGCGAAAGATGTTCTCGCGCGCCATCATCTCCATCTCCGGGCCGTTGGTCTCGACCACGTCCACCGTGGCTCGTCCGGCGCGCGACTCGGCGACCGCGCGCTGCACCACCTTCTCGCTGATCGCGCGCCAGATCTCGACCTTGATGCCGGTTTTCTTCTCGAACGCCACGCCAAGCGGGCCGGATTCGGTGGGCGCAAGCGAGGTATAGAGCACCACCGGCCCTTGTGCGAATGCCGCGCCAACGAAGAGGAAAACGCTGCAGGAGAGGAAGCGGCGCAATAGCATGACAAGCGGATGAATTGCAGTATTCTATGGTCAATCCCGATTGACAGAACAGAGTTCCACATACAGGAAACGCGCGTCTTTGCGCCGCAATGAGCACCAAGACCACCACCGCCGTCACGCACTACCACATCCAAAAGAAGCGCCGCGCGGAGTTCATCGACGAATGGCGCAAGAACCGGCGCACGGTCGTGCGCAAGGAGGATGTGCAGCTCAAGCCGACGGCGCGCGGCATGCGCAGCGGCGTCTACATGGGGGCCGACGGCGATTCGCCGACGCGCTGCCTCGACGCGCTGGTGCACGAAATCGATCCGAAGGCCGTCACCACCATCCACCGCCATTCGTGGGATGCGCAGCTCTTCATCGTCGAAGGCTCGGGCTGGAGCGAGATCGACGGCGTGCGCTACGACTGGAAGCCCTGGGACGCGATCCACATTCCCGCCTGGAGCTGGCACCGCCACGGCAACGACGGCGGCAAGACCGCGCGCTTCATGAGCTACTCGTCGGAGCCGATGCTCTGGACGCTCGGCATGTGTGCGATCGAGGACCGCGGCCACGAGGCGTTCAAGGATCTACCCCCACCGCCGCCCTCCTCCGAGGGCCCGGAAGGCGACGATCCCTACTCGAGACGGCTGCGCCGCGTCTCCCATGAATGGAGCAAAAGGCGGAGTGGCCGCATCCACACCCCCTACGACGAGCAGGATCTGCTCGCCACGCCGCGCGGCACGCGCACCAAGTTCCTCGTCGACCGCGCGATCGGCAGCCAGGCCTCGGGCATCACCCAGGTGATGATCCAGTTCGCGCCGGGCAAGACGCAGTCGCTGCATCGCCACCCCGGGGAGGCATGGCTCTATGTCGTCGAAGGCCACGGCCACAGCTTCCTCGGCGCCGCGCCGGACAAGGGCGAACACCACCGCTGGAAGAAGGGCGACCTGATCGTCGTCGACCATTTCCTCTGGCACCAGCATTTCAACGACGATCCGAAGAACCAGGCGCGCCTGGTGCGCGTGCACATGTTCGACTCGATCCTCGAGACCATGCGCGCCCTCATGGACCCGATGGTGCTGTTCGAAGAGGCGGAGGACACGCTGCTCTCCATGAAGGAAATCTCGCAGATCGACTGGCCGGATGATCGCCGGCCCGAGGACTAATGTCCGAGTCAAGGATTAGCTAGTGGCCCAGCCCGCCGCGCTGCCGCCGGGGGTGCTGTCGCTGCACGTCCTGCCCGCCGAGCATCACGACAAGGACTGGGACGCGATCATCGTGCCTGCCGGGGTGAAAGAGCGCCTCCTCTCGCAGGCGCTGCTGCAACTGCGCCACGGGCGGCGCCTTTCCACTCTCGCTGGCCTGCCACATGGCCTGATCGTCCTCGCGGGACCGCCCGGCACCGGCAAGACCACGCTCGGTCGCGGCCTCGCGCAGGTGGCGGCGCTGGCGCTCGCGAAAGATGGCGCGACGACCTTCGTCGAGATCAATCCGCATGCGTTCCCGAGCGACATGCTGGGCGAAAGCCAGCGCAACATCATGCGGCTGATGCAGGACACGATCCCCGAGCTCGCGGCGCGGCGGCCGCACACCGTGGTGCTCGTCGACGAGGTGGAGAGCTTCGCCGTGCGGCGCTCGAGCGCTTCGTTCGAGACCAACCCGGTCGACGTGCACCGCGCGACCGACGCCGTGATGCTCGGCATCGACGCGATTGCCAGGAACCACCCGTCGGTGCTGTTCGTCACCACTACCAACTTCATCGGCGCGATCGACGAGGCATTCCTGTCGCGCGCCGACCTGGTGATGCACTTCGCCCTGCCGGATGCAGCGACCATCGCCCAGATCCTGCACGACTCGCTGGCCGAACTGGCCATCCACTGGCCCGGGCTGCGGCCGATGCTGGAAAAGCGGGAGCAGTTCGCCGCGATCGCGGCGCTGTGCGACGGCTGGAACGGGCGTCAGGTGCGCAAGCTGCTGCTGGCGGGGCTCGCGCAGCGCCTGGAGGTGGCGAAGAACCCGGCGCTGCTCACCTTCGAGGACCTGCGCGAGGCGGCACGCAAGCGCGGCGGCGTCGAATGGGTCGGCGCAGCCGCGCCGTCCTCGCGCGAACTTTTCCCCGACGTACCCAAGGAGATGATGCACGACCACGATCACGGCCACGATCATGGGCATGTGCACGCCAAGACGAGGAGGAAGTGAAATGAAGAGAAGGCAACTGCTGGTCGCGGCGATCGGGCTCGCCGCGTCCCCGCTCGCGCTCGCGCAGTCGTTCGGCGGCAAAACGGTCACCATCATCGTCGGCTACAAGCCAGGCGGCGGCTACGACGCCACCGCCCGCCTGCTCGCGCGCTACCTGCCGAAACACCTGCCGGGAAAGCCGACGGTGATCGTGCAGAACATGCCCGGGGGCAACAGCATCATCGCTGCCAACCACCTGTACAACGTCGCCAAGCCGGACGGCCTGACGATCGGCACGTTCAACCGCAATCTGCCGATCGCGCAGCTCACGTCGGTCGAGGGCGTGAAATACGACATCACGAAATTCCAGTGGATCGGCTCGGCGGCGAACGAGACCACCATCCTCGCGATCCGCTCCGAGCTCCCCTACAAGACTTTCGAGGAGCTGCGCAAGGCGAAGGAGCAGGTGGTGATCGGCTCGACCGGGCCGGGGGCGAACACGCACGACTTTCCCCTGCTCCTGAAGGACCTGCTCGGCGTCAACCTGAAGATCGTCAGCGGCTACTCGAGCAGCGCCGACATCATGCTCGCGGTCGAGCGCAAGGAGGTCGACGGCCGTGCCGGCTCCTTCACTTCGCTGCGGCCGTTCATCGAGCGCAACCTGGTGAAGCCGATCGTGCGGGCGCGCTCGACCGAGCCGGGGCTGGAGAATCTGCCCGTGGACGAGAGCTTCGCGCCCAATCCGCGCGCCAAGGCGATCATGGCATTGCGCTCCGCGCCGGAGCTGATCGCCCGCCCCTACGTGCTTCCGCCGAAGACACCGGCGCCGATCGTCGCCGCGATGCGGGAAGCGTTCGCGAAAACGATCCAGGATCCGGAGCTGATCGCCGAGGGCAAGAAGACCAAGACGGAGCTCGAGTTCACCTCCGGCGACCAGGCCGTGAAGATCCTCGCCGAGGTCCTGAACCAGCCGAAGGAAATCGTCCAGGAGTTCTCGAAGTACATCAAGTTCGGTGAGTAGCCGGTGCTAGAGGCGCTCTGGGAAGGGCTGCTGCTCATCCTGCAGTGGAAACCGTTCGCCTTCATGCTGGTCGGCGTCCTCGTCGGCTTCTGGGTCGGGCTGCTTCCGGGCATCGGCGGCGCGACCACCCTCGCGCTGATGCTGCCTTTCATCTACACCATGCAGCCGGTCGAGGCGTTCGCCTTCCTCCTTGGCATGCACTCGGTGGTCGCGACGACCGGCGACATCACCTCGATCCTGTTCGGAGTGCCCGGGGAAGCGACCACCGCGGCGATCATCCTCGACGGGCATGCGATGGCGAAGCGCGGCGAGGCGGGGCGCGCCCTCGGGGCCGCGCTGACCGCTTCGCTCATCGGCGCGCTGATCGGCGCGGCGGCGCTCGCGCTCGCGATCCCGATCGTGCGGCCGCTGGTGCTGACTTTCGGCTCGCCCGAGATGTTCATGCTCGCCATCGTCGGCCTGGCCTTCATCGCTTCGCTCAGCGCGCAGGGTGCGCGCGGCATGGTGCGCGGTTTTCTCGCCGGCGGTCTGGGCATGATGCTCGCCATGGTCGGGCAGGATCCCCAGGCCGGCGTCGCCCGCTTTACGCTGGGCACGCTCTACCTCTGGCAGGGACTCGACCTGGTGCCGGTGCTGGTGGGCCTTTTCGCTATTCCGGAGATCATCGACCTCGCGGTGCGTGGCACATCCATTGCCGGCGGCGTGCCGGCGGGCCGCATCAGCCGCGGCGCGCTCGAGGGCGTGAAAGACGTCTTCCGCAATTTCTTCCTCACGATCCGCTGCGCCCTGATCGGTACGTTCATCGGCATTACGCCCGGCCTGGGTGGAGCCGTCGCGCAATGGATGGCGTACGGCCACGCAACGCAGAGCGCGCGTACCCCGGAAGAGCGAAAGGGATTCGGCGCGGGCGACGTGCGCGGGGTCATTGGACCGGGCGCCGCGTGCAACTCAAAGGAGGGCGGCGCGCTGATTCCGACCATCGCCTTCGGCGTCCCCGGCAGCACCTCGATGGCGATCCTGCTCGGAGGCTTCTTCCTGCTCGGCCTGGTTCCCGGCCCCGAGATGCTGACCAAGCACCTGGCGCTCACGTTCTCCCTCGTGTGGACGATCGTGCTGGCGAACGTGATCACCGTGGTGGTTTGCGCGCTGCTGTTGAACCGGCTCGCCGGCCTGACCAACGTGGCCGGGCACCGGCTGATCCCGGTGATCCTGGTGCTGGTGTTCATCGGCAGCTTTACCTCCAACAGCCAGTACGCCGATATCCTGGTCACGCTGGTGTTCGGCGGTGTCGGCTATCTCATGGTCGTCGCCGGCTGGCCCCGCGCGCCGCTGGTCCTCGGCCTGGTGCTGGGAAAAATCGCCGAGAACTACCTCTATATTTCGGTCGCGCGTTACGACGCCGCCTGGCTGGCGCGTCCTGTCGTCGTCGCGCTGCTGGTGGTCGCCGCGGCCGTGGTCTGCTATCCCGTCTTTCAGGCCTGGCGCGGCCGGCGCCGGAGCCAGCATGCGTAACCGGGCTTCCTTGATCCTCGCGCTCGCGATCGCCGCGCTTTCCGGGTGGGCGATCTTCAGCGCTCTGGCGTGGCCCTGGAAAGCGAAACTTTTCCCGCTGGTCATCAGCATTCCCCTCCTCTGCCTCGCCCTCGCCGAGGTTCTGTGGGTGCTGCTCGGTTCGGCGCCCGGTGCAGCCGCCGCCGACTTCAAGCTCTCCGAGGAGCATCCACCCGAGGTGGCGCGCCGCCGCACTGCGATCGCCGTCGCCTGGATCGGGGGATTCTTCGTTGTCATCCTGCTGCTCGGATTCCTGATCGCCGTTCCGCTGCTCGTTTTCGCGTATCTCAAGCTGCAGGGCAAGGAAAGCTGGGGCTTCTCCATCGCGTTCACGCTCGCACTCTGGGCAGGCTTCTACGGCCTGTTCGACCAGTTGCTGCACCTGCCATTTCCCGCGGGCTGGCTCTTCGAATGGCTGGGGCTCGCCGGCTAGCGGCGCTGCTCGCGCTCTCGCTCGCGGCGCTCTCGGCCGCGGCGCAGTATCCATCGCGGCCGATCCGGCTGCTGGTACCCAATCCGCCCGGAGGCGCCACCGACACCCTTGCCCGCCTGGTGGCGCCGAAGCTCGGCGAGGCGTTGGGCCAGCCCCTGGTCGTCGACAACCGGCCAGGTTCGAACGGCAATCTCGCTTCCGAAATGGCGGCGAAGGCGCCCGCGGACGGCTACACCCTGCTCCTCTGCGCCGACGCGCAGATCGTCATCGGCCCGCACCTGTACGCGAAAATGCCGCTCGACACGCTGAGAGACCTCGCGCCGGTAGCAACGCTCGTTAATACGCAGATGCTGCTGGTCGTCAGCCCTGCACTTCCGGCAAAAACGCTTCCGGAGTTCATCGAACTGGCTCGCAAATCGAATCCGCCGCTCGCCTACGCGTCCATTGGCAACGGCAGCCAGCACCACCTCGTGATGGAGATGCTGAAAGCACGGGCAGGCATCGATCTCCTGCACGTGCCTTTCAAGGGCGGCGGCCCGGCGACGACCGCGCTCCTCGGCGGAGAGATCGTCGCCATGTTCGGCGGCAATTCGGTCTCGGGTCACGTGCGCGCCGGCAGATTGCGCGCGCTCGCGGTGGCCGGCAGGGAGCGCTCCCCGGCCTTCCCCGACCTGCCCCGGCTCGCCGACGTCTATCCCGGCCTCGAGGTGTCGCCCTGGCTCGCGCTCTTCGCACCGGCGGGATTGCCCGATGCGGTGCTCGCC
>LSTF01000040.1 GCA_001644455.1 Betaproteobacteria bacterium SCGC AG-212-J23
CGAAAGAGGAAGGTCTCGAGAAATTGCACGCCTTGACCGGTCAGCGGCGGCGCAAACGGCGCGGCGGCCACGACTGTGTCCATGGCGCGCTGCGCGAGCTCGGGATGACCGTTCGCGCGCACCACTGAGGCACCGAGCAGGCGACCTTCGCCGTCGATGCTGATCTCGAGGATCACCACCGCCTTCAGCATTTCGGCGCCCGGCTGGCAGTAGGCGCCGAGAGCGCCGTGCAGGACGTCCTGGGCGACGATCTCTTTATAGTCGTCGAGGCCCGAGCGCGGCGGCGCGTCGCGGCGTGACGCGCACGCGGCGAGAACCAGCAGCAGACCGCAGGCCAGGACGAGCCTCATCTTTCTCCGCGCGCATCATAGTCTTTCGCGAAAAAATACGAGCAGGCGGTTGTTCGCCGGCATGGCGTTGTCTTCGCTCAACCCGAATCCGCTCTGCCCCGCGAGAGCGACGATCGCCTCCGCGTCGCGAATCCCGCTGGCCTGATCGCGCTCGCGCAGCATCGCATCGAAGCGCGCATTGCTGTCCGAGGTGTGCTTGCCGCCGTAGTTGAACGGCCCGTAGAGGCAGAACGTTTTCACGGACGGCATCGCGCCGATCCCCTGGAACATTCGCTCGACCTGCGGCCAGGACATGATGTGGCAGGTGTTGGCGGTGAAGACCGCGTCGGCGTCCACCTCGGGGAACGGCTTGTCGACATCCAGTTCGATGGGGTTCGCCACCCACTGCCGGATGTCGGCCAGGTTCTCCGCCCGGTCGCTTGCCTGCCAGGCGAGGTGCGGCAACTCGGCCGCGAAATAGGCGGCGTGCTGGCCGGTGCCCGAGCCGATCTCGAGGACGCGCGGGGTTTTGGAAAAAATTCTCTTCAAGACCGCCAATATCGGCGCCCGGTTGCGTTCGCTGGCTTCCGAGAAAGGCTTCACGGCTTGCGCAGGCGCCACGTCATGAGCGGTCCAAGCATAGCGCCGATGCCGAGCGTCACCCAAGCGATGCCCCAGGAGCCGCCCGAAGTGTCGAGCGCCCAGCCGAACACCACCGGGCTCACCACGCCCGCGCCGAAGCCGACCACCGAGCGCACCGCGTAGGCGACGCCGAGGTAGTGCGCCGGCACGCTTTCGGCGAGCACGGTGGAATGCGTCGACGAATCGGCGATGCCGGCGAAGTTGTACAGGCAGGCGAGCGCGACCAGCACCGCGATCGGCGCGGCGATCAGCCAGCCGATCGAGAACGACAGCGCGAGGCTCACGCAAGACCACGTGAGGATCGTCGGAATCCTTCCCCATCGGTCGGCCATGGTGCCGCCGATGATGCTGCCGGCGATGTTCGCGAGGTAGGTCAGGCCGGCGAACAGCAAGGCGCTTTCGGTCGAATGGCCCTGGAGCAGCAGCGCGGCGGTGAGGAACGCGGGCAACCACGCCCAGAGACCCAGCAGCTCCCAGTTGTGGAAAGTGTAGCCCCAGATGGAAAGCATGCCGCGCCTGTTGCGCCATACCGCGGGGATCGACGCGAGCAGCGACTCGCCCGCCGGACGCGGGTGAATGCGGTTTTCCGTTTCCCTCAGGACGAGAATCCCGAGCAGCCATGAAACGATGGGCAGGCACGCGACGATCATCAGCGCGCCGCGCCAGTCGGTGAATTTGAGCGCGACGCCGGTAGCGCCGAGGCAGAGCGCGTAGCCCGCGCTCGAGCCGGCGATCAGGTAGCCCATCGCCCTGCCCCGCCGCTCGCGCTCGACGTTGTCGTTGATCAGCGCGAGCGCCGGGGTATAGCTGCCGCCCTGGCAAAGCCCGGTCAGCGCGTGCAGCCAGAACGCCGACCAGAAGCCATCGGCAAAGAGCACGAAGGACCACGGGCTGATGCACGCCGCGATGCCGGCCAGGATGTAGGTGCGCCTCGCGCCGAAGTGATCGGCGAGGAAGCCGACGATGAAGAGCGAAGTCAGGTAGCCGAGATGGAACGCGGCCTGGATCGTCCCCGCCTCGCGTCCGGTGAGGCCCCACTGCGCCTGCGTGAGCGGCAGGACTGCCGAATACGCGACGAACCAGGTCGCAGCGAGAACCCGGCTGGAGCAGAGCGCCGTGAGCCATGTGCCTGAGCCGGGGCTCAAGCGGCGAGTCTTACCGGGATGCGTTTCGGCCCGAAGGCCTTGGTGAACTTCTGGAAGCGCCCCGCGACCGGCGTGCCGCAGAACTTGCAGGCGCCGCCGTCGGTGAGGTGGTAGCCCTTGATGTCGTACCAGTCGCGCAGCACGAGTGCTTTCTCGCACGATGGGCAGTAGGTCGAGCCGCCGGCTTCATCGTGCACGTTGCCGGTGTAAACGTAGTTGAGTCCCGCGTGGAGCGCGATCTCCCGCGCTCGCGTCAGCGTCGATGCCGGCGTGCGCTCCACGTCGGTCATCTTCCAGTCGGGGTGGAAGGCGGTGAAGTGCAGGGGCACATCGCGCCCCAGGTTCTCCCGGATCCATCGGCATTCGGCTTTCAGCTCCTCGTCGGAATCGTTCTTGCCGGGGATGAGCAGCGTGGTGATCTCGGTCCAGACTTTCGTCTCCTTGACCAGGTAGACGAGCGTGTCGAGCACCGGCTGCAGATGCCCGCCGCAGATCTTCCAGTAGAAATCGTCGGTGAAGCCTTTCAGGTCGACGTTGGCCGCGTCCATCTTCGCGTAGAACTCGCGCCGCGGCTCGGCGTGGATGTAGCCTGCAGTCACCGCCACGGTCTGCACTCCCTTCTCATGGCAGACGTCGGCGATGTCCATGGCGTACTCGGCGAAGATCACCGGGTCGTTATAGGTGAAGGCGACGGACTTGCAGCCGAGCTCCACCGCCGCCGCGGCGATCGTCGCGGGCGATGCCTCGTCCTGCAGGCGATCCATCTCCTTCGACTTAGAGATGTCCCAGTTCTGGCAAAACTTGCACGCCAGGTTGCAGCCCGCGGTGCCGAAGGACAGGATGCTCGACCCGGGATAGAAGTGGTTGAGCGGCTTCTTCTCGACCGGGTCGACGCAGAAGCCCGACGAGCGGCCGTAGGTGGTGAGGTGCATCTCGCCGCCTTCCATCTGGCGGACGAAGCACAGGCCGCGCTGGCCTTCATGCAGCTTGCAGTCGCGCGGGCACAGGTCGCACTGGATGCGACCGTCGGCGAGCTTGTGCCACCACCTACCCTTCATGGAGCTATGCATTTCATTCGCGAAACTTTGCGACCCGATAGCGGGATATACGGCAGCGCGTGAGCCGCGTATCGGCCGGCAGGTCTGCCTTCTTCACCAGCTCGGCGAGGAAGGCGCGCTTGTCGGGCAGCGACTCCCAGACCTGCGGCAGGAAAGTGGAACGGCGGCCATCGCACTCGAGGATGACGCCGTCCACGCCGGGCTGGACCTGCGCGAGCAGATCCGCCTCGTCGGCGAACTCGAGCGGCTTCGCAGCCGACAGCAGCGACACCTCGACCCGGCAGCGCGGCCATTCGCCGGCGGCGAGGCGCGGAAAGCGCGGGTCGCGGAATGCCGCGCCGAGCGCGTTCTCGGCGACGTCGACGCCGAGCGGCCGCACCGCTTCCAGGCTGCCAATGCAACCCCGCAGCCGGCCCTCCAGCGTGAGCGTCACGAAGGTCGCGCCCCACTGGCCGAGCCAGGGCGCGTCGGCAGGCAATGCCTTTTCCTGGAAAAGGCTTTTCTCGATCGCATTACGCGCCAGCGCGATCAGCGTCCTGCCGGCCTCTTCGGGCGAAGGCTCCGCGCCTTCGTAGAGGCCGAAGGAGGAATAGCCGACCACGCGATCGCGGCCGCCCGCGGTGTCGCCGGAGTTGCAGGCCCCGAGTACCTTCAGCGACAGGCGCCTGTCTTTTGCTATCTGCAAAAACCCGTTGAGCGGCGTCGCGCCGCACGCTTCGTCATGATCGAGATCGGTGGCGAAGGCGGCGATGCGCGAAATCGTCTCGCCATCGATGCGGCGCGCCTCGTCGTACGCGTGATAGTGCGAAAGGTCGGTCGAGATGACGATCAGCGTCTCCGGCCCGCCCCAGAGGCGCTCGAGCACCCGTGCGACCTCGGCGACGCTCGCCATGCCGACCGCGAACGGCGCCAGCTTGAACGTGCCGAGCGTCTTCTGCAGGAACGGCAGCTGCACTTCCAGCGAATGTTCCATTGCGTGGGCGGCATCGCTGACCACCACCTGCGGCAGGTCGGCGAGCGAATCGAGCGCTTCGCGGTCGATCGGTATTTCGCCGAGCGGCGTGGCAAACGACTGATCGCTGACCGTTGCGAGACCGCGCACCGGCACCCGGTGCACCGGACCGAGCAGCACCACTCGCTCGACGATGCCGCGCGCCGGGCGCACCGCGTCGTAGGCGCTCGCGGCCACGCCACCGGAGTAGATGTAGCCCGCGTGCGGCACGATGATCGCCTTGGGGAAGCCGACACGCGGCGCCGTAGCGCCGGCGCGACCGAGAAGCTCGTCGACCTCCCGGATCAGGGCGCGGGCGTCGCCGGGGTAGAACATCCCGGCGACGGCTGCCGGTCTTACTGCGGCCATGCCGTCATTATCCTCCCGCGACGCGCGCGAGGACGCCTTTGAGCGCATGCACCACCGATTGGCGGCGCACGCTCTCGCGATTGCCCTTGAATCGCCGCGTTTCGGAGGAAACCGCCCTGGAGAGGGCATACGCGAAGCACACCATCCCGACCGGCTTCGCGTCGCTTCCCCCCGTCGGACCGGCGACGCCGGTGACCGCGACTGCGATCGTGGCGCGGCTCTTCTTCAGCGCGCCCTTCGCCATCTCGCGCGCGGTTTCCTCGCTGACGGCGCCGTGTTTTTTCAGCGTGCCTGCCTTCACGCCGAGCATCTCCTGCTTCGCCGCGTTGGAGTAGGTGATGAAGCCGCGGTCGAACCAGTCCGAGGAGCCGGAGATGGCAGTCACCGCCTGGGAGACCCAGCCGCCGGTGCACGATTCGGCGGTGGTGAGCTTCGCGCCGGCGGCCCTCAGCTTCCGGCCGACTTTCGCTGCCACCGCGTTCACAGGAAAAACCTCTGCACTGCCGCGAGGACGATGAGCGTATACCCGGCGGCGACGAGGTCGTCCACCATCACGCCCCAGCCGCCCTTGAAGCGGCCCTCGAACCAGCGGATGGGAGGCGGCTTGGCGATGTCGAAGAAGCGGAACAGGACGAACGCCGCCGCCTGCCAGGCGAAGGTCATGGGCACGACCGCCAGCACGAGGAGGAAGGCAACGACTTCGTCCCAGACCATCGAGCCATGGTCGGAAATGCCGAGATGGCGCCCGGTCACGTCGCAGACCCAGACGCCGAGCGCGTAGAGCGCGGCGATCACGGCCAGGCCGACCGGTGTCGCGAGCTCCGCGCCGATCAGCCACGCGGCGAGCCAGGCGAGCAGCGTGCCGGCGGTGCCCGGCGCCCAGGGCGAAAGGCCTGCGCCGAAGCCGAACGCGACCCAGTGCGCGGGATGCGCGACAGCGAAACGCAGCGTCGGCCGGAACACGATCATTTCCTGAAGTGATCGAACGCCGGCTTGAACTTCATCGGCTTGCCCTTGCCGTCGAGCACCGTGAGGCGCGCGTCTCCGGCCTGGATCGAGCCAATGCGCGTCAGCGCCAGGCCGAGCTCGCGCGAGAGGCCTTCCAGGTCGCCGCGCCGCGCCGTCGCCGCGGTGAAGATCAGCTCGTAGTCGTCGCCGCCGGAGAGCACGCAGTCGCGCTCGAGGTCCGGATCATTGATTTTCCTGAAGAAGGAATTCCGGGGAATCAGCGGGTACTCGACCAACGCCCCGACGCGCGAGCGCTCCAGGATATGGCCAAGATCGCCCGCGAGGCCATCGGACACGTCGATCGCGGCGTTCGCCATGCCGCGCAGCCGCTCTCCGAGCTCGAGGCGCGGCTCGGGCTCGTGCAAGCGCTTCGCCGCTTCGGCGATCTCGGGATGGGCGAGGCCGAGCGCGGCGCCGCCGAGCTCGCCCGAAACCCAGATGTCGTCGCCCGGCCGCGCGCCCGCGCGGTAGAGGGCGACGCTCGCCGGCACTTCGCCCATGGCGGTGACGCTGATCGTGATCTGCGGGGCGCGCGTCGTGTCGCCGCCGACCAGGTCGACGCCGTAGCGCGCGGCGAGCGCGAAGAATCCCCCGGCGAATGCCTTCAGCCAGTGCTCGTCCGCCTCGGGCAGGCCGATCGCCAGCAGCACCCATTTCGGCGCCGCGCCCATGGCCGCGAGGTCGGAGAGGTTGACCGCGAGCGCCTTGTGGCCGAGCGCGCGCGGCTCGGCCCCGGGGAGAAAGTGGCGCCCTTCGACCAGCATGTCGGTGGTGACGGCGAGCTCGAGGCCGGCATCGGGACGAAGCAGCGCGCAGTCGTCACCGACCCCGACCAGCGCGTTCTTCGGCGGGCGCTCGAAGTAGCGGCGGATGAGGTCGAATTCGTTCAGACGATTCTGTTACGCGACTTGGCGACTTCGTCGGGCCGCAGCGCGCCGGCGATTTTCTCCAGCACGCCGTTAACGAACCGGTAGCCGTCGGTGGCGCCGAAGCTCTTGCCCAGCTCGATCGCCTCGTTCAGCACCACCTTGAATGGCGTGTGCGGATGCTCGGCGAGCTCGAACGCGCCGATGTAGAGGATGGCTCGCTCGACCGGCGAGAGCCGCGCGAACGGGCGGTCAAGGTGCGGCGTGATGACCTTCTCCAGCGCGGGCGCGCCGTCGTGCACTCCCTTGAGGAGCGATTTCACGAACTCGCTCTCTTCGTAGCCTTCGATGGCGCGCGCCTCGTCCAGCGGGTCGCCGCCCGAGAGCTGCCAGGCGTAGAGCGCCTGCAGGGCGACTTCGCGGGCCTGGCGCTTATCGATCTTCATGCAGGGAGGCCTTCAGCTTTGCCATCTCGACGGCGACGCGCACGCCCTCGGCGCCCTTGTCGATGCGCTGCTTGGCTTCCGCTTCGCTGTTCAAGGTCAGGATGGCATTGGCGACGGGCAGCCCGCACTCGAGCGAAACCTCGCTCACGCCGCGCGCCGACTCGTTGGCCACCACTTCGAAGTGATACGTATCGCCGCGGATGACCGCGCCAATCGCCACCAGCGCGTCGCATTTGCCGGCCTGCGCCAGCCACTGCAGCGCGATCGGGATCTCGAGCGCGCCGGGCACCTGCACGACCTGCACCTCGACGCCGAGCTTGCGCGCTTCAGTGCGCGCGCGATCCAGCAGTTGCCCGGTGATTTCCTCGTTGAACCGGCTGGCGACGATGCCGAGGCGCATCGGCGTCAGCCGCCCGGCCGTTCAGCGTAGCCGGTGATTTCCAGGCCGAAGCCGGTCATGCTCGGCATCTTGCGCGGCGCCGCCATGAGGCGCATCCGGCCGACGCCGAGGTCGCGCAGGATCTGCGCGCCGATGCCGTACAGGCGCAGGTCGGCGCTGCGCCCGGCCTTGGGCGCTTCCGCGCCCTCCTGGCCGCAGTTCATCAACACCACCACGCCCGCGCCCTTTTTCTGGATCTCCTGCAGCGCCTCGCCAACACCCCACGAATGCGAGCCCTTGCCGGCATCCAGCAGATCGATGATCGACAGCGGCTCGTGGACGCGCACCAGGGTTTCGTTTCTTTTCAGAATCTTTCCGAGGCTGAGCGCGATATGGAGGGCACCGACCGCCAGGTCACGGTACGACACCATGGTGAACTTGCCCCAGGGCGTATCGATTTCGCGCTCGGCGGCGCGCCGCACCAGCGATTCGTTGCGACTCCGGTATTCGATCAGGTCGGCGATGGTGCCGATCTTCAGCTTGTGCTCGGCGGCGAAGTCGAGCAGGTCCGGCAGGCGCGCCATCGTGCCGTCGTCCTTCATGATCTCGCACAGCACCGCGGACGGTTCGAAGCCCGCGAGGCGCGCCAGGTCGCAGCAGGCCTCGGTGTGGCCGGCGCGCACCAGCACGCCGCCGGGCTGGGCGATCAACGGAAACACATGGCCCGGTTGCACGATATCTGAAGAAGTCGAATTTTCGGAAGAAGCAATTTTTATTGTGAGCGCGCGGTCGTGCGCGGAGATGCCGCTGGCGATGCCTTCGGCCGCCTCGATCGAAACGGTGAAGTTGGTGCCGTGGCGCGAGCGGTTCTGCTCGACCATGGGCCTGAGGCCGAGCCGCTCGGCGTGCGATTCGGTGATCGCCATGCAGATCAGCCCGCGGCCGTGCTTGGCGAGGAAGTTGACTTTCTCGGGGGTGACGAAGCGTGCGGCGAAGATGAGGTCGCCTTCGTTCTCCCGGTCCTCGTCGTCGACCAGGATGACGATCTCGCCGGCCTTGATGGCGGCGACGACCTCGCTGATGGGACTGATGGCTGCGGCTTCGCGGCGCATCAGGCCATTTTACTCTTGGCGCTCGGCGCCCTCGCCGCCGCCCTGCTCGCCGGCTTCCCCGGTCTTTTCACGAATCCGCGCCGACTTGCCCGAGCGCTCGCGCAGGTAATAGAGCTTGGCGCGGCGCACTTCGCCCTTGCGCTTCACCTCGATCGAGGCGATCAGCGGCGAGTAGGTCTGGAAGGTGCGTTCCACGCCCTCGCCGGAGGAGATCTTGCGCACGATGAACGACGAGTTCAGCCCCTTGTTGCGCTTGGCGATCACCATGCCCTCGAAGGCCTGGGAGCGCTTGCGCTCGCCCTCGACGACGTTGACGTTGACGATCACCGTGTCGCCGGGCGAGAAGTCAGGGACTTCCTTCTTCAACCGCTTGATCTCTTCCTGCTCGAGAGTCTTGATCAGATCCATGGCCTTACCTCGTTTGTTCGCGCTGGAACTCGTCCAGCAGCTTCTTTTCCTCTTCGCTCAGCTTCCTTGCTTCCAGCAGCTCCGGCCGTCTCAGCCAGGTCCTGCCCAGCGCCTGCTTCAGCCGCCAGCGCCGGATATTCGCGTGGTGCCCGCTCAACAGCACCTCCGGCACCCTCAGCCCGCTGCCGTCGACCATCCAGATCTCGGGCCGCGTGTACTGCGGGCAATCGAGCAGCCCGTCGGCGAACGACTCTTCCACCGCCGAGGCCGCGTCGCCGAGCGCACCGGGCAGCTGCCGCACCACGGCGTCGATCAACGCCATGGCGGCGAGCTCGCCACCCGAGAGGACGAAGTCTCCGATCGAGATCTCCTCGTCCACGCGCCGGTCGAGCAACCGCTCGTCGACGCCCTCGTACCTGCCGCACAGCAAGGTCATGGAGCTTTCCTTCGACAACTCCATCACCTTGCGGTGCTCCAGCTTCCTGCCCTGCGGCGAGAGGTAGATCACTTTCCCGCCCGCCGCGTCCAGCGCCTTCTCCAACGGCTCGGCCAGCATCACCATCCCCGGCCCGCCGCCGTACGGGCGGTCGTCGACCGTGCGGTAGTTGTCGGTCGTGAAGTCGCGCGGATTCCACGTCTTCAGCGACCACAACCCCGCCTCCAGCGCCCGCGAGGTGATGCCGCTCTTCGTCACCGCGGCAAACATCTCCGGAAACAGCGTCACCACGTCGAAGCGGATCACCAGTCGGCGCCCCACTCGACTTCGACCTGCTTCTTCTGCAGATCGACCTTCTTCACCACCGTCGGGATCCAGGGGAGCAACCGCTCCCTGTCTCCCGACAGCTCCATCACGTCCTGCGCGCCGTTGGTGATGAACCGCCTCACCACGCCGAGCTTCTCGCCCTGCTCGTTCACCACCTCGAGACCGATCAGGTCGGCGAGGTAGTAGTGCCCGGC
The DNA here is from genome assembly GCA_001644455.1 of Betaproteobacteria bacterium SCGC AG-212-J23. Lineage (GTDB taxonomy): Bacteria > Pseudomonadota > Gammaproteobacteria > Burkholderiales > SG8-39 > SCGC-AG-212-J23. Next base: position 9,711 of record LSTF01000040.1, read on the forward strand.
CTCGGGCTCCGGCAGCGCCGCGCGGCTCACTGACACCGCCACGCCCCGCAGCTTCATCGCCGCTTCGCGGCTGCCGACTCCGGCGAGCTTCGCGAGCAGCGTTCCCGAGTGCTGCTTGGTCTCCTCCACCGCGCGCGGCTCGCCGCCGATCCACCACTCGCCGCACTCGGCGAGCCCGGCCTCGGGCCGCTCCACCTTGATCCAGCCGCGCACGCCGTAGGACCCGGCGACGCGGCCCATGTCCACTAGATCTTCAGGCTGCCTTCTTCGCAAACTGTTTGACGAGACGCTTCGCGGTCGGCGAGAGCTGCGCGCCCTTGCCGGTCCAGTGCTTGACGCGCTCCATGTTGACGCGCAGGCCCTCGCGGCCTTCCGGCGCTTTCGGGTCGTAAAACCCGAGCCGCTCGAGGAACTTGCCGCTCGCCGCGCGACGCGAATCCGCCACGACCAGATGAAAGAACGGCCGCTTGTTGAAGCCGCCGCGCTGCAAACGAATCACAACCATTGAAATGTCCCGGCCAAGCGAAGAAAAGGCGCGGATTATACGGGAGAAATCGCCCTTTTTGGGGCAAAATGATTCAGGGGGTCGAATGCTCCGCGCGGTGCGCGAAATCGAGGGGGGAATCAGGCTGTCACTGAACGCCGCCGGCAGGCTGCCGGTGCTGCGCAAGCCGCCGATCCTTGAGTCCTTCCTGCGGCAGGTCTACTTCACGGGCGTCACCGCCTCGACCGGCGTGGTGCTGCGGGCTTCGCTGCTCGGCGTGCTGATCATCGCCATCACCATGGATGTGCTCGACGCCGACGTCGACCTGGCGGTGAAGATCCTGCTGCTGGTCGTGTTCCGCGAAGTCGGCCCGCTCGCCGCCGCGGTCGTCATCATCCTGCGCAGCGGCACGGCGATGTCCGCCGAGATGGCGATGATGCGCATCTCCGGGCAGACGCGCGCGCTGCGCTACATGAACATCGATCTCTACGACTACCTGGTGGTGCCGCGCGTCGCCGGCGTAATGGTCGCCACCCTCGCGCTCACCTTCTACATCCAGGCGCTCGCGGTGGCCGGCGGCCTGCTGTTCTCGCCCTTCATCATCGAGGCGTCGTTCATGGAGCTCGCCAGCCGGCTGTTCGATCTTTTCTCGCCGGTGGATTTCTACTACTCGGTCATCAAGGCCCTGCTGTTCGGCTTCGCCATCTCGGCATGCTGCTGCTACCACGGCCTCAATCCGCCGGATCTCACGCAGAACGCGGTGCCCAAGGTGGTGACGCGTGCCGTCACGCAATGCGCGATGCTGGTGCTGACGATCAACGCGGTCTTCGCCTACATCGTCTTCGGCATCCTCTTCTTCGGCCTGGTCAAGGCGACGGTATGAGCGCGGTCCTGCAGTCCGAGGCTCGCGCCGCGCCGCAGCTGGCGCTGCGCTACGCGCGGCACGGCAAGCGGGAGATCGCGATCGACGTGCCGGCCGGCAGCGTGCAGCGCCTGGAGCTTCCCGACGCCGCGTCGAGGTCGGCGTTCGTGACCGCCGTGCTGAAGGCGCGCTGCGAGGCCGACGAGGAGCTCGAGCTCTTCGGCCAGCCGGTGAAGAACCTCAGCGGCCGCGCGCGGCAGAAGCTGCGCTCGCGCCTAGGCGCGCTCTCGCCGATCGTCGGCCTGATCAACAACCTGAACGCCTGGGAGAACATCTCGCTGCCGTCGGCCTATCACGGCAAGCCGTCCCTCGCCGAGGTCGCGACCATTACCCAGGAAGTGCTGGACGTCTTCGGCCTCGAGCCGCGCACCTTTCTCGCGCGCGTGCCCGACGAGCTCGGCCGCCTGGAGCGCAAGATCGCCGCCTTCGCCCGGCTGATGATCGCCGGGCCGGAGCTCGCCATCATCGAATCGCTGGACGACGGCCTGAGCCGCGCCGAGTGCGCGCGCGTTGCCGGCTTCGAGCAGGAATACCGCCGGCGCCATCCCGCCGGCACGTTGATCTTCGTCGACATCCGGGAGGAGTGATGACCGCGACTTTCGTCCCGCCCACGCGCTTTTCGCGCCTGCTGCTCAAGGTGAACGCTTTCCTGCTGATCGCGCTGCTGCTGGTGGCGGCGTTCATCGGCCTGGTCGCCTACAAGCAGGGCTGGTTCCTGCACCAGACGCAGATCCACTTCATCACTGCCAACGCGCTCGGCCTGAACAAGGGCATGCCGGTGAAGCTGTACGGCTTCACGGTCGGCTCGGTGAGCGGTATGGAGCTCTCCGAGGAAGGCGTCGACGTGCGCCTGTCGATCATGAGCGAGTACATGCCGCGCATCCCGAAGGGCTCGCTCGCCAAGCACTCCCGCGAGGCGGGCGTGGTCGGCGCGGCGGTGATCGACATCGTCCCCGGCAAGCCCGGGCCGGCGCTCGCGCAGGGCGAGCGCATCGATTTCCAGGCGAGCCGCAGCATCGCCGAGTACATCGACGACATCCGCCGTCAGGCGGTGCCCGCCTTCAACGAGCTGAAGCAGGTGCTCAGCGACTTCAAGGGTTCGGGCAACGACATCGCGGTTTCGCTCTCCACGCTGCGCAAGGAGATGGAGGCCCTGCCGCAAACGCATCGCGACCTGCGCAAGCTCATCACGACGACCGAGCGCACCGCCGCGGAGTTCACCAACACCGCCAAGGCCACCGAGCGCGCTGTCGTGAGCATCGAGCACGCGATCCCCGAACTGACGACGAAGCTCGGTAGCGCGATCGAGTCGATCGACGGCGCGGCGCAGCAGCTGCGCAAGACCGGCGAGGAGGCGCAGGGCACGATCCAGCGCGCGCAGCCGGTGATCGAGCGCGGCGACGCGGTGGCGCGCGACGCGGGCGACGTGTTCAACGCCGCGAAGCGCGTCTGGCCGCTCAGCGATTCGTTCAACGAGACCGTCGACCGCGAGCTGCCGATCGATAGCTTCGACGCTCGCGGCAAGGCGCTCAAGCATTGAGGGCATTGCCGCTTGTCGCGCTGATCGTGCTCGCCGGCTGCGGCGGAGCGAAGCCCGTCGCGGCGCCGACCCAGACCGCGTCGCAGTCGAGCAGCAAGCTCGCCGACGCCGAGCAGCGCGCGGCGCTGCTGATGCGCGCTGGAGATCTCGCGAACGCCGCCAGCCAGTATGGCGAGGCGGCGCGCATCGCCGCGACGGTGGAGAACATCGACGCCGTCGCCGCCAACTCGATCAACCAGTCGATCGCCTACCAGTGGCTGGGCCGCGACGCCGAGGCGCGCGACGCGCTGTCCCGCGTGCTCGACGATCCCCGCCGCCCCTTCTCCGAGCGCAGGCGCCTGCAGGCCGAGCTGCGCCGCGCGATCGTCGACCTCGCCCTGCAGAACCCCGTCTCCGCCGCCACCTTCGCCGAGCGTGCCGAGAAACGCTGCGCCAACCTCTCCTGCGAGTACGCCGCGACCATCCTCAACGTCCAGGCGCAGGTCGCCCTCGAGACCTCTCGCGCTGCGGACGCCGAGCAGCTCGCCGCCCGCGCGGTCGAGCGCGCCCGCTCGCGCAACGACCGCGCCGAGACCGCGAACGCGTTGCGCATGCAGGGCAAGGCACGCCGCGCGCAGGGGAACGCCAGGGAAGCGATCGCACCGCTCGAGCAGGCGCTCGCCATCGACCGCGACCTCGCCGACCCGCGCAAGATCCTCGCCGACCTCACCGAGCTTTCGCTGGCGAGCTCCGCCGCCGGTAACCGCGACGCCGCGAAGGAATACTACGAGCGCGCGGTCACCGTCAGCCGGGCACTGCAGGACACGCGGGGACTAGCGGAGATGGAAGCGCAGCTTCGGCGGCCGTAGGACCGGCGGCTAGCGCATCCCGGGCAGCATGCCCTTCATGCCGCGCATCATGCGCTGCAGGTTGCCGCCCTTCATCATCTTCATCATCTTCTGCATCTGCTCGAACTGGTTGAGCAGCTGGTTGACGGCCTGCACCGGCACGCCGGCGCCGGCGGCGATGCGGCGCTTGCGCGAGGCCTTGATGAGCTCGGGCTTGCGCCGCTCCTGCGGCGTCATCGAGTTGATGATGCCCTCGATGCGCTTGAACTGCTTCTCGTCCTGAAGCTTCGCCGGGTCGATCTTGCCGGCGAGCTGCGCGGGGAGCTTGTCCATCATCGAAGCGATGCCGCCCATCTTGTTCATCTGCCCGATCTGCTGCTTGAAGTCCTCGAGGTCGAAGCCCTTGCCCTTCTTGACCTTGTCGGCGACGCGCTGCGCTTCTTCCAGGTCGATCTTGGCGTGCGCCTCCTCGACCAGCGAGAGGATGTCGCCCATGCCGAGGACGCGCGCCGCCATGCGCTCGGGATGGAAGGGCTCGAGGCCGGTGAGCTTCTCGCCGACGCCGGCGAACTTGATCGGCTTGCCGGTGACGTGGCGCACCGAGAGGGCTGCGCCGCCGCGCGCGTCGCCGTCGAGCTTGGTGAGGACGACGCCGGTGAGCGGCAGCCGCTCGTTGAAGGCTTTGGCGACGTTGACCGCGTCCTGGCCCTGCATGGCATCGACGACGAACAGCGTCTCGACCGGCTTGAGGAAGCCGTGCAGCTCGGCGAGCTCGCGCATCATGTCTTCGTCGATGGCGAGGCGGCCGGCGGTGTCGACAATCAGCACGTCGAGGTAGTGGGTGCGGGCGTACTCCAGCGCGCGCCTGGCGATGTCGACCGGCTTCTCGTTGACTTCGGAAGGAATGAACTCCGCGCCGACCTGCCCGGCCACGGTCTTCAGCTGCTGGATCGCCGCCGGGCGATAGACGTCGGCGGAGACGACGCCGACCTTCTTCTTCTCGTTCTTCAGCAGCAGCGCGAGCTTGCCGCTGGTCGTGGTCTTGCCCGAGCCCTGCAGGCCGGCCATGAGGATCACCGCCGGCGGCTGCGCCGCGAGGTCGAGACCGGCGCTCGCCTCGCCCATCAGCTTGGCGAGCTCGCGGTGCACGACGCCGACCAGCGCCTGGCCCGGCGTGAGGCTGCCGACCACCTCCTCGCCGAGCGCCTTGGCGCGCACCGCGTCGATGAAATGCTTCACGACCGGCAGCGCGACGTCGGCCTCGAGCAACGCGACGCGCACTTCGCGCAGCGCTTCCTGGATGTTCGTTTCGGTGAGGCGCGCTTCGCCGCGGATCGTCTTGACGATCTTCGCGAGGCGTCCGGTCAGGGTGTCCAGCATGGAGTGTTAAACTGAAGCGGTGCCCGACATTGTAGTTCACCTCATCGCGTGCGCCGCGTACCTGGCGCTTGCCTGGCACTTCTGGAATACACGCTGGCGCCGCCCGGCGCCTCAGCCGCCGATGCTTCGCGGATGGGAGCGTGCAGTCATCCTCGTCCCCCTCGCCCTGCACGCCTGGCTCCTCTACGTCGGCATCTTCGCGCCCGCCGAGCTCCGTTTCGGCTTCGCCCACGCGCTATCGGCGATGTTGTGGATGGCGGTACTGATCTATTGGGTGGAGAGCCTGTTCTTCCGCCTCGAGGGCATGCAGCCGCTCGTGCTCGGCGCCGCCGCGCTCTGCGTGCTCCTGCCGTTGTGGTTTCCCGGCCGGACCATCGCGCACGGCGCCGAGCCGGATTTTCGCCTGCACCTCACGCTCGCGATCGTCGCCTACAGCGTCTTCACCATCGCCGTGCTGCACGCGGTGCTGATGGCCGTCGCCGACCGGCTGCTGCACAGCGCCTCGCGGACCGGCGCATCCGGCGAGGGCGTGCTACGCGGGCCGATGGCCAACCTGCCACCGCTTCTGACCATCGAGAAGATGTTCTTCCGCCTGGTTGCGGTCGCCTTCGTGCTGCTCACCCTCACGCTGGCGAGCGGCATGCTGCTTTCCGAGTCGATGTTCGGTCGCGCGATGCGCTTCAACCATGAAACGGTGTTCGCCGTGCTGTCGTGGCTCACCTTTGCGGTGCTGCTCTGGGGCCGGGTATTCCGCGGCTGGCGCGGCCGCACCGCGCTGCGCTGGACGGTGGCCGGCTTCGTCATGGTGGTGCTCGCCAACATCGGCACGACGTTCGTCCTCGAAGTGATTCTGCGACGCCCCTGATGGAAGACCTCTCCCTCGGCGAGCATCTGCCGCTCGGCTGGCTGGTGGCGACGCTGCTGGTGCTGCTCGTGCTGTCGGCGTTCTTCTCCATCGCCGAGACGGCGATGATGGCGATCAACCGCTACCGGCTGAAATACCTGGTGAGCGAAGGCGACCGCGCCGCGGTCCGCGTCGCCGGGCTGCTGAAGCGCACCGATCGCCTGCTGGGCGGCATCCTGATCGGCAACACCCTCGCGATTACCGGCGCGACCACGGTTTCCGGCTTCATCGCCGCGCGCCTTTTCGGCGAAGAAACGCTGGTCGTGCTGCTCACGCCGCTCGTGGTCGGGTTCATCATCATCGTCTTCTCCGAGATCACGCCGAAGGTGATCGGCGCAACCCACCCCGAGGGCGCGGCGCTGTGGCTGTCGCTGCCGGTGAAGGTCAGCCTGCGACTGCTCGACATCCCGGCGTGGTTCATCAATCTCTTCGCCCGCCCGCTGCTGCGCATGGTCGGCATCAAGCCCGGCCAGTCGACCGACGCGCCGAAGCTCTCGCCCGAAGAGATCCGCACCCTGGTGCTGGAATCGTCGACCTTCATGCCGAAGAAGCACCTGGCGATCGTGCTGAATCTCTTCGACATCGAGGCGGTCACGCTGCAGGACATCATGGTGCCGCGGGCGAAGATCGAGTCGATCAAGCTCGACGACGAAATGGAGACCATCGTCCACCAGCTCGGCACCGCCTACCATCTGCGCCTGCCGGTGTTCCGCGACGCGCTCGGCGAGGTGGTCGGCGTGCTGCAGCTGCGCCGCGTGCTGGCGCCGCTGCGCGCCGGCGAGCTCGACAAGGAGGCGCTCGAGGCGCTGCTCGACGAGCCCTACTTCGTCCCGGCGGGCACGCCGGCGCTGTCGCAGATCCAGTACTTCCAGGAGAACCACCAGCGCGTGGCGCTGGTGGTCGACGAATACGGCGAGCTGATGGGCCTGGTCACCGTCGAGGACATCATCGAGGAGATCATCGGCAAGTTCACCACCTCGCTGCCGAGCGCCGCGCCGCTCGCCTGGGGCGAGGACGGCACGGCGACCGCGGACGGCGCGATGCCGGTGCGCGAGGTCAACCGCGCGCTCGGTCTCGAGCTGCCGCTCGACGGACCACGCACGCTCAACGGACTGATCATCGAGCAGCTGCAGGACATCCCCGAGGCCGACGTTTCGATGAAGATCGGCGGCGTGCCGATGGAGATCGTCCACGCGCAGGGCCGGACGGTGAAAACGGTGCGCATTTTCAGGCCGGTCGAGCCGGTTGAAAATGTTGCACCCTCAGAGACTTAGGCGTGAATTCTCAGGCTTTACAAAACCCGGCCTGAAGGGCATCATCGGCGCGGTCTAGGGAAGGGAGTGCAGTTCATGGCAACGGCAGCAGCAGCCAAGGGCCCAAAAGAGGTCATCTGGGCTTGGGAAGGCAAGGACAAGGGCGGCAAGACCGTTCGCGGCGAGATCAAGTCGGTGAGCGTCAACGCCGTCAACGCGACGCTGCGCCGCCAAGGCATCGTGGTCGGGAAGGTCAAGAAGCAGAGGATCGGCGGCGGCGGCTCGGTCAAGCAGAAGGACATCGCGCTCTTTACCCGCCAGCTCGCGACGATGATGAAAGCCGGCGTGCCGCTGCTGCAGTCCTTCGAGATCGTCGGCAAGGGCGCATCCAACCCGGCGGTGCAGAAGCTGGTGCTCGAGCTCAAGACCGACGTCGAGACCGGCACGCCGCTCGCTGCCGCTTTCCGCAAATACCCGCTCTATTTCGACCAGCTGTTCTGCAACCTGGTCCAGGCCGGCGAGCAGGCCGGTATTCTCGAGACGCTGCTCGACCGCCTCGCGGTCTACCAGGAAAAGATCCTCGCCATCAAGTCGAAGATCAAGAGCGCGCTGTTCTATCCGATCGCGATCATCGCCGTCGCCTTCATCATCACCGCGGTGATCATGATTTTCGTCATCCCGGCGTTCAAGCAGGTGTTCACCAACTTCGGCGCCGACCTGCCCGGCCCGACGCTGTTCGTGATGGCCATCTCCGACGCGTTCGTCGCCTACTGGTTCATCATCTTCCCGGTGATCGGCGGCAGCATCTATGGCTTCCTCGAATCCTGGAAGCGCTCGCTGGCGGTGCAGATCTTCATGGACAAGCTGATGCTCAAGCTGCCGGTGTTCGGCGACCTGGTGCGCAAGTCGGTGATCGCGCGCTGGACGCGCACGCTCTCGACCATGTTCGCCGCGGGCGTGCCGCTGGTCGAAGCGCTCGACTCGGTCGGCGGCGCCGCGGGCAACTACGTCTACTCCAGCGCCACCAAGCAGATCCAGGCCGAAGTCTCCGGCGGCACCGCGCTCACGGTCGCGATGCAGAACGCCAACGTCTTTCCGAGCATGGTGCTGCAGATGTGCTCGATTGGCGAGGAGACCGGCGCGCTCGACGGCATGCTCGGCAAGGTAGCCGACTTCTTCGAGGCCGAGGTGGACGACGCGGTGGAAGCACTCTCGTCGCTGATGGAGCCGATCATCATGGTCGTCCTCGGCACGCTGATCGGCGGCATGGTGATCGCCATGTACCTGCCGATCTTCAAGATGGGCCAGGCGGTCTAGCAGGCGATGAGTGCGCTCGGCTGGCTCGCTCAGCCGGGCGTTCTTCCCTGGGTCGTCTTGCTGTTTGGCCTGTGCATCGGCTCGTTCCTCAACGTCGTCATCCACCGGCTGCCCAAGATGCTCGAGCGCGAGTGGCGCGCCGAGTGCGCCTCCCTCGCAGGCCAGGAAGTCCCGCTCGCCGAGCCCTACAACCTGTTCGTGCCGCGCTCCCGCTGTCCGTCTTGCGGGCACAAGATCACTGCGCTCGAGAACGTGCCGCTGGTCAGCTGGGCCGCGCTGCGCGGCAAGTGCTCGAGCTGCAAGGCGCCAATCAGCGGCAAATACCCCCTCGTCGAGCTGCTGGCGGGCATCGCCGCAGGCTATTCGGCCTGGCGGTTCGGGCCCACCCTGGCGACGCTCGGCGCGGCGCTCTTCGTCTGGTTCACCATCGCCCTCGCCTTCATCGACCAGGAAACCGGGCTGCTGCCCGATGACCTGACCCTGCCGCTCGTCTGGATCGGCCTGCTGGTCAATCTCTGGGGCGCCTTCGTGCCGATCCAGGATGCGATGCTTGGCGCAGTCGCGGGCTATCTCGTGCTCTGGCTGGTCTACTGGGCCTTCAAGCTCCTGACCGGCAAGGAAGGGATGGGCTTCGGCGACTTCAAGATGAACGCCGCGGTGGGCGCCTTCCTCGGCTGGAAGATGCTGCCGATGGTCATCCTGCTCTCGTCGCTCGTCGGCCTGGTGTTCGGCGCGGCGCAGATGTTCGCCGCGCGCGGCCGCTACGACGGCGGCTTCCGCTTTCACTTCGGCCCCTACATCGCCATCGCCGGCGTGATCGCGCTCTTCTGGGGCGAGCCGGTCATGCGCTGGTACCTTTACCGCGTGGGATGAGGCTGGTCGTCGGCCTCACGGGCGGCATCGGCAGCGGCAAGAGCGCCGCGGCCGACGAGTTTGCCGCGCTGGGGGCGGCGATCGTCGACGCCGACGTCATCGCCCACGCGCTCACCCAGAAGGGCGGCGCCGCGATCCCGAAGGTGGAAAAGATCTTCGGAAAAGCCTTTGTCCGGGACGGCGCGATGGATCGCAAGAAGATGCGCGACCATGTCTTCGCTCATCCCGGGGCGAAACGCCAGATCGAGGCACTGCTGCACCCCATGATCCGGGACGAGTCGCAGCGGCGCATCGCAGCGGCGGAAAGCCCGTACGTGGTGCACGTGGTCCCGCTGCTCATCGAGTCGCCGGACTATCGCAGCCGGGTGGACCGAGTGCTGGTCGTGGATGCTCCCGAGGAAGTCCGCGTCGCGCGGGTCCAGGCCCGGAGCGGGCTCTCCCCCGACGAAGTCCGCGCGATCATCCGCGCACAGGCGCCGAACGCCGAGCGCCTCGCCGCGGCGGACGACGTGATCGACAATGGCGGCGACCGTGATGCATTGCGCAAACAAGTGGCCGCGCTGCATCAAAAATACCTACAATTTGCTCGTTCGTGATCACCTACGAATATCCGCTGAACGAGCGCATCCGGACGCTGCTGAGGCTGGAGGATCTGTTCGAGCGCTCGCGCCACTTCATCGCCCGCACCGATCCGCACGACCACCACATGGCGTTACTGACGCTGTTCGAGATCCTCGAGGTCTCGAGCCGCGCCGATCTCAAGTCCGACCTGCTGCAGGAGCTCGAGCGGCAGAAGCAGGTGCTGCTCGCCTTCAAGAACAATCCCGACATCCAGGAGGACGCGCTGAATGGCGTGCTGCGCGACATCGAGCAGGCAGCGGCGGCGCTGTTCTCGATGACCGGCAAGATCGGCCAGTACCTGCGCGAGAACGACTGGTTGATGTCGATCAAGCAGCGCACGGGCATTCCGGGCGGCGCATGCGAGTTCGATCTTCCGTCGTACCACTACTGGCTGCACCGCCCCGCGGAGGACCGCACCGGCCAGCTCGCGGCATGGACCGGCCCGCTGCACCCGCTGCGCGACGGCTCGGCGATCATCCTGCGCATCCTGCGCGAGTCGGGCCGGCCGCAGGCCTTGACCGCGCCGCAGGGCATGTACCAGCAGATGCTGGGCGGCAAGAGCGCGCAGATGCTGCGATTGCGCATCGACGCGACCACGCCCTGCGTGCCGGAGATCAGCGCCAACAAGTACGTGCTCAATATCCGCTTCATGGCGCAGAACGGCGACGACGCCACCGCGGAGACGCGGCCGCGCACCGCCGACTGGAACGTCGGCTTCGAGCTCACGTTCTGTAATCTGTGAGGACGGTGGCATGCCCGCGCTGCGGGAAGAAAGCGGAGTTTTCCGCGACCAACCGCTGGCGGCCGTTCTGCAGCGAGCGCTGCAGGGTGATCGACCTCGGCAAGTGGGCGGCGGAGGACTACCGCGTGCCCGTGGAAGAAGATCCTAAGGACCCGGAGTCCAAGACCCCCGAATCATAGCCAGCCCGTGCGCACCCGCGGCGCGGGCGTGATCCATGTCGCGCGGACGCAGGCCACCGATGGCGTACACCGGGATCGACGCGCTCTCGGCGATGCGGCGAAAGCCTTCCCAGCCGAGGAGGGTCGCGTCCGGATGTGTCGCGGTCGCCTTCACCGGGCCGAGCACGACGAAATCGAGCCCGATCGCCATCGCGTGGCCGAGTTCCTGCACCGTGTGGCAGGAGGCGGCTGCCAGCCCTGCCTGTCGGGGCCGCGAGCGCAATCGCATCAGCTCCTCGGCGCTGTAGTGGATGCCGTCCGCCGGCGGGCCGCCGTTGACGAGCACCCTGGCGCCGTACTCCTTCGCAATGCTCGTCACTCCGTAGATCAGCTGCGCGCGCTCCCAGTTGTCCCTGTCGCGCACCTGGATCAGGCGCAGACCGCCCTTCACTCTCGCCTCGACGCGCTCGAGCTGTGCGACGAGCCCAAGCGCCTTGGCGTCGGTAATCGCATACTCCAGAGGCAGCGCGAGCGAGGCGAGCACCGGACCGTTCGCCGGGAGCATCGGCTCGACTGATGGCCCCTCGATGCGCTGCCAGGCGAAGGACTGCCCCTCGTGCGGATGCGGCTCGCCCTGCCACTCCACCACGCGGAAGAAATGCAGCATCACGGTGCCGTGCTCGTAGACGTGCACCCGCGAGATCCACGGATACGCCTTGACCACCTGGATGCCGAGCTCCTCGATGAGCTCGCGCTCGAGCGCCCTGGCGAGCGGCTCGCCAGCCTCGACCTTGCCGCCGGGGAATTCCCACCAGCCTGCGTACACCTTGCCCGGCGGGCGCTGCGCGAGGAGAAACGAACCGTCCGGCCGCTCGATGACCGCGGCGACGACCTCGATCACTTTTTCTTGGTGTGGCGGCCAGCCCAGTCTCGGGCGAACTGGTAGGCAACCCTTCCGCTTCGCGAGCCTCTTTGCAGGGCCCACTGCAGCGATTCCTCCTTCGCAGGTTCCGAGAACGCGGCGCCGAAGGACTTGAGCCACTGGCCGACGATGTCGACGTACTCGTCCTGGTCGAAGGGGTAGAAGGTCACCCACAGGCCGAAGCGCTCGGAGAGCGAGATCTTCTCCTCCACCGTCTCGCCGGGGTGGATCTCGTCGTCGACGTACTTGGTCTCGAGGTTCTCTGCCATGTACTCCGGCATCAGGTGGCGGCGGTTGGAGGTGGCGTAGATGAGCAGGTTCTCGGAGGTGGTGGAGATCGAACCGTCGAGCGCCACCTTCAGCGCGATGTAGCCGTCCTCGGCGCCGTGGAAAGTGAGATCGTCGCAGAAGAGGAGGAAGCGCTCCGGCCGCGAAGCGACCTGGTCGACGATCGCCGGCAGGTCGACGAGATCGTTCTTCTCCACCTCGATGAGGCGCAGGCCCTTGCTCGCGTACTTGTTCAGCAGCCCTTTGACGATCGACGACTTTCCGGTGCCGCGCGCGCCGGTCAGCAGCACGTTGTTGGCGGGCTTGCCCTCGAGGAGCTGCTTCGTGTTCTGCTCGACCTTCGAGATCTGCGCGTCGATGCCTCGCAGGTCGGAGAGCTTGATGCGGTGCACGTGGCGAACGGGCTGCAGCCAGCCGGCCGCGCCACGCCGCCCGGCGCTGCGCCAGCGAAAAGCCACGCTCGCCTTCCAGTCGGTGGTCGGCGGCGGGGGCGGCAGCAGCTGCTCGAGGCGCTGCAGGATTTTTTCGAGTTCCTTGCTCACGTTCTGTACTCGGCGTTTATTTTGACGTAGTCGAAGGAAAAATCGCAGGTCCAGACGGTCGCGGCCGCCTTGCCCCGGCCGAGCACCACGCGAACGGTGAACTCCGCCTTCTTCATTACCGCGACGCCCTGCTCGTCCTTGTAGCCGGAATGACGCCCCCCTCCCGCGGCGACGAGTACATCGTCGAGATAGAGCGAGAGCTTGGAGACGTCCACGCCAGAGTTTCCGGCCGCCGCGAGGATGCGTCCCAGGTTGGGATCGGAGGCGAAGAACGCGGTCTTGACCAGCGGCGAATGGGCGATCGCATAGGCCACCTTGCGGCACTCGGCTTCGCTCTTGCCGCCTTCGACGCGCACGGTGACGAACTTGGTCGCACCTTCGCCGTCGCGGATGATCGCCTGCGCGAGGTGGCGGGCCACGTCGGTGATCGCCGCCTCGAGCTTGAGCAGGTCGCGCGGCGCGCGCACCGCCGGGCCGCGGCCGGTGGCGACGACGATGAACGAATCGTTGGTCGACGTATCGCCGTCGACGGTAATGCTGTTGAACGAGCGGTCGGCGGCCCGCCGGGTAATCGCCGCGAGCTTCTTCTGCGGTACCGCCGCGTCGGTGGCGACGAAGCCGAGCATCGTCGCCATGTCGGGCTTGATCATGCCCGCGCCCTTGGCGATGCCGCTCACGACCGCGGTGCCGGCGCTCAGCTTCACTTTCCGCGAGAACGCTTTCGGCAACGTATCGGTCGTCATGATCGCCTCGGCGGCGGAAAGCCAGTCGGCCTTGTCGAACAGCGCCTTCGGCAGCGCCGCGACGATGCGGTCCGCAGGCAGCGCCTCCATGATCACGCCGGTGGAGAACGGCAGCACCTGCGCGGGATCGCAGCCGAGGTGGCCGGCGAGAGCTTCGCAGACGCGCGCCGCGCGCTTCAGCCCGTCGGCGCCCGTCCCGGCGTTGGCGTTGCCGGTATTGACCACCAGCGCACGGATGTCGCCTGCCTCCAGGTTTTTCCGCGCGAGGATGACCGGCGCGGCGCAATAGCGGTTCTGGGTGAAGACGCCCGCGACCGCCGAGCCCTCGGCAAGGCGCATCACCAGCAGATCCTTGCGGCCGGCCTTGCGCACGCCAGCCATGGCGACGCCGAGGTCGACGCCGGAAACGGGATGGAGCGACGCGGGATCGGGCGGCGGGAGATTTACTGCCATTACCTCATCTCCCTACGTCAGCTTGCCGTGGCAGTGCTTGTATTTCTTGCCAGAGCCGCACGGGCACGGATCGTTGCGACCGATCTTCTCCGCGCCGCGCACCGTCGGCTTGCTCTTGGGCGCCTCGGCGACGGCCACCTCGCCGTTCTCGGGCTCCATCTCGGTGGCGCCGGCCGAGCTGGGATGGATCGGCTGCACGTTCTCCACGTGCGAAGCGTCGTCCGGCTTGAGGTCTTCCTGGGTGCGGATCTGCACCGCGGTCAGCGTCTTGATCACTTCCAGCTTCACCGACTCGACCAGCGTGCCGAACAGCTCGAACGCCTCGCGCTTGTATTCCTGTTTCGGGTTCTTCTGTGCGTAGCCGCGCAGGTGGATCCCCTGGCGCAGGTGGTCGAGCGCCGCCAGGTGCTCGCGCCAGTGCGCGTCGAGGATCTGCAGGATCACGTAGCGCTCGTACTGGTGGAACGAAGCCTCGGCGCCGGCCGGCACCTTGGCCTTGTACGCCGCCTCGGCCTGTTCGGAGATGCGCTCGAGCAGTTGCTCCGGCTGCAGCTCGGACTCCTCCTCGAGCCAGCGGCGCACCGGCAGGTCGAGCTGCAGCTCGCTCTTGAGCGCATTCTCCAGGCCGGCGAGGTCCCATTGCTCCTCGACGCTCTCCTCGGGCACATATTGGCGGAAGAGATCGGCGATCACGCCGGCGCGAAGGTCGGCGATGCGCGGCGAAACATCCTGCGACTCGAGCAATTCGTTGCGCAGCGCGTAGATGGTCTTGCGCTGGTCGTTGGCGACATCGTCGTACTCGAGCAGCTGCTTGCGGATGTCGAAGTTGCGCGCCTCGACCTTGCGCTGCGCGGATTCGATGGAGCGGGTGACCATCGCGTGCTCGATGGCCTCGCCCTCGGGCATCTTCAGCATCACCATGATGCGGTTGATGCGCTCGCCGGCGAAGATGCGCAGCAGCGAATCCTCGAGCGACATGTAGAAGCGCGAGCTGCCCGGGTCGCCCTGGCGCCCGGAGCGGCCGCGCAGCTGGTTGTCGATGCGCCGCGACTCGTGGCGCTCGGTGCCGACGATGTGCAGGCCGCCCGCCTTCACCACCTGGTCGTGCAGCGCCTGCCATTCGCCGCGCAGCTTCTCGACCCGGGTCTTCTTTTCCTCGCCCGAGAGCTTGTCGTCGGCCTCGACGAAATCGCACTGCTTCTCGACGTTGCCGCCGAGCACGATGTCGGTGCCGCGTCCGGCCATGTTGGTGGCGATGGTGATCATCTTCGGCCGCCCGGCCTGGGCGACGATCTGCGCCTCGCGCTCGTGCTGCTTGGCGTTCAGCACCTGGTGCGGCAGCTTCTCTTTCTGCAGTAGGCCGGAGAGCAGCTCCGAATTCTCGATCGACGTCGTGCCGACCAGCGCCGGCTGGCCGCGCTCGTAGCAGTCGCGCAGGTCCTTGATCACCGCCTCGTTCTTCTCCTTCGCCGTTCGGTAAACCTGGTCCTGGCGATCCTTGCGGACCATCGGCATGTGGGTCGGCACCACCACCGTTTCCAGCCCGTAGATCTGCTGGAATTCGTAGGCCTCGGTGTCGGCCGTGCCGGTCATGCCGGAGAGCTTGCCGTACATGCGGAAGTAGTTCTGGAAGGTGATCGACGCGAGCGTCTGGTTCTCGTTCTGGATCTGCACGCCTTCCTTCGCCTCGACCGCCTGGTGCAGGCCGTCGGACCAGCGCCGGCCCTGCATCAGCCGCCCGGTGAACTCGTCGACGATGATCACCTCGCCGTTCTGCACCACGTAGTGCTGGTCGCGGTGGAAGAGATGATGGGCGCGCAGCGCGGCGTAGAGCTGGTGCACGAGATTGATGTACGCCGGCTCGTACAGGCTCGCGCCCGCGGGCAGCATGCCGATGCGCGCCAGGATCTGCTCGGCCTTCTCGTGTCCGGCCTCGGAGAGCACGATCTGGTGGTTCTTCTCGTCGACATAGAAGTCGCCCGGCGGCTCGGGTTGGTCGGGCTTCTTCTCTTCCTTCTGCCGCGTGAGGAGCGGCGGCACCTGGTTCATCTTCTGGTAGACCTCGGTGCGGTCCTCGGCCTGGCCGGAAATGATGAGCGGCGTGCGCGCCTCGTCGATCAGGATCGAGTCGACCTCGTCGACGATCGCGTAGTACAGGCTGCGCTGGCGGCGCTCTTCGGTGCGCATCTCCATGTTGTCGCGGAGATAGTCGAAGCCGAACTCGTTGTTGGTGCCGTAGGTGATGTCCGCGGCGTAGGCCTCGCGCTTTGCCTCGGTCTCCATCTGCGGGATGTTCACGCCGACCGTCAGGCCGAGGAAGTTGTAGATCTTGCCCATCCACTCGGCGTCGCGCCGGGCGAGGTAGTCGTTCACCGTGACGATATGCACGCCCTTGCCGGTGAGCGCGTTGAGGTAGGCGGGCAGCGTCGCGACCAGCGTCTTGCCTTCGCCGGTCTTCATCTCGGCGATCTTGCCGTTGTGCAGCACCATGCCGCCGAGCATCTGCACGTCGAAATGGCGCATGCGCAGCGTGCGCTTGGAGGCCTCGCGCACCACCGCGAAGGCCTCGGGCAGGAGCTCGTCGAGGGCCGCTCCGGCGGCGAGGCGCTTCTTGAATTCGTCGGTCTTGCCACGCAGCTCGGCGTCCGAGAGCTTCGCCAGCGCCGGCTCGAAGGCGTTGATCGCAGTAACGGCGTGCGCGTATTGCTTCAGCAGGCGTTCGTTTCGGCTGCCGAAGATGCGCGCCGGCAAGAACCAGAGGAACTGCCCGATGGCGCGCAGGATTTGGAGAATCTTGATCATTCGAAGCGGGAGCCCGGGGAAACGCGACAACTACCGGAAAACGCGAGAGTTTATCACGCGGAAGGTGGCCTTCCGCTGCACTGACTCGCCGCTAGTTACTTCGCTTGGGCGACCGGGGTAGCGGAGGTGCTGACGAAGCGCGCAGGATTCTGGGCCGCGCCGCGGAAGCGGACTTCGAAATGCACGTGCGGCCCGGTGGAGCGGCCGGTATTGCCGGAAAGCGCGATGCGCTTCGCGCGCTGCACGACATCGCCCTCCTTCACGAACAGCTTCGACAGGTGCGCGTAACGCGTCACCAGGTCGTTACCGTGGTCGATGTCGATCATGTAGCCGTATTGCGGGTGGAATCCGGCGAACTGGACGATGCCGCCCGCGGCGGAGACGACCGTCGTACCGATGTCGGCAAGGAAGTCGATGCCTTCATGCATCGCCCACTGGCCGGTGAACGGGTCGATGCGACGACCGAAGCCGGAGGCGTTGAACGGCGCGCTGACCGGCGTGATCGTCGGCGTGAGCTTCTTCTTCACCGCCTGTTCGAAGAGTTGCGCCTCGAGCACGCCCATCATGTCGTTGCGCGTCTCGACCTGGCGCGAGAGCAGCGCCAGCTTGTCGCTGAATTCGGCGAGCGAGAGATTCTGCGGCGGCATCATGGTCGGCGTCGCGCCGCCCAGGCCGGGCGTCTCGGCGAAGCGGAACTCGCGGATGCCCGCGGTCGACGAGAGACGCTCGCCGAGCGCGTCGAGGCGCGTCAGCTGCGCCTGCATCTCGCCCAACTTCACCGCCATCGCGTTCAGGTTCTGCTGCACGAAGGCGCGGCCGCGCTCGGCTTCCGCTTCCTGCGCGGAGAGCACCAGCCGCTGCAGTGCCGGCGCGCGAATCTCCGACGCGTAGCGCAGCGTCAGCCAATAAAGGCCCGCCGTCGCCGCGCACAGCAGCGCGAGACCCAGCAACATGGTTCCGACGAGGTGACGCAAGGTGAGGTTCAGCGACCTCGCCTTGGCCATGCCATCGGAGACCAGGATAATCTGCACTTACCCCTCCCTTACTGCGTATCCCTTTGCCACCACCAAGAATCGACCGCATCCTGTCGGTCGACGCCGAACTGCAACCACTAGTCTCGAAAACGCGAGACCTGCGTGCGCTTCGGGGGCTTGTTAACGGCTTCTTGCCTCCTGACCTCGCCCGCCTGACCCGGGTCGCTAACTTCAGGGACGGGGAGCTGGTCCTGCTCGCCGCAAACGCGGCGGCAGCTGCCAAGCTCAGGCTCCTCGCGGGACCCCTGAGTGCTTACCTCTCAGAACGGCGATGTCAGGTTAACTCAGTGGCCCTGAGGGTGCAACCAAACGGGGGGGGTGGCGCGGTCCGTGCGACGCAAAAAAGCGTGCAATTATCCACACTTACGATCGAACGGTTGCAGGGGCTGTATGAACGGCTGCAGCCTTCCCCGGCGCGCGACGCGCTGGCCCGGCTGCTGGCCGGTTTGAAGCGGAAGAACCCCTGAATTAGCGTACTGGCTAGCTGTACTGACGGGCGAGCCGGACGATCCCCGCCGGCGCGTCCTCGGCGCGCTCGAAGCTCACCACCTCGAAAGCGGCCTGGTCGGCGAGCAGAGCGCGCAGCAGCTGGTTGTTCAGCGCATGCCCGGACTTGTGGGCCGAGAAGGCGGCGAGCAGCGGCTTGCCGGCGAGATAGAGATCGCCGATCGCGTCGAGCAGCTTGTGGCGGGTGAACTCGTCGCCGAAGCGCAGGCCGTCGGCATTCAGCACCCGGTACTCGTCCAGCACCACCGCGTTGTCCAGTCCGCCGCCGAGCGCGAGGCCGCTCTCGCGCAGGTCCTCGACCTCGTGCATGAAGCCGAAGGTGCGCGCGCGGGCGATCTCCTTGAGATAGGAGGTCTCGGCGAAATCGATCGACGCGGTCTGCGTCGAGCGCTCGATCACCGGATGCTTGAACTCGATCGAGAAGGAGAGCTTGTAGCCTTCGTACGGATCAAGGCGCGCCCACTTGTCGCCCTGCTTCACCTCGACGCGCCGCAAGACGCGCAGGAAGCGCTTCGGCGCCGCCTGCTCGACGATGCCGGCCTGCTGGATGAGAAGCACGAACGGCGAGGCGCTGCCGTCCATGATGGGCAGCTCGGCCGCGTCGAGATCGACGTAGGCGTTGTCGACGCCCAGGCCGCTCAGCGCCGACATCAGGTGCTCGACGGTGCTGACGCGCGCGCCATCCTTGATCAGGCAGCTCGACAAGCGCGTGTCGCCCACCGCATCGGCGCGCGCCGGAATGTCGACCGGCGATGCAAGGTCGATGCGGCGGAAAACGATGCCGGTGTCGGCAGGCGCCGGACGCAACTTCATCATCACCTTCTGGCCGGTGTGCAGCCCGACGCCAGAGGCGCTGATGAGGGACTTGAGGGTGCGTTGTTTCAGCATGCTGCAGTGCGGGATTCTAGCAGAGGGCGTGGAATTCCTCTTCGGCTCAACTACCTCGGGTGTCGCTCTTCTCGGCTTTCCGCTCGGCGTTGACCTGGCCGGTGACGTCGTAGATCACGCCCAGACGGGCGGGCCGGCCGGAGAACTCGAGGTTGAACGACACCACCTTGACGTGGATGAGCTCGCCGCTCTTCTTGCGGTGGCGCCAGATGCGTTGCCGGTAGTCTGCGCTGCGATCCTCGAATGCCTTGCGCAGGCCGGCGACATCCTCGGGTGGCCGAATCTGATCCGCGGTCATGGCCCGGAACTCCTCGCGCGAGTAGCCGTAGAGCGCGAGCGCCGCGCCGTTGACCGCGAGGAAGGCGAACGAGCCGGCATCGACCACCCACATCGGCTGCGGATGCACCTCGAACAGCAGCCGGTAGCGCTCTTCGCTTTCCTCGAGCGCCTTCTGGTCGCGCGAGCGCTCGGTGATGTCCTTGCCGATGCCGTGATAGCCCCGCAGGCGGCCATGCTCGTCGAACAACGGCTCGCCGCTGACGCTCAGGTAGCGCAGCTCGCCCGACGTCTTGTAGCGCAGCAGCACGAAGTCGGAGAACGATTCGAGGCGCCGCAGCCGCGCCTTGTGCTGCTCCCAGCTCTCCTGCATCGGCGCGAGGCCGGTGATCTCCCAGCGCGCCTTGCCGATCACCACGTCGGTGTCGACATCGGGCGGCTCGAGGCCCGGCACGTCGACGAAGCGGAATTCCTGGTCCTGCGTCCAGTACCAGTCGGAGCTCATCTCCACCATGCGGCGGAAGCGCTGCTCGCTCATCCGCGCGGTGCGCTTCAGCGCCGTGACATCGCTGATCACGGCCGAGGTGTAGACCGGCGTGCCGGCGTTGTCGCGCACCACGCCGCCCGCCACCTGTGCCCAGATCGTGCCGCCGTCCTTGCGGACGTAGCGGCGCTCGTTCAGGCGAGGCTTCGACTTTCCCGAGATCGCCTGCGCACGCGACAGCGACGAGGACTCGCGGTCGTCGGCGTGGATGACCTCGAGGTGGTTGCGTTGCAAGAGCTCTTCGACGGTGTAGCCGAGCATGCGCGCCAGCACGGCGTTGGCGTGCAGGAAGCGTCCATCCATGTTGAAGATCGCGAGCCCCACGGGAAACTGCTCGAAGAGCGGGCCGAACAGGGCTTCCGGACGGGGCGTCGGCTCAGGCTTGCGACTGGCCATGAGACATCATGGCACAGCAAGAGGGGCGGGGCACCCCCGGCAAGGTAGGGTGCCCCGCTTATTGCAGTTACTGAGTCAGTCTGCCTGCTTGCGCAGGAATGCCGGGATGTCGTACTTGTCCACCCCGCTCTGCTGCAATGCCTCCACCGTCGAGGCCCGGTTGCGGCGAATGACTGCCGGCACGGCGTCGAGCTGGTTGTAGTCGACGGTTCCGGGCGCCGGCATGTTGTCGGTGCCCGTCTTCTGCGCCGTGACGTTGTTGACCGCCAGCTTCGGCTGCCGCGCAGCCGCGCTCGCCATGCCCAGGCCGGTGGCGACCACGGTGACGCGCAGGTCGTCCGCGAGCCCGTCGTCGTAGACGCCGCCGTAGATGATGGTCGCATCCTCCGCGGCGAAGCTGCGGATGATGTTCATCACCTCCTTGGTCTCGCGCAGCTTGAGGCTGGCGCGCGAGGCGGTGATGTTCACCAGCACGCCTCTTGCGCCGGCGAGATTCACGCCCTCGAGCAGCGGGCAGGCGATCGCCTGCTCCGCGGCGATTCGCGCGCGATCGATGCCGCTCGATGAGGCCGAGCCCATCATCGCCATGCCCTGCTCCGACATCACCGTCTTCACGTCCTGGAAGTCGACGTTGACCAGGCCCGGGAGATTGATGATCTCGGCGATGCCGGCGACGGCGTTGTTCAGCACGTCGTCCGCTGCCCGGAAGGCGTCCTCCTGCGTGACGTCCTCGCCGAGCACTTCCTCGAGCTTGTCGTTGAGGATGACGATCAGCGAGTCGGTGTGCGGTGCGAGCTGCTCGAGGCCCTGCTCCGCGGACTTCATCCGCTTCGAGCCCTCGAAGGTGAACGGCTTGGTCACCACCGCCACGGTGAGGATGCCGAGCGAGCGAGCCACTTCCGCGATCACCGGCGCCGCGCCCGTGCCCGTCCCGCCGCCCATGCCGGCAGTGATGAACACCATGTGCGCGCCGGCGATGGCCTCTTCGATGCGGTCGCGCTCGGCGAGGGCGACCGTTCTCGCCTCTTCCGGCTTCGCACCCGCGCCCAACCCGCTGGAGCCGAGCTGGATCTGGTTGCGAGCCTTGTTGCGTGACAGCACCTGCGCGTCGGTGTTGACGGCGATGAACTCCACGCCCTCGACGCCCTGGTCGATCATGTGATTGATCGCGTTGCCGCCAGCGCCTCCCACCCCGATCACCTTGATGATCGGCCCCGTTGCCTGACTGTCTACGATCTCGAACATATTGTTATCTCCTTGCCGTTGAGTTCGACGTCTTCAAAAATTGCGTTGGAACCACTCCCGCATGCGCACCAGCACGGCCTTGACCGAGCCGGTCTGGCGCGACAGCTTCCCTTGCTGCACCTGCGATGCTCCTTCCAGCAGCAATCCCACCGCCGTGGCATAGCGCGGTGCGCGCACCACGTCCGCGAGACCGCCCTGATAGCGCGGCACGCCAAGGCGCACCGGCATGTGGAAAATCTCTTCGCCCAGCTCGACCATGCCGTGCATCACCGCCGAGCCGCCGGTGAGCACCACGCCGCTCGAGAGCAGCTCCTCGAAACCCGACTCGCGCAGCACCTGCTGCACCAGCGAGTACAGCTCCTCGACGCGCGGCTCGATCACCTCGGCGAGCGTCTGGCGCGACATCGAGCGCGGCGAGCGCTCGCCGATGCCGGGCACTTCGATCATCTGGTTCGGGTCGGCGAGCTGGCGCAGCCCGACGCCATGGCGCGTCTTGATGTTCTCGGCGTCGCCGGTCGGCGTGCGCAG
>LSTF01000041.1 GCA_001644455.1 Betaproteobacteria bacterium SCGC AG-212-J23
CGTGCTTCACCTGCTCGGGCAGGAGGTCGTCCAGCTCGAGCACGCGGAAGACTTTCGTCGAATTGATCAATTTCCGGATTTCTTCCGCCAGCTCGAGCGTGCGGGACAGAAGCTTGAAGCCCTCCATCGACGCCTGCTTGCGCGCCACGTCGAGGCTGGCGATGAGCCCGTATTGCGGGCTCGTCGAGGTATGCATGTTGAAGTTCTCGCGGAACAGGTGCTCGCGGAACGTGGGATCGTTGACATGGATCATCGAGGCCTGCGAGAAGGCCGACAGCACCTTGTGCGTCGACTGGGTGGCGTAGTCGGCGCCGGCCTCGAGCGCGGTCGGTCGGAACTCGGGGTGGAAGCGCGCGAAGCCGTACCACGCCTCGTCGATGATCACCTTGATGCCGCGGGCGTGCGCCGCATCGACGATCGGCTTGAGGTCGTAGCGCAGGCCGTCGTAGGTGCAGGAAGTGAGGATCAGCGCCTGTGCGTCCGGATGTTTTTTTATTTCTCGCAAAAGAACTTTCTTGGGGACCGGTCCGTACAGGCCATATTTGCGATTGAGAGCCGAATCGAGGTAGACCGGGTGCGCGCCGGACAGCACCACGCCGTGGTGCACGCTCTTGTGGCAGTTGCGATCGAGGATCAGCTTCTCGCCGGGGGCGATCAGCGTCTGGAAGATGACCTTGTTCGCGGTCGAGGTGCCATTGGTGGCGAAGAAGGTGCGGCGCGCGCCGAACGCCTTCGCCGCCATCGCCTGCGCCTCGGCGATCACGCCCTTCGGCTCCATCAGCGAGTCGAGCATCGGCACCGACACCGAGAGGTCGGCGTCGAACACGTGCTCGCCCATGAACTCGTAGAAGTCGTTCACCCACGGGCTGCCGCGCAGCGACTCGCCCGACGAATGCCCCGGCGTGTGCCACTGGTCCTTCGCCATCCAGACGTAGTTCTTCAGCTGGTCGTAGAACGGCGTGCGCGCACGCTCCTGGATCTGTGCGTTGAGGATGCGATAGATGCCGCGGTAGTCGCGCTCCTCGCGGTAGAAGTAGCCGTCGACCGCCTCGGCGAAGAGCGCGTCGACGACGTCGTCCTCCTTCTCCTGCGCGATCAGGACGTAGACGTCGAGCTCCGGGCGCAGGCGGGTGATGCGCTGCACGAGCTCGATCGCCGTGGTCTGCAGGTGCTTCTTCGACGAATCGCCATTTTTTGTCAGCGAATAGAGCCGGTCGTCGACCAGTACCGCCTGCAGGTTGCCCTCGGATTGGATGATGCTGAGCGCTTCCTTGGCGGTGGTGACCCCGATGAAACCGATGCCGAGCGGATTGTCGAGGGCGCGCGCCGCGGCGTTGAGTCCCTTGACGAATTCGCGCAGCACGAGGTGCTCGTCGTTGATCACCAGGATGCGGCAGGCGGGCTTGGCCATCGGCGCTTTTACCTATAATCCGGCATGCCCGACCGAGGCCCGGAAAATGCGATCGTCGAGTTCGTCATCACGGGGACCACGCTCGACGGCAAGCCGTTCCGGCCGAGCGACTGGGCCGAGCGCCTGTGCGGCGTGATGTCGGCCTTCGGCGGCGACCACCGCATGCAGTATTCGCCGTTCGTGCACCCGGTCACCGCCAACGGCGTGCGCTGCGTGGTGGTCGACGTGCGGCTCGAGGAGGTCGAGCCGATGGCGTACCGCTTCCTGCTTTCCTTCGCCAAGGACAACGAGCTGCAGGTTCGCGACGGGCGCATCGCGGAGCGCTCGAAGCTTGCCGAGATGCAGCGGGTGGGAGATACGGCTTGAGCGATGCTACAGGCCCCGCTACTTCATCCCTTTGATGGCGTGGGCGAGGCGGCTCTTGTGACGGTTGCCGGCGTTGCGGTGCAGGACGCCCTTCGCGACGATGCGGTCGATCGCGCGCTGCGAGACGACGAGCGCCTTGGCGGCGGCGTCCTTGTTGCCGGCGGCGACGGCCTTCTTCACGTTCTTGATCGCGGTGCGCACTTCGGTGCGCAGGCTGAGGTTGTGGCCGCGGCGCACGATGGCCTGCTTGGCGCGCTTGCGGACGGACTTGATGTTTGCCATGGATTCTTCGAGACGAAAGGGGCGCGAATTTTAGCATGAACCTCCTGCGGGCCCTGGCGACGGTGAGCAGCTTGACGGTGGTGAGCCGGGTGCTGGGGTATGCGCGCGACTTCGTCATCGCCCGGGCGTTCGGCGCGGGCCTTTACACCGACGCGTTCTTCGTCGCCTTCCGCATCCCCAACCTCCTGCGGCGCCTCTTCGCCGAGGGGGCGTTCTCGCAGGCCTTCGTGCCGGTGCTCGCGGAGCAGAAGAACAAGGGCACGCCCGAAGAGACGCGGCGGCTGATAGACGGCGTCGGCACGCTGCTCCTCCTCGCGCTGGTGGCCGCGGCGCTGCTCGGCGTGCTCGCCGCCTGGCCGATCGTCTGGATCTCGGCGCCGGGCTTTGCCGCCGACCCGGCGAAGTTCGACCTGACGGTGAAGCTGCTGAGAATTACGTTTCCGTACATCGCCTTCATCTCGCTGACGGCGCTGTCCGCCGGGCTGCTCAATACCTGGAACCGCTTTTCGGTGCCGGCGATCACGCCGGCGTTCCTCAACGTCGCCTTCATTGTCGGCGCGCTCGCTTTCGCCGACCGCTTCGACCCGCCGGTCGTGGTCCTCGCCTGGGCGGTGTTCGCCGGCGGCGTGATGCAGCTCGCGTTCCAGATCCCGTTCCTGCTCAGGCTCGGGATCCTGCCGAGGTGGAGGCTCGATCTCGCCAACCCCGGGGTGCGCCGCGTGCTGACCTTGATGCTGCCCGCGGCGTTCGGCGTCTCGGTGAGCCAGATCTCGCTGCTGATCAACACCATCTTCGCGTCGTTCCTGGCGTCGGGCAGCGTCTCCTGGCTGTACTACGCCGACCGGCTGATGGAATTCCCCGCGGGCGTGCTCGGCGTCGCGCTCGGCACCATCCTGCTGCCGAGCCTGTCCAAGTACCATGCCGACGCCGATCATGCGGAATATTCCCGCCTGCTCGACTGGGGCCTGCGCGTGACCGCGCTGCTCGCCGTTCCGGCCGCCGTCGCGCTCGCCGTGATGGCGCTGCCGCTGATCGCGGCACTTTTTCACTACGGGCGCTTCACGGTCGCCGACGCGTCTCTCACGCGCGACGCCCTGGTCGCCTACAGCTTCGGCCTGGTCGGCATGATGGCGGTAAAAATCCTCGCGCCGGGCTTTTATGCGCGACAGAACATCGCCACGCCGGTGAAAATCGGCGTCTTCACGCTCCTCTGCACGCAGCTCATGAACCTCGCGTTCATCGGTCCGTTCAAGCACGCCGGGCTCGCCTTGGCGATCGGCCTCGGCGCGTGCCTCAACGCGGGGCTTCTGTTTTTCCTGTTGCGCAAGCAAAAGGTCTACGTGCCGCAACCCGGCTGGCCGCTGTTCCTCCTCAAGGTGGCCGCTTCGGTCGGGTTCATGGCGGTCGTGGTCTACACCACGATGGGCGAAGCGCGCTGGTGGCTGAACGCGCCGTGGAACCTGAAGCTGCCGGCGGTGATCGGCCTCGCGCTGCTCGGCGCGGTTGCCTACGGCGCCTGCCTGGCGCTGTTCGGCTTCCGGCTGCGCGACTTCTCGCGCCGGGGCGCCGTGTGACCGTCGGGCTCGAGATGTTCGAGAAAGTTCTTTCCGAGAAAGAGGAAAGAATCGATCTCGCGCGAGCCTGCCTGATGATCGCGCAGGACGAGTATCCCGAGCTGCCGATCGACCGCTACCTCGGCGAAATCGAGCGCATGGCGATCCGGTTGCGCGGCCGCCTGCCGGCGGGCAATGCCGAAGAGCGCGTCGTGGCGCTCAACCAGTTCCTGTTCGACGAAGCGGGTTTCGTCGGCAACACGCGCGACTACTACGATCCGCGCAACAGCTACCTGAACGAAGTCATCGACCGCAAGACGGGCATCCCGATCACGCTCGCCATCCTGTATATGGAGGTCGGGCGTCGCATCGGCCTGCCGCTCTCGGGCGTGTCGTTTCCCGGTCACTTCCTGGTGCAACTCAAGCTGCGCAGCGGCACGCTGGTCCTCGACCCGTTCTCCGGCGGCGTGCCGCTGTCGGAGCGGGAGCTGCGCGAGCGGCTGCAGCGCGTGATCCCCGAGGGCGTGGCCGACGGCGTGCCGGTGGCGCAGCTGCCGCTCGACCAGTTCCTCGAGCCCGCGAGCAACCGCCAGATCCTGGCGCGCGTGCTGCGCAACCTGAAGGGTATCTACCGCGACGCGGGCAAGCCCGAGCGCATGCTCGACGTCCTCAATCGCATGCTGGTGGTCGCCCCCGATGCGAGCGGCGAGCTGCGCGACCGCGGCATCGTCTATCACAAGCTGGAGTGTTATCGGGCGGCGCTGAAGGACCTCTCCGACTATGTGGAACGCGAGCCCGACGCCCCGGACGGCGACGAGGTGCGGGTGCGCCTCATGGAACTGTCCAGCCTCTGTGCGCGTCTCAATTAGGGCTACAATCCCCGCTCCAAATTCGTAGGAGGAGGTTTCAATGAAACGCAGATCATTCCTGAAGAAAGCGGCGGCCGGCTTGGCCGTCGGCAGCGTGGCCGCCCCGGCCATTGCGCAATCGCAACCCACCGTCAACTGGCGGATGGCAGCCAGCTGGCCGAAGAGCCTGGACACCCTTTACGGCGGTGCCGAGCACCTCTGCAACCGGGTCTCGCAGATGACCGGAGGCAAGTTCAACATCAAGCTGTTCGCGGCCGGCGAGATCGTCGGCGGCCTGCAGGTCGCCGACGCGGTGCAGAACGGCACCGTGGAGTGCGGCCATACCGCGGCCTACTACTATTTCGGCAAGGACCAGACCTTCGCCTTCGGCACCAACATCCCGTTCGGCCTCAACTCGCGGCAGCAGTACGCCTGGTACACCCACGGCGGCGGCCTCGAGCTGATGCGCGAGTTCTACCGCGAGTACAACATCGTCAACTTCATCGCCGGCTGCACCGGCTGCCAGATGGGCGGCTGGTTCAGGAAGCCGATCAAGTCGATCGCCGACCTGAAGGGCCTCAAGTTCCGCATCGGCGGGACGGGCGGCACGGTGCTCGCGCGTCTGGGCGTGGTGCCGCAGCAGATCGCCGGCGGCGACATCTACCCGGCGCTCGAGAAAGGCACGATCGACGCCGCGGAGTGGGTCGGCCCGTACGACGACGAGAAGCTCGGTTTCTACAAGGTCGCGAAGCACTACTACTACCCCGGCTGGTGGGAGAACGGCTCCACGCCCGAGGCGTTCGTCAATGCGAAGGCGTGGGAATCGCTGCCGAAGGAATTCCAAGGCGCCTTCGAGGCCGCCGCCGCAGAGGCGTACACCTGGACGCTCGCCAAGTACGACGCGCAGAACCCGGCGGCGCTCAAGCGCCTGCTGGCCAACGGCGTGATCCTCTCCGGATTTTCCAACGACGTGCTGGCGGCCTGCTACAAGGCCTCGGAGGAGAACTACGAAGAGGTCGCCGCCAAGAACGCCAAGTTCAGGAAGGTATGGGAGCCGTGGAAGAAGTTCCGCGCCGACCAGATCCAGTGGTTCTCGATCGCCGAGGCCCGCGCCGACAACTTCATGGTCGCCACGCAGCGGATGGCGCAGCAGAAGGGCGGCAAGAAGGGCTGACCGTCAGTCCGGTCCAACAAAAAAGCCCCGCGCGAGCGGGGCTTTTTTTATGGGCGCAGCCAGATGCCGCTATTTGTCGCCGCCCTTCAGTGCTCGTTCGATGGCCCTGGCGTCGTCGTCGACCTCTGCGCCGCCCGGCCCCTGCTGCCGTTGGGACTGCGATCCCTCGCCCTCGAGCGGCGCCTCGTTCTCGTTCTGTTCCGACGGCGGCACCTCGATCTGCATCTGGTCGGTGTTCACCGCCGCCTTCTTCGCGAGGCCGCCGCTGACGATGCCGGGGAAGGCGATGATCAGGCCGACCATCAGGAGCTGGATGATGACGAACGGCACCGCGCCCCAGTAGATCTGGCCGGTGGTGACTTTTGCGAGCAGCCTGCCCGTCACCTTGTCCGCGTAGTCCTTCGTCGGCGCGACGCTGCGCAGGTAGAAGAGCGCGTAGCCGAACGGCGGGTGCATGAACGACGTCTGCATGTTGACGCTGAGCAGGATGCCGAACCAGATCAGGTCGATGCCCAGCTTCTCGGCCACCGGGCCGAGCAGCGGGATGATGATGAACGCGAGCTCGAAGAAGTCGAGGAAGAACGCGAGGAGGAAGACGAGCAGGTTCACCACCAGCAGGAAGCCGAGCTGTCCGCCCGGCAGGCCGCTGAGGAGGTGCTCGACCCAGAGGTGCCCGTCGACGCCATAGAACGTGAGGCTGAACACCCGGGCGCCGACGAGGATGAAGACGACGAAGGAGCTGAGCTTGGCCGTCGTATTCATGGCCTGGCGCAGCAGCGAAAACGACAGGCGCCCCCGCACGACGGCCATTGTCAGCGCTCCCGAGGCTCCCATGGCGCCGCCCTCGGTCGGCGTGGCGACGCCGAGGAAGATCGTGCCCAGCACGAGAAAGATCAGCGCGAGGGGTGGGATCAGCACGAAGGTGACGCGCTCGGCCATTCGCGAGAGCAGGCCGAGCTTGAGGACGTGATTGATGACCGAGGCGGTGAACGCCACGCCGACGCCGACGGCGGTCGAGAGCACCAGCATCTCGTCCACCGGGGGATCGGCCTGCGGATACTTCCAGTAGGCGAAGGCCACGGAGGCCGCTACCGAGACCACGAACAGTGCGGCGAGAGAGCGGTTGCCGGTCGTGCCGTTGTCCTCCCGAATGGTGCGCGCTTCGAGCGGCAGCGCCGGCGCCCATGCCGGGCGCAAAAACGTGATTCCGATCACGAACACCGCGTACAGGCCCGCCAGCGTGATGCCCGGAATGAAAGCGCCCGCATACATGTCGCCCACCGACTTGCCGAGCTGGTCGGCCATCACGATCAGCACCAGCGAGGGCGGGATGATTTGCGCGAGGGTGCCGGAGGCCGCGATCACGCCGGAGGCCAGGCGCCGATCGTAGCCATAGCGCAGCATGATCGGCAGCGAGATGAGGCCCATGGAGATCACCGAGGCGGCCACCACGCCGGTGGTCGCCGCGAGCAGCGCGCCGACGAAGATCACCGCGAACGCGAGGCCGCCGCGCAGCGGCCCGAACAGCTGGCCGATGGTGTCGAGCAGGTCCTCGGCCATGCCGCTTCGCTCGAGGATCAGGCCCATGAAGGTGAAGAACGGCACCGCGAGCAGCGTGTCGTTCGACATGATCGCCCACACGCGCTGCGGCAGCGCCTGGAACAGCGTCGGCTGGAGCAGCCCCAGCTGGATGCCCACCAGGCCGAAGAAGATTCCGCACGCGGCGAGCGCAAATGCCACCGGGTAGCCGATCAGCATCACGACGATCAGCGACGCGAACATCAGCGGCGCCATGTTGTTGATGAGGAAGGCGGTCATACCGGTTCCCCCCGCTGCTTGCGCAGCTCCTGGGCGAGGAGCTCCTCGTCCGTCGGTCCCTCGTCCTTCTCCGACGGATCGGGGATCATGCCCATCAGGAAAGCAACCCGCTTGATCAGCTCCGAGGCCGCCTGCAGGATGAGCAGGAAGAATGCCGCCGGCACCATCAGGCGCCCCGGCCAGACGAGAAGGCCGCCGGCGTTGGTCGAAACCTCGCCGCTGCGGTACGCGTCGGTGAACACCGGCCAGGACAGCCACATGATGGTGATCGCCATCGGCGCCAGGAAGAACAGCGTGCCGAAAATGTCGATCCAGGCCCTGCCCCGGCCCGACAGGCTGCCCGTGACGATGTCGATTCGCACGTGCTGGTTATGCAGCAGCGTGTAGCCGGCGCTGAAAAGGAACACGAACGAGAAGAGGTACCACTGGAGCTCGAGCCAGGCGTTCGAGCTCATATCGAGCGCGTAGCGCACGATCGCATTGCCGGTGCTGATCAGCACTGCGGCGAGGATCAGCCAGTAGGTCAATTTGCCGACGTGCTCGTTGAGCCAGTCGATCGCGCGCGAAAACGTCAGCAGTGTTTTCATGTCCCCCCGGATTCTAGAAAGCTTTTTTCTAACCTGCTGGTGTCAGCCCGGCGTCAGGCGCGGCGGCTCGCATACGCAGCGCCCGTTCCTGCATCGCCGCGTGCAGCCTCGGCTTGTACCCCAGCGCGAAGAATACCTCGGCGCAAAGAAAGATCGGCGCGACGAAGATCTGGAACAGGTTGGCGGTCAGAGCCGGCTTGCGGCCCTCGAAGACGTGGCCGACGAGCTGCAGGATCCAGCCGCCGACGAACAGGATGGCGAACCAGATCCACCCGGCCAGCGCGCCCTGGTCGGCGATGGCCTGCCCGATCCAAAGCAGTGCGCCCATTACCGCGCACATCGCCAGGCCGAGCCAGAGGTCCAGCACGAGGTAATAGGCGAGCAGGGCGGCGGTCACGACCATTGCCGCGGAGACCGCATCGATCCGCAGCCAGGAGAGCGGAATCATGAGCGAGAGCACGATCACTGGTACGCCGACGAAATGCGTCGCTTTGTTGCGCGCATCCTGGTGGTACGCGGCATAGAAGCTCATCTGCTCTTCTAGGGATTTCATAATTTCACTATAATTCAACATTTTAACGACGTCCATGGTCGTCACACACGGCTCGTTGCAGCCGACCCGCAGCCGATGTGCACTCACCATCGGTAACTTCGACGGCGTGCACCGCGGCCACCGGGCGCTCATCGAGCGCATGACCGCCAAGGCGCGCGCGCTTTCCGTGTCCTCCTGCGTCCTGACTTTCGAGCCGCACCCTCGCGAATTCTTCGCGCCCGAGCGCGCGCCCGCCCGGCTGACGCGGCTGCGCGACAAGCTCGAGCTGCTCGCCGCGGCCGGCGTCGAGCGCACGCACATCGCCCGCTTCGACGCCCGCTTCGCGGCCCTGGATGCGGGGCGCTTCATCGAGGACGTCGTGAGGAAGGGGCTCGGCGCGCTCTGGCTGCTCGTGGGGCGCGACTTCCGCTTCGGCGCGCGGCGCGCGGGCGATTTCTCGACTCTGCAGGGCAAGGGTTTCGAGCTGGAAGCGATGGCGGACGTGCTGGAAGGCGGCGAGCGGGTCTCGAGCTCGGCGATCCGCGCCGCGCTCGCCGCCGGCGACTTCGCCCTCGCCGAACGCCTGCTGGGCCATCCGTACACGCTGAGCGGGCGCGTCGCGCACGGCGCCAAGCTCGGGCGCGAGCTCGGCTTCCCCACGGCGAACATCGTCCTGCGCCACCCGTCGCCGCTTTCGGGCATCTACGTCGTCGACGCGGGCGAGCGCGGCCCGGGCGTAGCGAGCGTGGGCAAGCGCCCGACCGTGAATCCGGTCGAAGTGCCGCTGCTCGAGGTGCATCTCTTCGGCGAGACGCGCGAGCTCTACGGGGAGCACCTCAAGGTGCGCTTCCTGAAGAAACTGCGCGAGGAGCGAAAGTTCGACGATCTCGGCAAGCTGCGCGACGCAATCGCCCGGGACGCGGCGCAGGCCAGAGAATACTTTGGGACACATGGCTGACTATAAAGACACGCTGAATCTTCCCGACACGCCGTTCCCGATGCGGGGTGATCTCGCGAAGCGCGAGCCGCAATGGGTGAAGGAATGGCAGGAGAAGGGCGTCTACCAGCGCCTGCGCCAGGTCGCGAAGGGCCGGCCGACGTTCGTCCTCCACGACGGGCCGCCGTACGCCAACGGCGACATCCACCTCGGCACGGCGGTGAACAAGATTCTCAAGGACACGGTGGTGAAGTCGCGGTCGCTCGCCGGGTTCGATGCGCGCTACGTGCCGGGCTGGGACTGCCACGGCATGCCGATCGAAGTACAGATCGAGAAGCAGTACGGCAAGAACCTGCCGCCGGCGGAGACGCAGCGGCTGTGCCGCGCCTTCGCCACCGAGCAGATCGCCAGCCAGAAAAAGGACTTCCAGCGCCTGGGCGTGCTCGGCGAATGGGAGAACCCCTACCTGACGATGGCCCACGGCAACGAAGCCGACGAGATTCGCGTCCTCGGCAAGCTGCTGGAGAAGGGCTATATCTACCGGGGGCTCAAGCCGGTGAACTGGTGCTTCGACTGCGGCTCGGCGCTCGCCGAGGCCGAGGTCGAGTACGAGGACCGGAAAGATCCGGCGATCGATGTCGGCTTTGCTTTTTCCGAGCCTCGGAAACTGGAAAAAGCGTTCAACACGAAGATCGTGAAACCGGGGTTCGCGGTGATCTGGACCACCACGCCCTGGACGCTGCCCGCGAACCAGGCGCTGAACGTTCACCCCGAGGTGACGTACAACCTCGTCGACACCAGCAGAGGCTTGCTGATCCTCGCCGCCGATCTCCAGGAAGCCTGCCTGAAGCGATATTCGCTGGAGGGCAAGACCATCGCGTCCTGCAAAGGCGCGGCGCTCGACAGGATCCGTTTCCAGCACCCGTTCTACGACCGGCAATCGCCGATCTACCTGGGCGAGTACGTGACGCTCGACACCGGTACCGGCGTCGTCCACTCGGCGCCGGCCTACGGCGTGGAGGATTTCGATTCCTGCCGCCGCTACGGCCTGAAGGACGACGACATCCTCACGCCGGTGCTGGGTGACGGCAAGTTCGCCGCTTCGCTGCCGCTTTTCGGCGGGCTTTCGATCTGGGAGGCGAACCCGAAAATCGTCAAGACGATCGAGGAGAAGGGCGCACTGCTCGCCGTCGAGTGGAAGCACGTCCATAGCTACATGCACTGCTGGCGCCACAAGACGCCGGTGATCCTGCGCGCAACCACCCAGTGGTTCGCGTCGATGGACAAGAAAATCGGCAAAGAATCGCTGCGCGAGACGGCATTGCGCGGCATCGAAGCGACGCAGTTCTTCCCTGGCTGGGGCAAGGCGCGGCTGCAGGGCATGATCGCCAACCGCCCGGACTGGACGCTGTCGCGGCAGCGCCAGTGGGGCGTGCCGATGCCCTTCTTCCTGCACAAGGAAACCGGCGCGCTGCATCCGCGCACGCCGGAGCTGCTCGAGCAGGTGGCGCAACGCGTGGAGCAGGGCGGCATCGAGGCGTGGCAGAGCTTCACCGCCGACGTCGGTCCGGAGTATGAAAAGAGCCGGGACACGCTCGACGTGTGGTTCGACTCGGGGACCACGCATTTCACCGTGCTGCGGCGCTCGCACAAGGCGCAGTCGACCTATCCCGCCGACATGTATCTCGAGGGCTCGGACCAGCACCGCGGCTGGTTCCACTCGTCGCTCCTCACCGCGTCCATGCTCGACGGCCATGCGCCGTACCGCAGCCTGCTCACCCACGGCTTCGTGGTCGCCGGCGATGGCCGCAAGATGTCCAAGTCGCTCGGCAACACGATGGCGCCGCAGAAGATCTCGGGGACGCTGGGTGCGGAGATCCTCAGGCTCTGGGTGGCGAGCACCGACTACTCCGGCGAGCTTGCGATCTCCGACGAGATCCTCAAGCGGGTGGTCGAGAGCTACCGCCGCATCCGCAACACGCTGCGCTTCCTGCTGGCCAACACCTCGGACTTCGACCCCGCCAAGCACGCCGTGCCGGTCTCGGAGATGGTCGAGATCGACCGCTACGCGCTGGCCTTGACCGCGGCCATGCAGAAGAACGTACTGGATGACTATGCCCGCTACGAATTCCACCTGGTCGTGCAGAAGCTGCAGGCGTTCTGCTCCGAGGACCTGGGCGCCTTCTATCTCGACATCCTCAAGGATCGGCTGTACACCTGCGCTGCGGATTCGCCGCCGCGCCGGTCCGCGCAGACGGCGCTCTGGCATCTGACCGACGCGCTGCTTCGCCTGATGGCGCCGATTCTTTCCTTCACCGCCGAGGAAGCCTGGCAGGTCTTCGCCCGCAATCCCGACGACAGCGTGATGTTCCATACCGTGCATCCGATTCCGGAGGCGAAGCTGGACCCGGAGGTCCTCAAGGCCTGGGCCGAGGTGCGCCAGTTCCGGGAGACCGTGTCGAAGGCCATCGAGGAAAAGCGAGCCGCGAAGCAGCTCGGCTCGTCCCTGCAGGCGGAAGTCGACCTCCGTGTCTCTGGAACGCTGCACGATTCGCTGGCGCGGCTCGGCGAGGACTTGCGCTTCGTGCTGATCACCTCGCGCGCGAGCGTGCGGCGCGCCGAAGGCCCGGCCGCGGTCGAGGTGACGCCCAGTGCGCATGCCAAGTGCGACCGCTGCTGGCACTACCGCGCCGACGTCAATGCCGACGCGCTGTGCGGCCGCTGCCAGACCAACCTCAAGGGGCCGGGTGAACCGCGGCGATTTGCATAGCGCCTGGCGCTGGTTTGCCCTCGCGCTGGCGATCGTGGTCGCCGACCAGGCCGTGAAGTGGCTGGTGCTGCGCCATTTCGCGCCCGGCGAGCAGCGGCCGCTCACCGATTTCCTGAACCTGGTACTGGTGTTCAACAAAGGCGCGGCGTTCAGCCTGTTCGCGCAGCTGCCGGGCTGGCAGACGCCGGTGCTGAGCGCCTTCGCCCTGATCGCGGCGGTGGTGGTCAGCGTGTTCATCGTCCGCAGCCCGGGCCGCGCTCTGCTCTGCCTTGGACTGGGCCTGATCCTGGGCGGCGCGCTGGGCAACGTCATCGACCGGCTGCGCTTCGGCCAGGTGGTCGACTTCGTCGACGTGCACGCCTACGGCTGGCACTGGCCGGCGTTCAACGTCGCCGACTCGGCGATCTCGATCGGCGCGGTCATCCTCATCCTCGAAGGGTTCATCGGTCGTGAAAAACGACCTGACGCTGCTCCTTAAGGCGCTCGCCTTCGCGGCGGACAAGCACCGGCATCAGAAGCGCAAGGATGCAGAGGCGTCGCCCTACATCAACCATCCGATCGCCCTCGCCAACGTGCTGGTCGACGAGGGTGGCGTGGAGGACATCGAGGTTCTGTGCGCCGCGCTGCTGCACGACACCATCGAAGACACGGACACCACTCAAGAAGAGCTCGTCAACGCGTTCGGCTCGCGTATCGCCCACATCGTTGCCGAAGTGACCGACGACAAGAATCTCAAGTCCGAGGAGCGCAAGCGTTTGCAGATCGAGCACGCGCCGAGACTGAGCGTCGAAGCGAAACTGGTGAAGCTCGCGGACAAGACCTGCAACCTGCGCGACATCGTGGTGCGACCGCCGGCGAAATGGGATCTGACGCGCCGTCGCGAGTACTTCGACTGGGCAAAGCGCGTCGTCGACGGTCTGCGTGGCGTGCATCCACGTCTCGAAGCCGCCTTCGACGCGGCGTTCGCCGAGCGCCCGGCGTGAGAAAATGACCGCCATGGAAGTCCTCCTGGCCAAGCCGCGCGGCTTCTGTGCCGGCGTCGAGCGGGCGATCGAGATCGTCGAGCGCGCGCTGGCGCAGTTCGGCGCGCCGATCTACGTGCGCCACGAGATCGTCCACAACAAGAGCGTGGTCGAGGATCTGCGCGCCAAGGGCGCGGTGTTCGTCGAGGAGCTCGACGAGGTGCCGCGCGGCGCGACGGTGATCTTCAGCGCCCACGGCGTGTCGAAGGCGGTGCAGGCCGACGCCGAGCAGCGCGGCCTGAAGATCTTCGACGCGACCTGTCCGCTGGTCACCAAGGTGCACGTCGAGGTGGCGAAGATGCTGCGCGAGGGCTACGAGATCGTCATGATCGGCCACCGAGGGCACCCCGAGTCGGAGGGCACCATGGGGCAGGCGGCGATGGGCATGCACCTGGTGGAGACGGTGGCGGATGTCGCCGCGCTAATGCCCGCGACCGAGCGGCTCGCGTATGTCACGCAGACGACCCTGTCCATGGACGACGCGGCGCAGATCGTCGCCGCGCTGCGCGCGCGCTTCCCGGCGATCCGCGGGCCGAAGAAAGACGACATCTGCTACGCCACCCAGAACCGCCAGGACGCCGTGAAGTTCATGGCGCCGCAGTGCGACGTGGTGATCGTGGTCGGCTCGCCGAACAGCTCCAACTCCAACCGGTTGCGCGAGGTGGCGCAGAGCCGCGGCGCCCCCGCCTACATGGTGGACAGCGCGGCGCAGCTCCAGCCGCAGTGGATCGAAGGCAAGCAGCGCGTCGGCGTCACCGCCGGCGCCTCCGCGCCGGAGATCCTGGTCAGGGACGTGGTCGCCCGCCTGCGCGAGCTGGGCGCGACGCGCGTCACGCAACTCGACGGCAGGGACGAGAACGTCGTCTTCGCCCTGCCGAAGCAGCTCAGCAGCGCCGCTTGACGCGGCCGGACCGGTGGCGTGTCGCGGCGGCGCTCGCCGCCTCGCTGCTGGCGCACGCGGCGGTCTTCGCTCTCCTTCCAGGGCCCGTGGCGCCGCCGCTGCCGGACGGAGCGCGCTTCACGGTGCTGCTGATTCCCGTTCCCGGCGAGCGGCGCGCTGAGAGCGACCGCTCGGTCGCGCCTTCCCTGGCCATTCCTTCCGCCGAAGAGGGCACGAAGCCGGCCGTGCGGCCACGCAAGGCCGAGCAGGCGACTGCCCCGGCAGCGCAGCTTGGCCGGCGCCGCCCCTGGGTGTCGGCGGGCCCGATCACGATGCCGGTGCCGCCGCCGCAGTCCCGGCTGGCGGATGCAGGCGACTACGTGCCGTCCGAGAGGCTGAGTGTGCAGCCGCGGTTCGTGGTGCCGTTCGAGATGCCCTACCCTCGAGGCGCTTTCGAGGCGGGCCGGCGCGCGGTGGTGGTGGTGCAGGTGATGATCGACGAGCGGGGAAAAGTGGCGGAGGCGATCGCCGATTCCGACGCGCCGGCGGAGTTCGCCGCCGCGGCCGCGGCCGGCCTGCGCGCCGCCCGCTTCACTCCGGCGCAGGCAGGCGGCGGGCCGGTGAAGGCCCGCGCCTACTTTGCCGTCAGCTTCGTGATCGAGTAAGGCTTCAGCGGACCCGGTAGGAGAAGCGCCGCACCGCCGCGCCGCTCGCGCTGACGTTGACCGACGAGGTGGTCTTGCTGGTGTCCGCGCCAGTGGTGATCGCCTTGATCGCCCCCGAAGGCAGCTGCACGACCGCCACGCCGACCGTGATCGTGCCGCCGAGCGAGTGGCCGACGACGCCGCCCGCCGCGGTCGACACGACCGAGCCGGTCTTGAAGTCGAACTCGTACTTGTTGCTGCTGCCGCCGACCGAGCAAGTGCTGCCTCCGCCCGCCGGCGTGTTGGTGATGACCAGTACCGTGCCCTGGATCAGCACCGGGTCGACGATGTTCACGCCTTCTCCCGGGGTCGTGTCGACGCCGCCGACCTTCGGGTTGAAGTCGACGTACCAGCCGTCCTTGGTGTTCCAGTTCACCGGGTTGCTGGTGATGGTGCGATCGGTGGCGCCCAGCGAGGCCTGGGTCAGCGTTTGCACCACCATGTTGCCGGCGGTGCGCAGGTTTCCGTAATCGCTGTCCTTGTCCTTGAATCCGTAGATCGTCTGCTGCCACGAGATGCCGCTCGCCGCGCCCGGGTCGGAAAGGTCCGGCGAGCCGAGGTAGCGGCCGGTGCCGAAGAACATCACCCGATAGCCGTTGAGCGGCGTAAGGCGCGGCCGCGTCGTGATCGGCTGCGTGCGCGCCGGTGTCGAGCCGTCGGTGAGCGTCGCGATGTGCAGCACGGTCGGCGGGTTGGTGCTCAGGTCGATCCGCCACACGTTACCGAGCTGGTCGCCGCCGTAGGCGTAGCGGAAGGTCGCGTCGGTGAGCGCCGAGTCGTAGAACGCCGAGACCTTCATCAGGCCCGAGGGCGTGGCGAGCGTGCCGGCGGTGGTCGCCACCTTGTCGAGCACTACGCCGGTGATGGCGTCGAGCACGTAGAAGTAGCCGACGCCGGTGCCGGGGGTGATGTTGTTCAGGCCCGAGGTCAGCAGCACCACCCAGCGGCCGTCCCGCGAGCGCTTGCCGATGACCGCGTTGCCGTAGCTCAAGCCGAGGTCCGGGTCCGAGATCGCGCACACCGTCGAGTCGGAGCAGAACTCCCACAGGCCCTTCGGGTTGCTCGGGTCGGTGACGTCGAGCGCGTAGAAGCCGCGTCCGCCACCCGCGACGCCGGCGACCAGGATCGACTTCCACGCGCTGGCGGTGGTGTCGAACACCTCGCCCAGCTCGGGCGAGCCGTCGGCGTAGTAGCGGTGCAGGGTGGGATAGCCGGTGTCCGCGAGCTGGTACAGGCCCGGCATGAGGAAGCGGGGCAGGTACGCCCACATCTCCTCGCCGGTGTCGCCGTTGAAAGAGTGCAGGTAGCCGTCGTTGGCGGCCACGTAGACGCGCGGCGAGCGCAGCAGGTTCGCGGTCAGGAAGCTGGAGTAGGTGGGCGTCACCGCGTCGGCGTAGTTGAACTGCGGCCGGCGCAGGTAGGCCGGCTTGGCGCTGATCGTGTCGCCCAGCACGGTCTGCACGACGGCGCTGTTGTTCGCGATGTCGATGAAGGTGCGGTCGCGGAAGACGGTCGCCTCGTTGCCGAGCTGGCCGCGCAGGAAGCCGACCAGCGAGGCGCCGTCGTTGGCGGTGGCGAGCTGCGCCGTGGTGAGACCGGTGCACTGCGTCATCGTGCTCGCCGGCGTGCACTTGGCGAGGAAGAACGCCTGCTCGGTTGGCGTGAGCGCTGCCCAGGTAAACGACTTGAGCTTCGTGCCGGACGAGCTGTCGAAGGTCCAGATCACGCGCGAGTCGGTGCTCGTCCCGACCTTGGACAGGAGCTGCTGGTCGGCCTGCCACTGGATGGTCGGCAGCACGTCGCCGGTGGACGGGTCGATGGTCTGCGCGAATACCTTGCCGGACCAGGTGTTGGTCTCGTAGGTCGTGCTGAAGATCTGGTTGTCGGTCTGCGTCACGTTCGGGCTCGAGGTCGCCGACGCCGCCGCCGCCGCCACCTGCGCGTTCACTGCCGTGAGGGCGGTCTGGATGCCGGTGGAGAGCGCGTCCGCGTTCAGCGCCAGGTAGAACTGGCCGCGGCCATTGACCGCCGCATGCCACAAGTCGTCGAGCGCCGACGCGTCGTCCGCGATGGGCTGCGGCCAGTTGCAGGTGCCGCTCACCCAGAAGCAGGCGTTGCTCGTGCCGTTCTTGACGTTGGCGAAGTCTCCGGTCGTTGTCGTCGGATTGTCGTAGTCAGCCTGGTAGCGCATCAGGCCGTCGGCCATGCCGACCGTGAAAGTCACCATGTGCTGGTGCGTGGCGAAGTCCTTAGCGCCGAGCTTCGCCGGCACCAGGTTGGGCGAGACGTCGACCGTGCCGGTGCCGCCGAGATTGTTCGTCGGCCCGGTGTTCGCCGCCGGGCTGCTGTTGATCTCGACGCCGCCGCGCAGGTCGTTGCGGAAGTAGTACATCGCCACGTCGGCGAGCGTGTTGGGAAAGCCGCCCGGGACGGTGGTCGTGACCGGCGTGCCCACCGTCGGATTGCTCGGGTTCGGCGCCAGCGCGATGGTGAGTTGCGTGCCGGCCGGGGTGGTGACGGTCGCGCCCGCGGGATCGAAGATCTGCGGGGTCGGGGTGAGCGTGAAGTTGGCGGAGGTGACCGTCGAGCCGCTGTTGCTGATCTGCGGATAGGTGGCGGGCTGCGGCGAGCTGGCGTTGATCACCGGCGTCGAGCTCGGGCTCGACGGGTTGGTACAGCCGGTGAGCGCCGCGAACACCTGGCTCTTGATGGGGCCGTAGGTAGTGCTGGTCGTCACGCCGTCGTACTTGACGACCGTCTGGTCGTACTTGATCGTGCGGCGCCAGTTGCGCCGGTTGCTGCTGGTGCAGCCGCAGGCGGTCTCGCCGCCGGCTCCATTGTTCGCCGAAGTGCCGAAAGTGCTGTTGCCGCTACCGGTGCAGCGGTTGTCTTCCTGCTCGGTAATCTCGGTCACCGTGGTGTTGACGAGCGCATCGCAGGCGGTGATGTTCTGGAACGTGTACGCGTAGGCGCTATAGGTGTCCGACGTCACCGCGCCATCCGTGGTCACCACGGTATGGTTGCGGCTGCCGGTCTGCTGCTTGACGCGCTTCAGGTTCGCGGCGCAGCCGCAGGCTTGCTGCGTTCCCTGGCTGAACGTGGTATTGGCGCTGCCGGTGCAGACCTGCTGGTCCAGCCGGGTGGCTGGTGTCACGGCGGTCGAAGTGAATACGGGCACGCAGCCGGTCGTGTTCTGGTAGGTCGCGACCGGCGATCCCGTGGTGTTGCTGGTCACGACGCCGTCGATGGTGACGACGGTCTGCGTGGTCACCAGCGTGCGCTGCTTGATGCGGTGCTGGCCGGCGCTGCAGCCGCAGCTCGTCTGCGGGGCGCTGCCGTAGGTCGTGTTGTTGCTCGTCTGGCAGATGACCTGCTCGAGCTGCGTGGTCGGCGTGGCGACGGTCACCGAAGTGCCGACGCCGCCGTCGAATGTGCCGGTCGTGGTGCGATCGACCGACACTGACGAGTAGCCGGCGTCGGTAGTCGGGCTGATGTTGTCTAGGTTGCCGATCGCTCCGCCCTGCAGGTTCTGGCCGGCGTTGCCGTTCCAGTAGCCGTCGGTGGTCATCAGCGTGAAGTGGCGCTGGCAGGACGCCTGGACCGGGTCGTCCGCCACGGGAATGCCGGAGGTCAGGCCGGTGTTCAGCTTGCCGGCGTAGATCCAGCCGGCGCGCGACAGCGCCTCGCGCAGCGGCGTCGACTGGTTCGGGTCCTGCAGGTAGAACATCGTGTACCAGGCTGCGGCCTGCGTGGTGTTGAAGGCGCTGATCTTCAGGTAGCGGTTGGTCTGCACCGTGCCGAGGTCAGAGTTGCCGCCGATGGCATAGAACGGGTTGATGGTGATGAAGCCGATGCGCAGCTTGTCGGGGATCGCCGGCGTCGCCGAAGGGTTGGAAATGAACGGCAGGAAGGCGCGCCCCGCGGCGGTCTTCATCATCTGCATGCGGGTGCGGTAGTAGGCCCACCAGCGCGCGTAGTTCTGGATTTCTTCGGTGTAGGTGCAGGTCGGTGCGCCTGCGCAGTCGGTGCGAGTCGAGGCGCGCGTATATGTGGTCGTGGTGCTCTGGATGATGTCGCGCTTGAAGACGCCGTAGCGCGGCCAGCTCCAGAGCGTGCTGCCGCTGCCGACGAACTTGCTGCGGCAGCGTGGGGTGCCGGAGGCGTCGGAGATCACCGCCGGCGCGAGTGCCTGCTCCTGCGTCTGGCAGAAACGCACCAGCGCCGGGAACGGGAAGCCGGACGGCGCCGCTGCGCCGGGGGCAACGCCGACGCAGTTGCTGAGGTTCGCGTCGGAGCAGTATTCGACCGGGATGATGTAGTAGGAGTTGGCGGTGCCGTTGGCGGTACCTTGCTGGTTGTAGAGGCCGGTGCGCACCCAGGTGGCTGCGGTCGCCGCGAGCGCGGTGGTGGTACCGCCGGTCTGGGTGTAGCGGAACGTATTCGCGTCGACGACGGTGACCGAGCGGTTGGTCTCGAGTCCCGCCGGGCTGCCGGACGGGGAGTTGATCGTGACGACGTCGTTGGTGACCAGGCCGTGGGCCGTGGAGCTCACGGTAACGGTGGTGCTGGCGGCCACGCGCGTTACGGTGACCCCGGTGGACGCGTGCTTGCGGAATGACCCGAAAGCGGAAACGACCTGGTAGTTGCCCGTGACCGACGGGCTGACGGTCGCCGAGCCCGACAGGTTGTACGTGAACGAGTTGCTTCCCGTCGAGCTGATCTGGACCGGCGTGGCGCTGTCGATGTTAGCGTTGCCGGTGCCGCTCACGGTGATCAAGGTGTCGGTGCCCAGGCCATGGCTGCTGCTGCTGACGGTCACCCGGCTGCCGCTGCGCGTGAAGGTGACGCCCGTGACGGGGGTGGGGAAGGTGCCCGAAGCGGTGCTCGTATAGGTGAATTGATTGGCGGTCGGCGCGGTCGCGACGGTGACGGCGCTGAGGTCGATGCTGCCGACACCGGTGCCGGTGACGAAGATCGTGTTGCCAGCGGCGAGGCCGTGCGGCGCGAGGGTGTTCACGGTCACGGTGGTGCCGGAGCGGCTGACGGTGCCCATCTGCATCATCTCCGGCAGCCCGAAGAGAACTGTGCTGCTGTTGCTGCTGTGAGTCTTGTACGGGAACTGTCCCGCAGTGTAGGTAACGCCCTGGGAATCGGTGCCGCTCACCAGCGTAGTGCCCGCACTGTCGGCGCCGTTGCGCTTGCACAGGCTGTTGGCGTTGCAGTAGCGCGTGTCCTGGACGCCGGTCGTGATATTGGTGGTGCCCGTGAACTGCACGCCGTAAGCGTCGTTCTGGACCGCCGTCGTCGTCAGCGTAGAGCCGAATACTGCGTTCGAGTTGCCGATGACGCTTCGGCCGGTCGACAGGAGTCCCGGCTTGTAGGCGAGCATCGGGTCGTAGGCGACGCCGTTGAAGCCGTTCGCGCCGCCGGCATTCCACGGTGCATCGCCGACCGTGCAGGTCGTGTTGCCGCCCGAGCGCGTCATGCACTTGCCGCCGTCGTTGATGTAGTCGGGCAGGTAGTCGGAGTCCATGCTGCCCGAAGCGTCGAGCGTGAAGAGCAGGTTGGGCAGCACCGAGGAGGCGCCGGAGGTGGCGAGCGGCGTCGACGAGATCGTCACCGTGCCGGCAAGCGCTGCTGGAGCGGCGAGCGCGACCAGGGCTGCGGTGAGAAGCTGGACGAAGGGCGTTTTGTGGGTTGTTTTCATTTTCCGATCCTCCCCTGGAGGCGGGTGCTTTTTTACTGGGTCCGGATGAGCGTCTGGACGAAGGTGATCGAGTTGCGCGGCCCCACCGCCTTCGAGGTGATGCGGTAATGGGTCGCGGGCGGGCGGGTAAAGTAGTTCGCCGAGCTGGCATCGACGCCCTCGCCGGTGATCGCCGCGTTGTCCGGCGTCGCGGCGCACTTGTCCGGCGAGGGGGCGGAGCCGGTGTTGTTCAGGCACAGCCGGTGGATCAGGTAGTAGACGACGTTGCCGCCGGCGTCGGGGTTGCCGGCGTTGACGACCGCGGCGTTGGTCCAGTTGTTCTGATTCATGAACCAGGTGCTCTGCTCGTTGGGCGGAGTGCTTGCGTAATACCCCTTGCTCGCGACGCCGATCATGTTGTCGTCGTTGTAGAGGTTGGCGGTGCCGGAATTGGCAAAGACGTAGCCGTAGCCCGCCTGCAGTCCCTGGTCGGCCGCG
This sequence comes from Betaproteobacteria bacterium SCGC AG-212-J23, assembly GCA_001644455.1. Lineage (GTDB taxonomy): Bacteria > Pseudomonadota > Gammaproteobacteria > Burkholderiales > SG8-39 > SCGC-AG-212-J23. The sequence continues at coordinate 21,069 of LSTF01000041.1, forward strand.
TTGACGGTCGCCTGGCGGAAGGCGATGTTGCCGACGACGATGGTGCCGGTATCGACCGAGCGCATCATCGCCACGCCGGCGAGCGTCATCGCCACCAGCACGATGAGCGCGATGATCAGCGTTACGCCCCGCTGGGCGCGGAGCGGCTTCAACTGGCGGCGATCGGTCGGGTGTGTCATGGTCAGGTCGACTTCCAGATCCAGTTGCGCAACGGCACGGTGGTCTCGAACACCTTGTAGCGGTAGCACTGCCAGTTCGGATCGGCCGACAGGTCGAGGGAGACCTGCATGTTGAACGGCGCGCCGCCGAGGTTGCTGCCGCTCCAGGTGGGCGCGGCGGTGGTCGTGTCGCATGCGCCGCCCCCCGAGGATTTCTCGGCGAGCGCGCTGCGTGCCACCATCACCACGCGCACCATGGCGATGTATTGCCAGGGCTTGGCCGCCCCCATCGCGTCGAAGGTCGCGGCGTCGACGAAGCGGTCGACGATGCCGTCGCCCGCGACATAGAACGGGTTCAGGGTCACGGTATTGTTGTTGACGCCGTCGTCCAGCCCGTACAACGCGCGCATGTGCACGATGTTGTCGGCGATCGGCACCGCGGCGGCGCTGGAGAACTTGGAGGCCACGGTCAGCGAGTTGTTGGTCACCGTGTAGGTGTTGTAGACCGGCATGGTCGGGCCGTTGAGGTTGAACACGCCATTGTCGTCGTACGGATTGCCGATGTTGTAGACACGCGTCGCAGCGGCGCCGACGCCGCCGAACTGGAACGATCCGCCGGGAGGGTTGAAACGCGACGCCACGCCGACCGCGCCGCTGGCGACCCAGTTCAGCGTGTAGTTCGGGGTGTTGTCGTGCGAGAACTTGTCGGCGTCCACCAGCGCGGTGAGCTCCATCAGCTCGCAGTTGGCCGTGCCCGGCTGAGCGAGGATCAGCAGGTCGCCTTCACGGAACCCGTAGCGGCCGCTGGAGGCGATCTGCACATTGGCGGTCGGCGTGCCCATCGTCGACTGAATGGTGGTTGAATTGGCGACCACGTACTGCGAGCCGTAGAAGATCGAGAGCGAGTCGGCGGCCGTGTTGGCGGCGCCGGCGACGATCGACACCGGCGACATCAGCAGGCTGAAGCCCGTCGGCGCGCGCGTGCTGTCGAAGGCGTTGACGTTGCAGCCGGCGTATGGCGTGTCGTTGAATCCCATGCCCGCGTTGCGCAGGTCGTTTTCCATCACGTACAGGCCGATCTGGCCGTTCTGCTGCGCATCGCCGCCGCTCGTCGTTGTGCGGCGGATGCCTTCCGAGACCTCGAACACCTGGAAAATGATGATGGTGCCGATCAGGGCGATGGCCATCGCCACCATCAGTTCCACCATGCTCATGCCGGCCTGCCTGATGTGGTTGCGCATGACTAGTTCCCGTAGACGGCCGCGGTGACCGTGTAGTTGTGCGGCGGAAGGCCCTGCGCCTCTTCTTCGGCGTTGCGCCAGAACACCTGGATCTGCACCGTCGCGCCCGTGGCGGTGCCGTTGCTGATGGTGACCACCGGCTTGGCGTTCGCCGCGCCCGGCAGGCCGCGCCGCGTCTGGCCCGCGGCCATGCCGGCATCGGTCACGCCGGTCACGTCGTCGTGCCATCTCTGCAGGCGCGCCGGCACGGCGCCCGCGCCCGGATAGGCATACTGCGAAGCGTTGATCGCGTCGGTCCAGATCTGGCCGAGCAACTGGTTGGCGTAGAGCGCCGCTTCGGCGCGGCTGCGCGACTCGGTGACGGTCTTCAGCGCGGTGGCCTGCATGCCGACGATGGCGAGGATGCCGATCGAGAAGATCAGGATCGCGATCAGCGCCTCGAGCAGCATCACGCCTTGCTGGGTTTTCTTCATCAGCAGGCCCTGGGGTCCGGCGCGACCACCGCGGGATGCGGGTCGCACATGCGCACCGTGCCGCCGGCGGAGATGATCACGCGAAGGCAGCGCATCGCTCCGGCCGGCGCGCAGGCGCCGCCGAATGGATTCTTGATGTCCAGGGTCGTAATCGCCGGCGTGCCGTCCGAGTTGGCGGTAACACCGCCCAGCGGACTGAAGGTCACCGTGGTCGCGCCGCCGGGCGTGATGGTGAGTTCCGCGTTGGGCGAGCCTTCGTTGGCGTCGCGTCCCTGGATGAAGGTCGCCACCGGCGGCTGCTCGGTCACCGACCAGCCGGTGCGGGGTGCGGCGAAGGCGACCTGGACCGGCAGGTTGCGGCGGATGGCCTCGGCGCGTGCGACTTGCAGGCCGTTGATCGTCGAATCTGCCGCCGAGCGCAGCTGCTGGCTCTGCAGCCACTCGCCGAACGTCGGCATCGCCATCATCACCAGGATGCCGAGGACGGCGACGGTGAACAGGACCTCGATGATGGTGAAGCCCGTCGGCGTGGCGCTCTTGGTCAGCACACGCCGCTCTTCTTCGTCACCCAGCAGTTGCCTGCAGGCAGGGTCCAGCCCGCCGGTACGGCGACGGTAACGCGGTTGTTGGCTTGGTCGATGGTGAAGCTGAAGCCGCACATGCTCGCGTCCACCCCTGCGCCGCAGTTGCCGGTCGCGCTCACGGTGTAGGCCGCATTGGTCTGGTTCTGGCAGGCGATGGCGAAGTATTTGGTGTTCGCAGGCAGCGGCGCCACGGTGCCCGCCGCGCACGTGCCGACATAGGTGCGGTTGTCCTGGAAGAATTGCTCCATCTTCACCCGCTGCGAGAGCAGTGTGGAGGTCGCTTCCTGGATCTTGCTGCGGGTGATGTAGTCGACGTAGCTGGGGATCGCGACCGAGGCAAGAATCGCGATGATGACGACGACGATCATGACCTCGATGATGGTGAAGCCGCGGTTGCTGCGCATGAATCTCCCTTTCTTGTCGTGAGGATGCTACGGAGCCGTACCCCGGGTCGCAAAAGCCGGCGACCGGCGGCCCTTCTGGCGGGGCGAACGGACGGTCCGAACCAGTATAGCGTGATGCAAATCACGGCCCGGGGCGCCCCCCGGCGCCCCCCGGCTATAATCCGCGTCCCCGCTGGTGTAGCTCAGTTGGTAGAGCAACTGATTCGTAATCAGTAGGTCGCCCGTTCGAGTCGGGCCACCAGCACCAAAGACCGAGGCCCATGCCCGCCAGCATCCTGGTCATCGACGACGACGAAAGCATCCGCGAGCTGCTGAGGCTGCACTTGTCGTCGGCCGGATACGCAGTGCTCGTCGCCGCGGACGCCATCGCGGCGGGATACATGGTGCTGCGCAGCCCGCCCGACCTGATCATCACCGACGTCAACATGCCGCACATGGACGGCTTCGAGTTCATCGCCGCCCTGAAGGCCGACAAGTCCGTGCCCGATATCCCGGTGATCTTTCTCACCTCGCACGAGGAGGGGGACTACCGCGGCAAGTCGCTCGGCGCGGTGGGCTACATCACCAAGCCGGTGCGCGCCGACCGGTTGCTGCAGCTGGTCGCCAAGCACGTCCCCGGCGGGGCCCTACCTATAGGTTAGGGGCAGTTGCGCAGCTCGGTGCTTTCGACCTGCACCGTGAGCTCCTTCAGCTTCGCCTCCAGCGCCGGGTCGACGCTCTTCACCTGCAGCCACACCTTGGGCACGACGGTCTCGCGCGCGCCGACCGTCGCGGTCCGCACGCCTTGCGCGCGCAGCGTCCCGAGGCGCGCACGCGCCGCTTCCTCGGTGCGGAACACGCCGAGCGACAGAGCCCAGCGGTGCTGGCCCTCTTCCTGGACGATGAAGTAGTCCTCGATGCCGAGACTGCGCAGCTCGCTCGCCTTGCGTAGTGCCGCCTGGCGCGGATTCGCGACCTTCTGCGCCGGGATGAAGACCCACCAGCCGGCGGTCTCCTCGGTGCGCCGCTGCGAAAGCCGGGGGCCGAGCGAGAGCGGCTCGAGCGTTTTCTCGGCGCGCGGCGCATCGGTGAGCGTAAAGCTGCCCCATTCCAGGCACTTCAGTGCCACCGGTGGCGGAGGCGGGGGTTCGGCCCTGATCGCTGCGACCGGCTTTACGGGCGTGGGCGGCGGCAGGTCCTTGGGCGCGACGACCTTCAGCTTTTCCGGGTCGATCTGGCGCGCGAGCGGGGCGGGGTCGGCCGCGGCATCGGGCGGCGACCCGTAGCGCCACCAGGCGAAGAAGCCGACGTTCACCAGCAGCAGGATCAGGAAGGCGGTTCTCACTTTGCGACCGCCCGTTCGGCGAGGGCGATGCGCGCAAGGCCGTCGAGCACCAGGTTCTCGACATAACGGCGGGGCATCGTCAGCTGGTCGACGAGCGTGCGGCCGGCGCCGCCGGCGACAATGCAGAGCGGCGCCGGGGCGATGTCGCGGAACACGCGGTACATGCGCTCGACCGCGCCGGCCTGGGCGTGCCGGCAGCCGGTCTCGATCGCGTCCACGGTGTTGCGCGGCATGTCGCGATGCGAGCCCTCCTGGATCGGCAGGCGGCCGGTGTGCTCGTGCAGCACGAAGCGCATCAGCTCGACGCCCGGAAGAATCGCGCCGCCGAGGAACGTGCCGTCGTCGGTCAGCATGTCGACCGTGGTCGCCGTTCCCGCGTTCACCACCAGGCTCGCGCCACTATGGATGCCGCGGGCGGCGATCAGCGCGGCCCAGCGGTCGGGCCCGAGCAGCTCCGGCTTCTCGTAGCGGTTCTTCACGCCGCAGCGCTCCGTGTCGGCGCGCAGCCACAGCGGCTCGGCGTCGAAGATGCTGGTCCAGTTGACGATCAGCTGGTGCGCCCCGTCGCCGGCGACGTTCGAGATGACGATCCGCTCCGGGTCGTCGTGCGTCGTCGAGAAGGGATTGACGTGGTCGCTCGAGGCCGCGAACTCGATCAACGAGACGGTGGCGATGCTCGTCCACTCCTTGCCGTCGTGCCAGCCCCACTTCACGCGGGAATTGCCGGCGTCGATCGCCAGGATCATGCCGCCCTCGCGGAGATGACGCGCCCGCTGCGCACCGCGCGCATGCCGCCGCGCGTCGCGAGCCGCAGCGCGCCGTCGGCTTCGAGGCCGCTCGCCACGCCAGTCAGCACGCGGCCGTCGGCGAGGCGCACCCGCAGCTTCTGGCCGGCGTGCGCGTCGAGGCGATCCCATTCTGCTCGCACCGCGTCCAGGCCCTGCGCTTCGAACGCGGCGAGCGATGCGAGCAAAGCGTCGGCGATGCTCCCGGCGAGCAACGCCTGGTCGGGAACGGGGATGAACTGCTCGAGCACCGCGACGTCGCGGCGCAGGCGTGTGCGCAACGCGGCCGCACCGCGCAGGTTGATACCGACGCCGATCACCGCCTTGATCGCGCCGCTCATGGATCGGGTCTCGACCAGGATACCGCCGAGCTTCGCGCCGTCGACGAGGATGTCGTTCGGCCACTTCAGCGCCGCGCGCGCGACGCCCACGGTGCGCAGCGCGCGCGCCACCGCCACGCCGGCGACGAGCGGCAGCGCGGCGAGCTCGCGCAGCGGCCGACGCAGCGCCACGGCGAGCGAGAAGGTGAGCCCGGCGCCGGGCGCGCTGTGCCAGCGCCGGCCGCGGCGGCCGCGCCCTGCGGTCTGCTCGCCTGCCACGAGCAGCACCGGCCTCGCGAGGCTTCGCTCGGCGAGGAGCACGCTGTTGGTCGAGCCGCAACGCGTGACTTGCCGCAACTCGTAGCCCTGTTCCATACCGCTAGTTTACTGGCTGGCGAAAGCGAAGCCCCGGCCGGGCGCCGCGGCGACGAGCGCCTGGGTGTAGGCGTGTTGCGGTCGCACCAGGACTTCGCTGGCGGGGCCGTGCTCGACCACCCGGCCGTCGCGCATGACCGCCACCTCGTCGCACACCTGCGCGGCAACCCGCAGGTCGTGGGTGATGAGCAACATCGCGAGATCGAGGCGGCGGCGGATCTCCTCCAGCAGCGCGAGCACCTGCGCCTGCACCGATACGTCGAGTGCGGAGACCGGCTCGTCGGCGATCAGCAGGTCGGGCTCGACCGCGAGCGCGCGCGCAATGCAGATGCGCTGGCGCTGGCCGCCCGAGAACTGGTGCGGATAGCGCGACAGCGCTTGCGGATCCATGCGCACCAGCTCCATCAGCCGGCGCGCTCGCTCGAGCGCTTCGGCGCGCGGCACGCCGTAGTTGAGCGGCCCTTCGATGAGCGCCTCGCCGACGCTGCGCCGCGGGTTGAGCGAGCGGTAGGGATCCTGGAAGACGACCTGTACCCGGCGGCGCAGCGGGCGCAGCGCGCGTGCCGGCATGTGCGCGAGGTCCGCGTTCCCCAGGAGAATCTCGCCGCTGGTCGGCTCGATCAGCCGCGCGATGCAGCGCGCGAGCGTGCTCTTCCCGGATCCGGACTCGCCGACCAGGCCGAGCGTCCGCCCCTTGCGCAGCACCAGGCTCACCTCGCGCACCGCGGCAACCTCGCGGCTTGGCCGCAGCCAGCGGCGGTCGAAGTAGGTTTTTGACACGGCCTTCGCTTCGAGGACCGCGGGGGCGTTCGCGCCGGAAGCGCGGGCGCGCGGCCGGAGCGTCGGCACCGAGCGGATCAGCAGGCGCGTGTATTCGTCGCGCGGCGCGGCGAGGATCCGGTCGCGCGGGCCGATCTCGACCACGCGGCCCTCGCGCAGCACCGCGACGCGGTGCGCGATCTCGGCGACCACGCCGAAGTCGTGCGTGATGAACAGCACGGCCATGCCGTGCTTCTTCTGCAATTCGACGATCAGCTTCAGGATCTGCGCCTGGGTGGTTACGTCGAGGGCGGTGGTCGGCTCGTCCGCGATCAGCAACGCCGGCTCGAGCGCGAGCGCCATCGCGATCATGACGCGCTGGCGCTGGCCGCCGGAGATCTGGTGCGGATAGGCATCGAGGACACGCTCGGGGTCGGCGATCGCGACTTCGCGCAGCAGCGCGAGCGAGCGGCGCCTCCGCTCGCCGGGCGAGAGGCGCGTGTGGAAGCGGAACACTTCGTCGATCTGCTCGCCGCAGCGCATGACCGGGTTCAGCGCGCTGCTCGGCTCCTGGAAGATCATCGCCGGGCGCCCCTGCACCCGCATCTCGCCGCCGGCCACCCGCAACGTCTTCGGCAGCAGGCCCATGATCGTGTAGGCGATGACTGACTTCCCCGATCCCGACTCTCCGACCAGGCAGAGAATTTCATTGCTCTCGATTTGGAAACTCACTCCCGACACCGCCTGCGGACGGTCCCCTCCCCGTGGCAGGGTCACGGTCAGATCGGAAACTTCGAGAACGCTCATACGCGTTTCGCCATCTTGGGGTCCAGCGTGTCGCGCAAGCCGTCTCCCAATATGTTGACGGCGAGCACCGTGACGGCGAGGAAGACGCCGGGAAAGAAGACGTTGTGCGGGTAGGCGACGAACTGCACGCGTCCCTCGGCCATGATGTTTCCCCAGGTCGGGATGTCGGGCGGCAGGCCGACGCCGAGGAAGGAGAGAATCGCCTCGAGGAGGATGGCGAAGGCGCAGATGTAGGTGCCCTGCACCAGCAGCGGTGCGACCGTGTTCGGCAGGATATGGGCGAACATGATCCTGGTTGCCGGCGTGCCGAGGGAGACGGCGGCCTCCACGTAGGGCTCCTCGCGGATCGTCAGGACCAGCGAGCGCACCAGGCGCGTGACGCGCGGGATCTCCGGGATGGCGATGGCGACGATCACGGTCAGCAGGCTCGCGCGCCAAAGCGCGACCACGGCGATGGCGATCAGCACCGCGGGGATCGCCATCACTCCGTCCATGACGCGCATCAGCAGGCCGTCCAGCCAGCGCAGATACCCCGCGACGAGGCCTGCCACGACGCCGAACGCGAGCGCGATCAGCGCCGCGGCGAGCCCGACGACGAGCGACACGCGCGTGCCGTACAGCACGCGGCTGTAGATGTCGCGGCCGAAGGAGTCCGAGCCCATGAGGAAGACATGCTTCAGGGTTTCGCCGTCGAGGGTGGTGATCTCGCCCGCCTGGCCGGGGCGCAGGTCGCGGCTCGCGGCGTCGAACAGCGTCGGGTCGACCGTGCCGAGCCAGGGCGCGGCGAGCGCGACCAGCAGCAGCAAGGCGAGCACGCCGCCGCCGATGCGCACCGACCAGTTGCGCAGCACCATCAGTAGCGGATCCGCGGATCGAGGAACACGTACGACAGATCGATCAACAGGTTCACCAAGACATACACAAGCGAGAAAAACAGGATCACGCCCTGGATGGTCGGAAAGTCGCGTGCCAGCACGGCATCGACCGTCAGCCGGCCGAGACCGGGGATCGCGTACACCGACTCGGTGACCACCACGCCGCCGATGAGGATGGCGACGCCGAGGCCGATCACGGTGGCGATCGGCACGGCGGCGTTGGCGAGCGCGTGGCGCACCAGGACGCGCATCTCCGGCAGGCCCTTTGCCCGCGCCGTGCGGATGTAGTCCTCGCCGAGCGCCTCGAGCACGGACGCGCGCGTGACTCTTGCGATCAGGGCGATGTAGATCACGGAGAGCGTGAGCGACGGAAGAATCAGGTGCTTTACAAACAGGAAGAAATTGTCGGAGATGCGCACGTACCCCTGCACCGGCAGCCAGCCGAGCTGCAGCGACACCAGCCAGATGAGCAGGTAGGCGAGGACGAAGACCGGCACCGAGAAGCCGAGCACCGAGAAGGCCATCAGCGAGCGGTCGAGCCAGCCGCCGAAGCGCCAGGCGGCGAGCGCGCCGAGCGGCACCGCGACCACAACGGCGATCAGAATCGTCAGGCCGGCAAGCGCGAAGGTCGGCTCGAGGCGCTGGCCGATCAGCGTCGCGACGTCGATGCGGAAGTAGAACGACTGGCCGAGGTCGCCGGTCAGCACCTTGCCGATCCAGATGCCGAACTGCATCACCAGCGGCCGGTCGAGCCCGAGGCTGGCGCGGATCTGCGCGATCTGCTCGCTCGTCGCCGCGTCGCCGGCGAGGATCGCCGCCGGGTCGCCCGGCGTCAGGCGCAGCAGCAGGAACACCAGCACCGCCACGACCCCCAGGACCGGGATCGTCGCCGCCAGCCGCCGGAGGATGAAGGCGATCAGTTCTTCTTAATGTTCCAGTAGAGATTGCCCGGGCCGGTGACGAAGCCCGTGATGTTGCGCCGCGCGGCGAGCGGGTTGACGTATTCGCCGAGCGGCGCGTGCGTCGCGATCTCGAAGGCGCGCGCCTGGATCTGCTCGGCGAGCGCTTTCTTCTTCGCATCGTCGGTGGCGCGCGCGAACTCGTCGCGCAGCTTCTCGATCGCCGGGTCCGAGGGCCAGCCGAACCAGGATTTCTCGCCCAGCGCCCCGACCGCCGGATTGGTGAGCGGGTTCCAGATGTCCGGCGCGACCCAGGCAGTGAAGAACATGTTCCAGCCCCCGGCGGCAGGCGCGTCCTTCTTCGCGCGCCGGCCGACGAGCGTGTTCCAGTCCATGGCCTGCAGGTCGACCTTGAAGCCCGCCTGGCGCAGCAGTTGCGCCGCGACGTCGGGCAGCTTGCCGATCGCCGCGAGGTCGGTGGGCTTCATCAGCACCACCGGCGTGCCGTCATAACCCGAGGCCTTGAGCAGCTCCTGGGCCTTCTTCACGCTCGATTTCGATTGCACCTCGCTGCCCTTGCTGCTGCCATAGGGCGTGCCGCAGGTGAACATCGATG
>LSTF01000042.1 GCA_001644455.1 Betaproteobacteria bacterium SCGC AG-212-J23
CTCGTTTTCCGACGGCTGCGCATGCTCGAGTTCTGTCCCGAGGTGCTCGCGGGCGACGTGATCCTCCCCCGGGCGAGCCGGGCGCGCAGCCCGAAGCTGCTGCTGCCGCTGCAGTTCACGAACGCCGGGCACGCCGGCGGCATCATCCAGTGGGTGGCGCTACGCCTGACGATCGACGGCCAGGCCGAGCGCTCGATGCTGCTCAGCCCGGTGGCGGAGGTCGACATGCAGGGCTTCCTGCAAGCGAAGCGCCAGATCACCTCGGCCAACGCCATCGATCATTTCACCGCCTTCGCCCTGGACGGCAAGCGCGCGGTCGCCAAGTTCGTGCTGTTCGACATCTCGGAGCGCGGCCGCGGCGAGCCGCTGGACCTGCGTCCCGGCCGCTACCGCTTCGAGGTCTTCATGAAGGGCAGCCACGCGGCCGAGCCGCGCCTGGAGCGCACCTTCGAGCACCTCGTCACCGACAAGCAGATCGAGGAATACCGCAGCGACGCCACCGTCTACCTGATCAACTACCAGATCACGCTGCCCGCGGCGCGGCGCGAGCTTGCGTCGGGGGAATGGCTGCCGCGGGCGCGCGAGGCCTAGGCGGCGAGGCGGCGCCAGAGGCTGCCGCCCTTCGCTTCCTTGTCCAGGCCGTCGAGATACCGCTCGTGCAACGCGATCTCCTCGGGCAGCGCCGGCACCACGATCAGGCTCGAGATATCGATCTGCAGCGCGGCATGGGCGGCCGCTGCGGCGGCCGGCGTCTCCAGCTCCATCATCAGGCTTTCCTGGCCGCGGGTCATCGACAGGTAGACCTCGGCCAGCAGCCGCGCGTCGAGCAGCGCGCCGTGCAGCGTGCGGTTGGCGTTGTTGACGAAGTAGCGCTCGCAAAGCGCGTCCAGGGAGTTCTTGCGGCCGGGGTGCAGCTCCCGGGCCATGAACAGCGAGTCGGTGACCTTCGCCACCTGCTCGCGGAACGCGCCGAGACGGGCGCGGCCGAGCTCGAGATCGAGGAATTCCACGTCGAAATCGGCGTTGTGGATGATGACTTCGGCGCCGGCGACGAAATCGAGGAAGTCCTTCGCCACCTCGGCGAACTTCGGCTTCGCCATCAGGTCCTCGCGCGTCAGGCCGTGCACCCGGGTGGCGCCCAACTCCACCTCGCGCTCGGGATTCAGGTAGGCGTGGAAGACGCGCTCGGAGATGCGCCGGTCGAGGATCTCGACGCAGCCGATTTCGATGATCCGGTCGCCGTGCCGGGCGTTGAGGCCGGTGGTTTCGGTGTCAAGGACGACCAGGCGGGACATCGGGTATTCCTCTGTTCGCGAGCTCGTCCGCTCGTTCGTTTTCCGGGTGTCCGTCGTGCCCCCGGACCCAATGCCACTCTACCTCATGCTGCGCGGCGACCTCGTCCAGGCGGCGCCACAGATCCTCGTTTTTTACCGGATTCTTGTCAGCGGTTCGCCAGCCCTTGCGTTTCCAGGTATGGATCCACTCGGAAATGCCTTTCTGGACGTACTGCGAATCGGTGTAGACGGAAACATGGCTCGGACGCTTGAGCGCCTCGAGCGCGCGGATCACCGCGGTGAGCTCCATGCGGTTGTTGGTCGTCGCCGGCTCCCCGCCAAAGAACTCTTTCTCGTGTCCGTTGGAACGGAGGATCGCACCCCAGCCGCCGGGGCCGGGATTCCCTCGGCAGGCACCGTCGGTGAAGATCTCCACGACCTCATCGCTCATGGTTTTTGTGCGTACGCTGCGTGATCGGCGCCGTCGCGCCGCGGCGGCGTGCCCGCTCCTGGCGCCACGCCGGCGTCACGAGCCGCATGCCCTGGACGCGCTTCACCGCGCGCACCACGTAGATGCCGCCGGCGATCGGCCACCAGCGCGCGCCCGCCTTCTCCATGAACGCGAAGCGCTCCAGCCACCGGCTTTGCCGGAACGGCGGCGCGTAGCAACCGAACATGCCCCCGTTCAGCTCGAAGCCGAGCAAGCGCAGCCACTCCCGCAGGCGCAGCAGGCCGATGAACTTCGCGTCCCAGGGTGAGTTCTTGTCGAAGGAGAACATCTGCCGCATGCGCCAGAGCGAAGCGGTGTTGAATCCGGAAATGACCACGTGGCCTTCGGGCATCAGCACGCGCTCGACCTCGCGCAGCACCTCGTGCGGCTGCGGGTGGAACTCGAGCACGTGCGGCAGCACGACCAGGTCGACGCTCTGCGAAGCGAGCGGCAGCTGCAGCGGATCGGCGGCGAGGCCGGCGCCGGGCTCGAGGGCGAGCGTGAAACGGAACGGAATGCGGTTCTGTCGCAGAAAGTCGACTTCCGGTAGGCCGACCTGTACTGCCCTGAAGCCGAACGCGTCATCAACCGCGCTGTCATACTGGGCGAGCTCCCAGCCAAGCACGTACGAGCCTTGGGGGGTGGAGAGCCAGCCCGAAAGCGATGAGCGCTCCCCGCCGCTATACTTCGCCCCGTTTTGCACGAAGGAATTACGGTCCATGCTGCAAGTCGTTCCGGTCGCCGCGTTCAAGGACAACTACGTCTGGACGCTGCGCAACGCGAGCCACGCCGCCGTGGTCGATCCCGGCGAGGCGCAGCCCGTGCTCGACTACCTGAAGCGTGAGGGACTGCAGCTCGCGGCGATCCTCGCCACCCACCACCATCCCGATCACGTCGGCGGAATCGCCGAGCTGCTGCGCAGCTTCGACGTGCCCGTGTACGGGCCGAAGAACGAACCGATCGCGACGCTCACCAGGCCGGTGGCGGAAGGCGACAGCGTCTCCATTCCGGAGCTCGGCGTGGAATTCTCGGTGCTCGACATCCCTGGCCACACGCGCGCGCACATTGCCTATTATGGAGCAGGCTCACTTTTCTGTGGCGACACGCTCTTCGCCTGCGGCTGCGGCCGCGTCTTCGAAGGCACTGCCGAGCAGATGGTGAAGTCGCTGGACAAGCTCGCGGCGCTACCCGACGACACCAAGGTCTACTGCGGGCACGAGTACACGCTGGCGAACATCGGCTTCGCCAAGGCGGTCGAGCCCGGCAACACGGCCCTCGCGAAGCGCGAGGAACACGATCGCAAGCTGCGCGCCGAAGGCAAGCCGACGCTGCCGAGCCGGCTCGGCGACGAAAAGGCCACCAATCCGTTCCTGCGCTGCCGCGAGCCGGCGGTGATCGAATCGGCGAACAAGTATCTTGGCGCGCGTGCCGCGGATCCGGTGCGCGTCTTCGCCGCGATCCGCGAGTGGAAGAACAAGTTTTGAGATTCGCCGCCCTCCTCGCGCTGGCGTTCCTCTTCGCAGGATGTGCGTCGACGCCCACGTCGGAGACGGAAACGCCGGCGGCGTCGGCGATTCCGTCCCAGGAGTCGCTGCCGCCCGCCGCCGCGGCGCCTGCGCCGGCGCCCAAGCCCGTGCCGGCGACGCCGTTCCAGGGCGAGCGCCTCCAGGTGACCGAGGCGCCGGCGCTGCCGAAAGTCGATCGCACCGTGCCGCCGCAGGACCTCTGGCAGCGCATCCGGCAGGGCTTCGCCATGCCGGACATCGACAGCCCGCTGGTGCAGCGGCAGATGACCTACTACGCAGCGCGCCCGGACTACCTGCAGCGGATGTTCGATCGCAGCCGCCTCTACCTCTTCCACATCGTCGACGAGATCGAGAAGCGCGGCCTGCCGACCGAGCTCGCGCTGCTGCCCATGGTGGAGAGCGCGTTCAACCCGATGGCCTACTCGCGCTCCCATGCTTCCGGCCTGTGGCAGTTCATCCCCGGCACCGGCAGGCGCTACGACCTGAAGCAGAACTGGTGGTACGACGGCCGGCGCGACATCGTCGATTCCACCAACGCCGCGCTCGACTACCTGACGACGATCTACGAGATGCACGGCGACTGGCACCTCGCCCTCGCCTCCTACAACTGGGGCGAGAACGCGGTCGCCCGCGCCATCGCCAAGAACCGCGCCGCCGGCAAGCCGACCGACTACCAGAGCCTGAAGATGCCGCCGGAGACGCGCAACTACATCCCGAAGCTGCAGGCGTTGAAGAACATCATCGCCAATCCCGGCTACTTCAACGTCACGCTGGCGCCGATCCCGAACGAGCCCTATTTCGCCACCTACGAACGGGTGGTGGACATCGACGTGCAGCTCGCCGCCAAGCTCGCCGAGATGCCGGTCGAGGAATTCATCGCCCTCAATCCGGGCTTCAGCCGGCCGCTGATCCGCGCCTCGATGACGCCGCGCATCGTGCTGCCCGCCGACAAGGTCGACGTCTTCCACGACAACCTTGCCAAGCTCGACGGCGAGGACCTGGTCTCGTGGCAGACCTACTATCCGAAGAAAGGCGAGACCTTCGAGTCGATCGCCAAGAAGCACCACATGACCGTCGCCTATCTCAAGGAAGTGAACGGCATCCGGCCGCGCACCACGGCTCTGCCGACCATGGTGGTCGTACCGATCGACGCCGAGGCAGCGCGGACGCAGCGCATGCCGATCATGTACGCGCCGCCGATCCCGGTGTCGATCAGGCGCGTCTTCCACACCGTCAAGCCCGGCGAGACCCTGCCCTCGATCGCCAAGCGCTACAAGGTCGCGACCGACGACATCACGCGCTGGAACCCGCGCGTCACCAAGGCCACGCCGGGGCAGAAGCTGATGCTGGAGGTCCGAGCGCCCGCCAAGGGGAAGCGCAAGAAGGTCACCGCCAAGAAGTACAAGACCGCCAGCTAGGTGAATTTGTCATAGGCCGGCTATGACGCAGCCGGCTGTCTCTCTTAAGATGCCCCGGTAGCATCGTCCTTGGGGGGAACGATGATCCGCAGGTTTCTGCTATTGCTGGCTTGTGCCACGGCGACGAGCGCTGCGCGCGCCGACCTGGCCGACGACCTGAAGGGCGCCGCCGAGAGCGTCAAGCGCGCGAAGGCGCAATGGAGCCAGGGCGCCCTGCCCGCCGACATCGACCTCGAACCCGAGATCGACGCATTGACCAGGATCATCGACGGCGGCAAGTTGAACGAGTCCGGCCGCGTGGTAGCGCTCTACTACCGGGGCGACGCCAACCTGCTGGTCAATGCCGCCCTGGCGGGCGCCAACCGGCCGCCTAATGTCGACGCCGCTCGCGAAGCCCTCGGCGACTACGACCGGGTGATCAAGTACGGCAAGGACATCGCCGACTGGGGCGTGGATGTCTCCAATGCCGCGTACTACGCCGGCTGGATCGCCCAGCGCTACCTGAATTCCATTCCGCTCGCCTATTCCTACTGGGAGAAATGCGCCGACATGGGGCACTCCGGCTGCCTGCTGGCGGCCGCAGAGGCGCGCGTCACCGGCGTCGGCGGCGTGAAAGTCGACCCCGAGGCCGCGCTGGCGATGAATACGGCGGTCTTCAACTCCGGCACCAACTACGGCTGCGGCGGCGCCTACGCCGCGCGCAACAATGCCCTGATCATTTTCTTCACGAACACGAAGCGCCCCGCCGGCGAAGCGCTGGAATGGCTCGACCGCAGCAAACGGCTGTTCGATTCGAACGGCTGCGCGCGCGCCCGCTTCGACATCATCGAATACCTGATGCGCTATTCCGCCGGCGATCCGAAGCGGGGTACGCAGCTCGAGCTCGCCGCGAAGCACGCGGCGAGCGACGACGACCGGGCGGTGGTGCGCTACCTCGCGAAGGGTGACGAGGAAGCCTTCCGCGCCCGGATCGCGCGCAATCCCACCAAGGCCGGCAAGTGCGACCTGCACTTCATCGCCCTGTGGAATGCGGAAGTGAACCGCAACGGCGGCGTCGCCCGGGATCACTACAAGGCAATGCAGGACATCGGCCCTGAAGCTTGCGGGCCCGAGCTCGCCTACGCGAGGAAGTTCGGCCGCTAGTCGACGCGCGGCACTGCGGCGAGCAGCTGCCGCGTGTAGTCGTGCTGCGGGTTGCGCAGCACGGCATCGACCGCACCGCGCTCGACGATCCTGCCCTTGAGCATCACCGCCACCTCGTGCGCGAGGTAGTCGACGACCGCGATGTTATGGGTGATGAAGAGGTAGGCGATGCCGAAGCGCTCCTGCAGCGAGCGCAGCAGGTTGAGGATCTGCGCCTGCACCGAAACGTCGAGCGCGCTGGTGGGCTCGTCGCAGACGATGAGTTTCGGATTCACCGCCAGGGCGCGGGCGATGGCGATGCGCTGCCGCTGCCCGCCGGAGAATTCGTGGGGATAGCGATCCAGCGTCTCCGCGGGCAAGCCCACCTCGGTGAGCAGCTTCCCTAACTGGGCAATTCTTTCGGCGTCGTTTGCGCCGATCCTGAGGCTGCGCATCCCCTCGAGCAGGATTTCCGACACCCGCAGGCGCGGGTTGAGCGAGGCGTACGGGTCCTGGAAGACGATCTGCATCGCCCCGCGCAGCGGCCGCAGCTCGGCCCTACTTTTTCCGGAAATCGTTTGTTCCTGAAAAATAACGGTGCCCGCGGTCGGCTCGATGAGCTGCAGCACGCCCTTGCCGAGCGTGGTCTTGCCCGATCCCGACTCGCCGACGATGGCGAGCGTGCGTCCGGCGCGCAACTCGAGCGAGACGCCGTCGACGGCCTTCACGTACCCGACGGTGCGGCGGAAAACGCCGCGGCGGATGGGGAAATGGACTTTGACGTCCTTCACTTCGAGAAGTATTGAATCCCGAGATTCCTCAGAGGCAGATTTCGTTATTGCCGAAAGCGTCTGTCGAGGAGGAGCCAGTCCTTCTTCTCTCAGGAAGCAGCGCGCGAAGTGCCCTCTGGCCGGTTCCAGCAGTTGCGGCGCCTCGACCCGGCAGCGGTCGAAAACGAAGTCGCAGCGATCGGCGAAGCGGCAATGGTTGAAGGGCTGCGTGAGCGGCGGTACCTGGCCGCGGATCACCGCGAGCTCGCCGCGCTGTCCGGCCCCGGGCAGGGCGGCGAAGAGCTTCTGTGAATAGGGGTGCTGCGGCGCACGGAAGAAGGCCTCGCGCTCGGCGACCTCCACGATCTCGCCCGCGTACATTACCGCGACGCGCTGCGCCACCTTCGCGACCACGCCGAGGTCATGGGTGATCAGGAGCAGCGCCATGCCGCGTTCCGCCTGCAGCTTCACCAGCAGATCGAGGATCTGCGCCTGGATGGTGACGTCGAGCGCCGTGGTCGGTTCGTCGGCGATCAGCACCTCCGGGTCCACGGCGAGCGCGCCGGCGATCATCACCCGCTGCTTGAGCCCGCCGGACAGCTGGAACGGATATTCGTCGAAGCGGCGTTCGGCATCGTCGATGCCGACGGCGCGCAGGAGCTGGAGAGATTTTTCCTTTGCATCCTCGAAAGAGGAATTCATGTGACGCTGAATCACTTCGACGATCTGCTTGCCGCAGGTGAGGACCGGATTGAGGGCGGTGGCCGGCTCCTGGAAGATCATCGCCACGCGCCGGCCGCGCACCGCGCGCATCGCCGCCTCGGGAAGGCCGAGCAGGTCGACATCGCCGAGCGACACCCGCCCCGACGCGATGCGCCCAGCCTCCGGCAGCAGGCGCATGAGCGACAGCGCCGTCATCGACTTGCCCGAGCCCGATTCGCCGACCAGGGCGAAGCACTCGCCTTTGCGCAGCTCGAAATCGATGCCATCCACGGCGCGAACCACGCCGCGGGGAGTATCGAGGACGGTGCGCAGATCTGCGACCTGCAGAGTCATACCGGCACGCTCCCTACCCTGACCCTCGGATCGAAGCCGTCGCGCACCGCATCGGCGAGCAGGTTGGCGGCGAGGACGAGCACGAGCATGAAGGCGAACGCCGCCGCCAGCGACCACCAGACGATCGGCTCGCGGCCCATCTCCAGACGCGCGGCGTTGATCATGGTGCCGAAGCTGATCGTCGCAGGGTCGACGCCGACGCCGACGTAGGAAAGCACCGCCTCCGCGAGCACCAGGCCGGAGAAATCCATCACCAGGGTGATGATCACGATATGGGCGACGTTCGGCAGGATATGTCGCCCGAGAATGCGGGCGCTGGAAACGCCGAAGGCGTGCGCCGCCTGGATGTACTCGAGCTGCGACAGCTTGAGCGTTTCGCCACGCAGCAGACGAGTCAGGCCGGTCCAGCTGGTGACGCCAAGGATGATGCAGAGAAGGAGCAGCCGAACGTCCGCCCGGTCGGCCGCGGTCGGAAAGAGTTGCGGATGCGTGTCGATGTACACCTGCATCATGAGCACCGCGGCAGCAATGAGGAGCACGCCCGGAATGGAATTCAGCGTCGTGTAGAGGTACTGGATCACATCATCGATCCAGCCTCTGAAATATCCGGCGACGATGCCGAACAGCACCCCGAACGGCAGCATCGTGACCGTCGACAGCGTGGCGATCACGAGAGCGGTGCGTATCGATTTCAGGGATTGGTAGAAGACGTCCTGCCCCACCTTGTCGGTCCCGAAGACGTGATAGCCCGTCGACAGCACGAGCAAGGGGACCGTCAGCAGCAGCAGCACAGCGAAGGTCCAGAGCCCCGCCGACCAGGGCACGTTCGGCCGCCACCGCGACAGTCGCCGCCGCAGCAGCGACAGCAGGAACGCCGCTGCGACGGCGAGCGACGCACCGAGGCCGGCGCGAAGAGCGATGTCCCGTCCGTGGGCGCTCTCGTCCTGGAGATGTGCGCCGCCGTAGGTCAGCTTCGGATAGTCCCGGGTCGGCGCGCCGGTGGACGACTCGATCTGATCCTTCGCGTACAGGCGAGTCGCCAGCGGCGCCGAGTAAGTCCTCTCCCGGCGCTCGCGCAAATAGGCGAACGCGACGTCGAGCACCGAGAGCACCTCGTTCGAATACTGCGCCGCCCCCTCCGACCCGGACCCGATCCGGGGGCGGAAATGCAGCGAGTCGGCCAGCGTCATGCCGACGAACGCCGCCAGAACCACTGTCGAGGCGATCGCGGTGCGGCTTTGGAATACCCGGCCCCATGGCGCCGCCAGATGCGGCCGGCGATAGCAGTACCAGACATAGATCGCGGTGCCCGCCACGAGCAGCCAGAGAAGCAGATCGGTCCATAGGAGGACGGGTTTGAACGGCATCAGTCGAAACGGACCCGGGGATCGACCAGCGTGTAGGAGATGTCGGTCAATAGCAGGCCGATGATGTAGAGCACGGCACCGAGAAACACCATCGAGCGCACCACGGCGAAGTCCTGTGCCTGGATCGCGTCGATGGTGTAGCTGCCGAGGCCGGGGATGCCGAAGAAGGATTCCGAGAGGAGCGCGCCCATGAAAAGGAACGGGATCGCCGCCACCACCCCGGTCAGGATCGGAATCATCGCGTTCTGCAGGACGTGGCGGAACATGACGACGCGCTCGGCAAGGCCTTTTGCGCGCGCCGTGCGCACGTAGTCCTTCGAGTACTCCTCCAGGAAGAGCGTCCGGTACAGCCTCGCGCTGCTGCCGAAGCTGCTGACCACGCCGATGATCACCGGCAGGAGCACGAATCTCCAGGCGTCGAGCCCCCCGGCATAGCCGGAGATCGGAAACAGGTGCCAGACTTTCGAGATGAGGTACTGGCCGCCGATGATGTAGAACAGCGTCGAGATCGACATCATCGCCACGCACAGCACCACCCCCCAGAAGTCCAGGTAGGTCGCCCGGAAAAACGCCAGGAACAGCGCGAACGTGATGTTCACGCAAAGCGCGACGACGAAGACCGGAATCTGCAGAGCGAGGCTCGGGCCCATGCGCGTTCTGATTTCGTTGCCGATGTTGCGTCCGTCTTCCGCCGCGCCGAAGTCGAAGGCGAACAGCCGCAACGATTTCTCGTAGAAGATCGTCTCGGTCGCCTTGCCCGGTCCCGACGCCTTGCTGTTCCAGAGCAGCGGCTTGTCGTAGCCGTGATCCGCTTTCCACTTTTGCAGGGCGTCGGGAGTCACGTACTTGGCCCCCAGCTGCATTCGCGCCATGTCGTCCGGAGAGTTGACGAAGAAGAACAGCACGAACGTGATGAGGTTCACGCCAATGAGAATCAGGATCGCGTACAGGACGCGACGCACGATGTAAGCCAGCATCTACGCGGCGGGACGCGCGGCCATGCGCTCACGTTTCCTGTAGGAAAGAATTGCAGGAAATGCCGATAGCGCGAGAACGAGAACGATCAGGGCGATCGGCCAGAGCACGGGCTTGTTCCATTGCGCGCGCAGCTCGGCGCGCGCTTCAGTGTCGACCTTGAGGTACTTGATGTTGTTGCGCGCCATGTTGTTCGGCTTGTCGTTGGCAAGCCAGGCGTGGCGCAGGCTGTAGTCCTTCGGATGGATGCCCCAGATCCAGGGCGCGTCGCGCCGCGCGATCTCGACCATGCGATCGATGATCTTCTCGCGCTCGGGCGAATTGGGCATGTTCTTCATCCGCTCGAACAGCGCGTCGTATTCCGGATTGAGGTAGTTGCTGGCGTTCTCGCCCTGGCTCTTGGCCCGGCTCTGCGGGCCGTAGAGGAGGAAGAGGAAGTTCTCCGGGTCGGGGTAGTCGGCGTTCCAGCCCAGGCGGAAGAGCTGCGTCGCGCCCTTGCGGATCTTCTCCTGGAACCGGTTCCAGTCGGTGGCGCGGATCTCGAGCTGGATGTCGAGCTTCTCGAACTGGCGCCGGTACCAGTCGAACGACGCCTTGTCGCCCGGGCCGCGGGTCACGGTGTCGAGGGAGAGCACCAGCGGCTGACCGGACCTGGCGTCGCGACCGTTGGGGTAGCCGGCTTGGGCAAGAAGTTTCTTGGCCGTCTCGATCGACTTGCGCTGCGGCTTGCCGTCGACCCAGTCGTAGACCACCGGGTTGATGCCCTCCCTGCCCTCTCGGTAGCCGAAGATGCCCGGCGCCACGGGACCCTGCGCGGCGATGCCGCGGCCATTGGCGAAAATGGTGATGTACTCCTCGTTGTCGAACGCGATCGAGATCGCCTGGCGCAGCTTGCGCGAGCGCTCTGAGGAGCCGCCGACCACCGGATCGTCCCAGTTGAAGGCGACGTAGAAGATGGAGGTCGCGACCGAGGTGGTGAGGCGGATGCCCTTCTCCTCCATTTCCGGCGTCACGACCGCGTCGCCCTCGATCGAAACGCGCACCGCCTGGTCGAACTGGTCGGAGCCGATGCCCGAGGAGTCGTAGTAGCCCTGCAGGAACTTGTTCCAGTAGGGGATCGCTTCCTTCTCGCGGCTGAGGATCACGCGGTCGATGAAGGGAATGGTCTTTCCGGCGTCGGCGAGCAGCCCGCGCTCCCGGTCCCCGGCCTCGCCCGCGGACGGATAAGGCTCGCCGCGGTAGTTCGGGTTGCGCTCGAGGACCATGCGCGAGTTCGGATTGTTCTCGGTGAGCATGTAGGCGCCGGTGCCGACCGGCCACCAGTCGAGGGTGAAGTTCTTCTCCGCCATGCCGGGCTGGTCGAAGAACTTCTCCGCCTCCCAGGGGACCGGCGCGAAGAACGGCATCGCCAGCCAGTAGACGAATTGCGGGTAGCTGCCGCGGATCTTGATGCGGAAGGCATGCGAGTCGATGCGCTCCACGCCGTCGAGAGGGATCTGGCGCAGGTCGAGCCAGCCACCCCGGTCCGCGGCCTTCAGCTTCTTCGCGTAGTCCGCGAGGCCGACGATGTACTCGTTCATGTGCCCGCCGATCGGCGAATGCAGGCGCGGATGCGCGAGGCGCTTGATCTGGTAGATGTAGTCGTCGGCGACCAGCTCGCGCGTCCCCAACTCGAGCTGGTAGGGGCTTTTCAGCTTGTCGATCTCCGTTTTTCCCAGGGAGAAATTGCTTGCAACAAAAGCCGGGTGAGGCTGATACATGATCCCCGGCCGGATGCGGATGTCGTAGACCGTGTACTTGCCGCCCTCGATCTCGCGCGCCTTGGGAACCTCCAGCGCCGTCAGCGGAATCAGCTCATACGGGCGCTTGAGATAGTGATACTGCAGCAGAGGCTCGTAGACCTGTTGCGTGAACTTCGCCTCGTCTTCGGTGTACGACTGCACCGGGTCGAGGTGCTTTGGCCGCTCGGAAAAGCTCGAGTAGAGCGTCATGCCGCCGCGGACGGACTCGCTGTACGGGTCGTTCCAGGCACCTTCGCATCCGGCGAGAAACAGCAGGCAGATCAGGAAGATGCGCAGAAGGGCCTTCATGCGGCCAGTATAATCCGCCGATGGCGCTGCTCTCCGGCAAGAAAATCCTCGTCACCGGCCTGTTGTCGAACCGCTCGATCGCCTATGGCATCGCGAAGGCGGCGCATCGCGAGGGCGCCCAGCTCGCCTTCACCTACCAGAACGAGCGCTTCAAGGATCGCGTCGCCGACATGGCCGGCGAATTCGCCTCGAAGCTCGCGGTGCCGTGCGACGTCGCCAACGACGCGGAAATCGATTCGCTGTTCCAGAAAATCCGCTCCGAGTGGGGCACCCTGGACGGGCTGGTGCACGCCATCGCCTTCGCCCCGCGCGAGTCGATCGCCGGCGATTTCCTGGAGGGCTCGACCCGGGAAGCCTTCCGCATTGCGCATGATGTGTCGTCTTACAGCTTCGCCGCGCTCGCCAAGGGCGCCTCGCCCCTCCTCAGCAAGAATGCCTCCCTGCTGACCCTGACTTACCTTGGCGCCATCCGGGTGGTGCCGAACTACAACACCATGGGCCTGGCGAAAGCGAGCCTGGAAGCGGCGGTTCGCTATCTGGCGGCGAGCCTCGGCCCGCGCGGCATCCGCGTCAACGGCATCTCGGCGGGACCGATCAAGACGCTCGCCGCGGCGGGCATCGGCGGCTTCGGTAAGATCCTCAAGTTCGTCGAGACGCACGCGCCCTTGCGGCGCAACGTGACGACCGAGGATGTGGGCAACGCGGCGGCCTTCCTGCTCTCCGATCTCGCGGCGGCAGTGACGGGAGAGATCCTCTACGTCGACGCGGGCTTCAGCCACGTCATGGCCGGAAGCCTGGCGGCTACTTCTTCTCCAGATTCGGCTGATTGACCTCGACATCGGCGCGGGCGCGCAGCCCGGCGACGTAGGCTTCGTACTGCGAGCGGCCGTAGAGCGCCGCGATCCGGCCGGCGGTCTGCGGATCGGCCTCCTTCGCGTCGGCCTCGATCACTTTCGAGACCCGTAGCAGCAGGTACCCCTCCGGAAAGTTCACGCCGACGTACGCCGGCAGCTTCGAGACGTCAGCCGACACCGCTCGCTGCAGCGCATCGGGCGCCATGCCTTGCCCCTCGCGCCGGGTGACGGTGCGCGGCGGGCTCCACTTCAGGCCCGGATCCTTGCCCTGGCGCAGCCCGGCGAGCTTCGCCTCACCGTCCTTCTGCGCAAGCGAGGCAGCGGCGCGCCGCCGCAGCGTTTCGGTGATGGCCGGCTTGACCTGCTCGTAGGCGAGTTGTTCCTGGGGCCGGTGCTCGATCACGCGGGCGGCGACCAGCGCGCCCGGCGCGATCTCCACGGCTTCCGTGTTGCGCTTGTTCTGCAGCGCGTCGGCGGAGAACAGCGCCGCAAGCAGCTTGGGATTGTCGAGCGCGCCCAGCTCCTGGCGCGCCGACTTGGCGATCCAGTTGGTGGTCTGGATCTGCAGCTTGAACTTCTCCGCCACCGGCTTGAGGCTGTCGGGCTGCTCGTAGACCATGTTGCGGAAGGCCTCGCCTTCTTCGGCGAAGCGCCGCGCCGCTTTCTGCTGCGAAAGCTCCTGGGTCAGATCCTTGCGCACCTCCTCGAGGCTGCGTGACCTGCCGGCCTGAACGCCGACGCGCACGACGTGAAAGCCGAACTTGCTCTCCGCCACCCGCATCTCGCCGTTCTTCATGGCGAATACCGCCTCGCCAAGCTTCGGGTCGAGCGACTCGCGCGTCACCGCGCCGAGGTCGCCGCCGCGCTCCGCCGTGCCGGTGTCGAGCGAATGCTTCTTCGCCAGCTCGGCGAAGCGCGCCGGGGTCTTCCGCACCTCGGCGAGAATCTTCTCCGCCTCGTCCTTGTCCTTCACCAGGATGTGGCTCACGGTGCGAACCTCGGCGATGCTGAACTGGTTGATGCGCTGCTCGTAGGCGGCCTTCACCTCCGCCTCAGTCACCGGATCCTGCTTCGCCAGGGCCTCGGCGGTCAGCAGCACGTATTCGGCGCGTACCCGCTCGGGAGCGCGGAACTCGGCCGGATTGGCTTCGTAGTACGCCTTGATCTGCGCTTCGTCGACGTTGGTTTGCGCAAGGAATTGCTGGCCGAAAATGCGCACTTCCGAAACCTCGCGCCTCTGCCCCTCGAGCGCCACCAGCTGGTCCGCCACCGCGCGTGGCGTGATGGCGGCGTCGGCGACGCTGTTCGCCAGGCGCGCCAGCGGCAATTGCGTCTGCAGCTCGGCGACATAGCGCTGATCGGTGGTGTTGCGGCTCTGCAGGTAGGCCGTGTATCGGGCCGGCGAGAACTGCCCGTTCTCCTGGAATTCCGGCGCCTGAGCGATGGCGTCGATCACCGCCGCCTTGCTCATGAAGAGGTGCCGCCGCCCCGCCTCGCTCACCACCAGGCGCTGCGCGATCAGCGCTTCGAGGACTGCGCGGCGCGCTTCCGGCGTGTCGAGCGCGGCGGGATCGATCTGCGCGCCGAACGCCTCCCTTACCCGCTCGATCTGCTTCGCCATCTCCTCGTCGAGCTCGCGCCGCGTGATCTCCAGGCCGTTGACGGTGGCCACCGCGTCGCGGCCGCCGGCGACGCGCGTGTACGACTCGATGCCCCAGATCGCGAACGGCAGAATCAGGATCGCCAGGATGACCTGGACGATACGGCGGTTCTTCTGGACGAAATCGAACATTAGGGAATCAGATGTTGGCGGAGCGGACGGGACTCGAACCCGCGACCCCCGGCGTGACAGGCCGGTATTCTAACCAACTGAACTACCGCTCCTTCTGGTGGGCGCTGTAGGGGTCGAACCTACGACATCTGCCTTGTAAGGGCAGCGCTCTACCGCTGAGCTAAGCGCCCCAACAGCGAAAGGGGCGCTAGTTTATAGCGTCCTTGAGGGCCTTGCCAGCACGGAACTTCGGCATGCGCGCGGCCTTGATGTCGAGCGCCTCGCCGGTGCGCGGATTTCTGCCCGTGCGCGCGGCGCGCTTGCCCGCATAGAAGGTGCCAAAGCCGACCAGCGTCACGATCTCGTCCTTGCGCAGGGTCGCCTTCACCGCGCCGATCATCGCGTCGACCGCGCGCTCGGCGGCGGACTTGGAGATCTCCGCCGCCTGGGCGATCTGGTCGATGAGGTCCGCCTTGTTAATGAGTCGTCACCGCTCCGGTCTGGTCGTCCGGCTTGGGTGGGATCGGCGCCGCGTCGTCCGGCTCGGGTAGTGGCTCGGGCTTACGCTCGAGCGCGATCTCGAGCACCTTGTCGATCCACCTCACCGGCACGATCTCGAGCTTGTTCTTGATGTTGTCCGGGATTTCCACCAGGTCCTTCACGTTCTCTTCCGGGATGATCACCGTCTTGATGCCACCGCGGTGCGCGGCCAGCAGCTTCTCCTTCAGGCCGCCGATCTGCAGCACCTCGCCGCGCAGCGTGATCTCGCCGGTCATGGCGACGTCGGCGCGTACTGGAATGCCGGTGAGGATCGACACCATCGCCGTGGTCATGCCGATGCCGGCGCTCGGGCCGTCCTTGGGCGTCGCGCCCTCGGGCAAGTGGATGTGGATGTCGTTCTTCTGGTAGAAGTCCTCTTTCACGCCGAGCTTGCGCGAGCGGTTCCGCACCACGGACAGCGCGGCCTGGATCGACTCCTGCATCACCTCGCCGAGCTTGCCGGTCGTAATGGTCTTGCCCTTGCCCGGCATCGTCACGGTCTCGATCGTCAGCAGCTCGCCGCCGACTTCCGTCCACGCGAGGCCGGTCACCTGGCCGACCTGGTTCTGCTTCTCGGCCATGCCGAAGCTGTACTTGCGCACGCCCAGGAACTTGTCGAGGTTCTTCGGCGTCACCGTGATGCGGTGCACCTTGCCTTCCTTCTCGTCCGTCTTCTTCTCGACGAGGAGCTGCTTCACCGCCTTGCGGCAGATCTTCGAGACCTCGCGCTCGAGGGCGCGCACGCCGGCCTCGCGCGTGAAATAGCGGACGATGTCGCGGATCGCAGCCTCCGAGACCGACAGCTCGTTCTCCTGCAGCCCGGTCGCCTTGAGCTGCTTCGGCAGCAAATAGCGGATGGCGATGTTCACCTTCTCGTCCTCGGTGTAACCCGAGAGGCGAATGACTTCCATCCGGTCGAGAAGCGGCGGCGGAATGTTGAGCGTGTTCGCCGTGGCGACGAACATCACTTCCGACAGGTCGTACTCCACCTCGATGTAGTGGTCGGTGAACGTGTTGTTCTGCTCGGGGTCCAGCACCTCGAGCAGCGCCGACGAAGGATCGCCGCGCCAGTCGGCGCCCATCTTGTCGACCTCGTCGAGCAGGAACAGCGGGTTTTTCACCTGCACCTTGGACATGTTCTGCAGGATCTTGCCGGGCATCGAGCCAATATAAGTCCGGCGATGCCCGCGGATCTCCGCCTCGTCGCGCACGCCGCCGAGCGACATGCGCACGAACTTGCGATTGGTCGCGCGCGCGATCGACTGGCCGAGCGAGGTCTTGCCGACGCCGGGCGCGCCGACCAGGCACAGGATCGGCGCCTTCATCTTGTCGACGCGCGTCTGCACCGCCAGGTACTCGACGATGCGTTCCTTGACCTTCTCCAGGCCGTAGTGGTCCTTGTCCAGGATCTCCTGCGCCTGCTTGATGTCCTTGGAGATCTTCGACTTCTTGCGCCAGGGCAGGTTGACCAGGGTCTCGATGTAGTTGCGGACGACCGTGGCCTCCGCCGACATCGGCGACATGAGCTTGAGCTTCTTCAGCTCGGCTTCCGCTTTCTTGCGCGCATCCTTGTGCATGTGCGCCTTGCGGATCTTCTTCTCCATCTCCTCGAGATCCGCGCCCTCCTCGCCCTCGCCGAGCTCCTTCTGGATCGCCTTCACCTGCTCGTTGAGGTAGTACTCGCGCTGGCTCTTCTCCATCTGCCGCTTGACGCGGCCGCGGATGCGCTTCTCGACCTGCAGGATGTCGATCTCGGTCTCGAGCTGCGACAGCAGGTGCTCGAGGCGCTGCTTGACGTCGAACATCTCCAGCACCTGCTGCTTCTGCTCGAGCTTGAGCGGCAGGTGCGCGGCGACGGTATCGGCCAGCCGGCCGGCCTCGTCGATGCCCGACAGCGAAGTGAGGATCTCGGGCGGGATCTTCTTGTTCAGCTTCACATATTGATCAAAAGCGGAGAGCAATGCGCGGCGCATCGCCTCGACTTCGGGCGCGGGCGCACCCTCGAGCGGCACCGGCGTAGCCTCCGCCACCCAGTGCGTGCGCACGTCGACCACTTCCTTGATGTGCGCCCGGCTGCCGCCCTCGACGAGCACCTTCACCGTGCCGTCGGGCAGCTTCAGCATCTGCAGGATGTTCGACACGCAGCCGATCGAGTACATGTCGCCCGGACCCGGATCGTCCTTGGCGGCGGATTTCTGCGCGACGAGCAGGATGGATTTCCCTGCTTCCATCGCGGTCTCCATCGCCTTGATCGACTTCGGCCGCCCCACGAACAGCGGGATCACCATGTGGGGGAATACCACTACGTCGCGCAGCGGCAGCAGCGGATACTGGACGACGTCGGTGGAAGGCGTGGGTTCGGACATTTAGATAGGCCTCACGAGAAAACTTAGCGTACACGCATCGCAGTTACGCTGCAATGCGGAAACGGTTACGAGATGTAGGAAAACCGGGGAACTTCTAGGCGCCGCTGCCGCCGGCAACTTTCTGGCTTTCCGAGTAGATCAGCAGCGGCTTGCCGTCGGCGCTCACCATCGACTCGTCGACGACT
This sequence comes from Betaproteobacteria bacterium SCGC AG-212-J23, assembly GCA_001644455.1. Taxonomy (GTDB): domain Bacteria; phylum Pseudomonadota; class Gammaproteobacteria; order Burkholderiales; family SG8-39; genus SCGC-AG-212-J23. The sequence goes on from LSTF01000042.1 coordinate 17,805, forward strand.
ACCTTGCTCACGTTGTCGAGGGTCGGCAGCTCGTACATCGTGTCGAGCAGGATGTGCTCGAGGATCGAGCGCAGGCCGCGCGCGCCGGTCTTGCGCGCCAGCGCGCGCTTGGCCACCGCGCCGAGCGCCGGCGTGCGGATTTCCAGCTCGACGCCCTCCATGTGGAACAGGCGCTGGTACTGCTTGATGAGGGCGTTCTTCGGCTCGGTGAGGATCTGGATCAGCGCGTGCTCGTCGAGCTCTTCCAGCGTCGCCAGCACGGGGAGACGTCCCACGAACTCGGGAATGAGCCCGTACTTGATGAGGTCTTCGGGCTCGACATTCTTCAGCAGGTCGTACGTCGCCTTGGAGTTTCCCGGGCTCTTCACCTCGGCGCCGAAGCCGATGCCCGTTTTCTCGGTGCGGTTGCGGACGATCTTCTCCAGGCCGTCGAACGCGCCGCCGCAGACGAACAGGATGTTGGTGGTGTCGACCTGGACGAAGTCCTGGTTGGGATGCTTGCGGCCGCCCTGCGGCGGAACGGAAGCGATGGTGCCTTCGACCAGCTTCAGCAGCGCCTGCTGCACGCCCTCGCCCGAGACGTCGCGGGTGATCGACGGGTTGTCCGACTTGCGCGAGATCTTGTCGATCTCGTCGATGTAGACGATGCCGCGCTTCGCCTTATCGACGTCGTAGTCGCAGTTCTGCAGCAGCTTCTGGATGATGTTCTCGACGTCCTCGCCGACATAGCCGGCTTCGGTCAGGGTCGTCGCGTCGGCGATGACGAAGGGGACGTTCAGCAGCCGCGCCAGGGTCTGCGCGAGCAGCGTCTTGCCCGAGCCGGTGGGCCCGATCAGCAGGATGTTCGACTTGGCGAGCTCGACCTCGTCGTTCTTGGAGAGGTGCTTGAGCCGCTTGTAGTGGTTGTAGACCGCGACCGAGAGAATCTTCTTCGCCTGGTCCTGGCCGATCACGTACTGGTCGAGGATCTGGCGGATCTCGCGCGGGGTCGGCAGGTCGGACTTGGCGCCCTTGGCACCCTTATCGGAAGCCGTCTCCTCGCGGATGATGTCGTTGCAAAGCTCGATGCACTCGTCGCAGATGAACACCGACGGGCCGGCGATGAGCTTCCTGACCTCGTGCTGGCTCTTGCCGCAGAACGAGCAGTAAAGGAGCTTCTCTCCCGAAGAGCCTTTTTCCGACACTTACACGTTCTCCCTGGACGTTAGTACCTTGTCCACGATTCCGTACTTTACCGCTTCTTGGGCACCCATGAAAAAGTCGCGGTCCGTGTCGCGCTCGATCACTTCCAGGGTCTTGCCGGTGTGCTTCATCAGGATCTCGTTCAGCCGGCCGCGCAGGAAGAGGATTTCTTTGGCATGGATCTCGATATCCGACGCCTGACCCTGGAAGCCACCCATCGGCTGGTGGATCATGACGCGCGAATTGGGCAGGCAGAAGCGCTTGTCCTTGTCGCCGGAGGCGAGCAGCAGCGCGCCCATGCTGGCGGCCTGGCCGACGCACAGCGTCGACACGTCGGGCTTGATGAACTGCATGGTGTCGTAGATCGCCAGGCCCGCGGAAACCGAGCCGCCCGGCGAATTGATGTAGAAGAACACGTCCTTGTCGGGGTTCTCCGACTCGAGGAACAGCAGCTGCGCCACGATCAGGTTGGCGGTGATCTCGGTGACCGGTCCGACCAGGAAGACAACTCTTTCTTTCAACAGCCTGGAGTAGATGTCGTACGCGCGCTCGCCGCGCCCCGACTGCTCGATGACCATCGGGATCAACCCGAGATCGTTCGCGTCCGGCAGGTTCTTGTGCCAGTTCATGATTGCTGCTGCATCAGCTCATCGAAGGGAATGGCCTTGTCGACGACCTTGGCTTTCGACAAGACCCACTTGACGACATTGGCTTCCAAGGCGACTCCTTCCATCTCCTGCAGGCGTTGCGGCTGCATGTAGAACCATTTTACTACCTCGGCGGGACTCTCGTAGCTCGCCGCTTCCTGCTCGACCAGCGCGCGCACCTCGGCGGGCTTCGGCTGCAGGTTTTCGGCGCGCGCCAGCTCGCCGATGACCAATCCCAGGGCAACACGCCGCTTGGCCGTCTCCTCGAACGTCGCCGGCGTGAACGGCACCTGCTCCGGCTTCACGCCGCGCGCCTGCAGGTCGGCCGAGGCCCGCTCGGCGAGCTGCTGCGACTCCTGTTCGATGAGCGATTTCGGCAGTTCTAGCGGCGTCGCGTCGAGCAGCGCCTGCAGCGTCTGCGCCTTGATGCGCGCCTCGATGCGCTTCGCCGTCTCGCGCTCGACATTGCCGCGCACCTCGGTCTTCATCTTGGCGACGTCGCCGTCGGCGACGCCCAGCTGCTTCGCGAACTCGGCGTCGAGCTCCGGCAATCTGGGTTGTTCCAGTTTCTTCAACGTCAATACGAAAGAGGCCTGTTTCCCCGCGACATCCTTGCCGTGATAGTCGCCCGGAAATTTCAGCTCGAAGGTCTTGGTTTCGCCCGCGCCCATGCCGCGCGCGGCGGTCTCGAATTCCGGCAGCATGCGCCCCTCGCCCAGGAGGAAGGGAAAATTCTCGGCCTTGCCGCCGGCAAAGGGCTGGCCGTCGATCGTACCCTCGAAGTCGACCGTCAGGCGGTCGCCGTCCTGCGCCGCGCGTTCCGCGGCCACGAACTGGGTACGCTGCTTGCGCAGGATCTCGATCGTCTTCTCTACCGCCGCGTCGTCGACGGTCACCTGCGGCCGCTCGATGGTCGCGGCGGAGACGTCGCCAACCTTCACGTCCGGATAAACCTCGAACGTCGCGCTGAATTCCAGGGCATTGGCGCCGGCGTCATCCTTCTTCTCGATGCGCGGATAGCCCGCAACCTTCAGCTTCGCTTCGCGCACCGCGTCGCTGAACGACTTCTGCACCGCGTCGCCCAGCACCTCCGAGCGCACCTGCGACCCGTAGGTCTGCGCGATCAGCTTCATCGGCACCTTGCCCGGGCGGAAGCCCGGCATGCGCACGTTGCGCGCCATCTGCTTCAGGCGCTCGTCGACCTGCTTTTCGATTTCGGCGGTGGGGACCGACATCGACACTCGACGCTCGAGGCTTCCTAGCTGTTCTACGTTCGGCATCGCTTTCTCTGAGTTGTGGTGCGAAGGGAGGGACTCGAACCCTCATGCCTTGCGGCGTCAGATCCTAAGTCTGGTGCGTCTGCCAATTCCGCCACCTTCGCAGAAAAATCAACGTATTATAGCCTCCCGTGGGGGTCGGCCATTACGAGAACTTCCCGGTCGCGTCGCTGCTCCTGCCCGCTCCGCTGCGCGAACCCGTGGAAATCATTTACCGGTTCGCGCGAAGCGCCGACGACATCGCCGACGAAGGTGACGATGCGCCGGACGAGCGGCTGCGCAAGCTCGACGCCTACCGGAGCCAGCTGGCGTCGCCTCGCGAGCCGCTGTTCCGCGACGTGGCGAAAATCATTCAACAACATGGCCTTCCGCCGCAGCTGTTCGCCGACCTGCTCGACGCCTTCTCGCAGGACGTGACCACGAAACGCTATGAAAATTTTTCCAGCGTCCTCGACTACTGCCGCCGGTCGGCGAATCCGGTCGGACGGCTGCTCCTGCACCTGTTCAAACGAACGACTGACTCAGACCTGCGACGCTCCGACGCCATCTGCACCTCGCTGCAGCTCGTCAACTTCTGGCAGGACGTCGACGTCGACTGGACCCAGGACCGGCGCGTCTACCTGCCCCAGGACGAGATGGCTCGATTCGGCGTGACCGAACGCCATCTGCAGCAGAAGGTGTGCGACGAATCCTGGAGAAATCTTCTCTCGTTTCAAACCAGGAGAACCCGCGAGCTGATGCTCTCGGGGAAGGATCTGGGCAAGAGCCTTCCCGGCCGCATCGGGCTGGAGATCCGCACCACCATTCAGGGTGGGCTGCGCATCCTGGAAAAGATCGAGGCCGCGGGATACGACGTGTTCCGTCGCCGGCCAAAGCTGAAAGCGTTCGACTGGCCCCTGCTTCTCCTGCGGTCGGTATGACGCCGGACGAGTACTGCCAGCAGAAAGCGGCCGCGAGCGGCTCGAGCTTCTACTACTCCTTCCTCTTCCTGCCGCCGGAGCGCCGTCGCGCCATCACCGCGCTCTACGCGTTTTGCCGCGAGGTCGACGACGCCGTCGACGAGTCCTCGGACGCGCAGCTCGCCGCGACCAAGCTGGCGTGGTGGCGGCAGGAAATCGCCGGGCTGTATGCAGGGACGCCGCGGCATCCGGTCAGCCAGGCGCTCACTCCGCATCTCAAGACCTTTGGCCTGGAGCAAGAAAACATGCAGGAAATCATCTCCGGCATGGAGATGGATCTCACCCAGACCCGCTATCTCGACTGGAAGGGGCTCGAGCGCTACTGCTATCACGTCGCGGGCGTGGTCGGCCTGCTCGCCGCGCGCATCTTCGGCTACCGCGAGCCGCGCACGCTCGACTACGCGCGCGAGCTCGGCATCGCCTTCCAGCTCACCAACATCATCCGCGACGTCGGCGAGGATGCGCGCAAGAACCGCATCTACCTGCCGATGGAGGACCTGCAGAAGTTCGGCGTCCCGGCCGCGGATATCCTCGCCATGCGCCAGACCGACGCCTTCCGCGCGCTGATGCAGTTCCAGGCGGAGCGCGCCCGCTCGCATTATGAGGAGGCTTTCCGCGCCCTCCCCGCGACCGATCGCAAGGCGCAGCGGCCCGGCCTGATCATGGCGGCGATCTACCGCGCGCTGCTCGAGGAGATCGAACGCGATGGCTTCATGGTGCTGACCCGAAGAACCTCTCTGACGCCGCTGCGAAAATTCTGGATCGCATGGAAAACCTGGGTAACCGCGTAGCGATCGTCGGGGCAGGCTACGCTGGAATGGCTGCGGCGGTGACGCTGGCGGAACGCGGAATTCCGGTCACCGTCTTCGAGTCCGGCCCGGTCCCCGGCGGCCGGGCGCGCCGCATCAACTCGCAAGGAAACGATCTGGACAACGGCCAGCACATCCTGGTCGGCGCCTACCGCGAGTTGTTCCGGCTGATGCGCGTCGTCGGCGTACCCGAGGCGGCGACCCTGCGTATTCCGCTGGAGCTGCGCTACGCCGATGGTTTCTCGTTCCGCGCTCTCCGGCTACCCTCCCCGTTCGACCTGCTGGGCGGTCTGCTGCTCGCGCGCGGCCTGCCTATTTCCGAGCGTCTGGGTGCGATGCGTTTCATGGCCGCGGTGCGCTCGGGCCTGGAGCGCGACATGCCGGTCGCCGAATTGCTGCGACGACACGGCCAGGATGGCGCGATCGGCCACTACCTGTGGCGGCCGCTCTGCGTGTCCGCGCTCAACACGCCGGTCGACATCGCCTCTTCGCGCGCCTTCCTCGTCGTGCTGCGCGATGCGCTGCTCGGCGGCAACGGCGCGAGCGACGTCGTCATCCCGCGCGTCGACCTGTCCCGCCTGTTTCCCGATCCCGCAAGCGAGTATGTTTCCCGTCACGGTGGCGAAATTCGGCTGCGATCTCCAATCGATGACCTGGAGAAGCTGAAAAAAGAGTTCTCCGCAGTCATCGTTGCCGTCGGTCCGCACCAATTGAAGGGCCTGTCGCCTGGCATCGCCGACACCTACAGCTACCAGCCGATCTACACCTGTTACCTGCAGTACGAGGCGGGTGTGAAACTCGCTTTCCCGATGATCGGGCTCGCCGACGGCCTGGTGCAGTGGGTCTTCGACCGCGGCGCGCTGCTGGGAGAGAAAGGCCGTCTCGCCTGCGTCATCAGCGCGCAGGGCGACCATCAGCAGATGTCGCAGGACGAGCTCGCCGAGGTCTGCCACCGTGAGCTCAAGCAAAATAAGCTCGTCAATGACAATCCACTTTGGACGCGAGTCGTTGCCGAGAAGCGCGCGACCATCACCTGCGGCGTGCATGCGAAGAAGCCGCAAATGCTGGCCGACGGCGTCTACTTCGCCGGCGACTACGTCGATCCCGACTATCCTCCCACCCTGGAGGCTGCCGTGAGGAGCGGCGCGCGAGCCGCTTCAGCGCTCGCGCGCAGCCTCGTGGAATCCCCCGCGCACGGGCGATAGCACGTACTCGAGCACGCTGCGCGTGCCGAGGTGGATCTCGCCGGCCACCTGCATGCCCGGCTGCAGCGGATAGCGCCGGCCGTCGGCGACGAGCTCCTGCGAGGCGAGCTCGACCAGCGCGCGGAACGAAAGCGGCCCCATCGGCCGATCTCTGCCGGTCAGCGCATCGGAGCGCGTGTTCGGCGAAGGCGCCTCGGTGGCGTCGGCGTTGACGTGCAGCACCCGGCCCTGGACCAGGCCGTATTTCTGGAACTGGAACGCCGCAAGCTTGAGCTTCGCGTCCTGCCCCGGTCGGACGAAGCCAACGTCGTCGTTGGATATCCAGACCTCGGCGACCAGCTTGTCGGCTTCCGGCACGAGCGTCATCAGGATCGTGCCGGGCTGCGCGACCGTGCCGGCGGTGTGGGTGGCGAGGTCCTTGACGATGCCGGCCTGCGGCGCGCGCAGCTCGAGCAGGCCCTGGCGGTGCGATTGCTTGGCGAGCTCCTGCGTCGCCTTCTCGAACTGCGCCGCGACGTCGACACGCTCGGTCTGGAGCTGGCGCCGGTAATCGGCGCCGATCTGCTCGATCTTCTTCTTCGACTGGTCGATCAGCGCCCGGCTGGAGCGGATGACGAACTCCTGCATGCGCAGGTCCTGCTCCTTCTCGATGCGCTCGCGCTGCTTGTCGGTGTACATCAGCCGGCCGACGAAGCCGTCCTTCGTCAGCTTCGCGAACGCCTTCTCCTGCTCGATGTAGTGCGGCAGGATCTGCTCGAGCTTCGCCTTGGTCGCCTGCGCTGCGGCGAGATCGTGGCGAGCCTTGTCGAGCACCGTCTTTTCCTGCGCGACCGCGTTCTCGTAGGCGCGCACGTTGGCTGCGTGCTGCGCTTCGACCCGGACGAACAGTCCCGGCGCGTCGTCCTCCGTCCTTGCCAGCGGCTGATTCGACAATTGCGCGTCGATGCGGCGCAGCGCGATGCGCTTGTTCAGATACTCGGTGCGGATCGAATTGACGTCCGCGTCGGTCAGCACCGGATCCATGCGCACCAGCACCTGGCCCTCCTTCACCGACTCGCCCTCGCGAACCAGGATTTCCTTGACGATGCCCTGCTCCGCGGGCTGCACGATCTTGAGATAGCTCGAGGGCACGAGCTTGCCCTCGGCGACGGCGACGATGTCAAGCTCGCCCAACGCCGCCCAGAGGACGATGCCGGCGAGGAGTGCAATCAGCAGGCGCAGCATCCAGCCCGCGAGCGGCGCCGGCGGCTTGTCCTGGATGCGCAGCAGCGGCGGCGAGAAGTCCGCGGGATCGGCGCTCACGGCTGCAGCTCCTCGACGACGCGCATCGGCTTTGCTTTCTCCGCGCCCAGCGTGAACACCTCGTCCACCGCCAGGCCCTTCGGCAGGTGATGGGCGATGAACACGATGGTCGCGACGCCCTTCAGCTTGTTGACCGTCTGGGCGAAACGCTCGGCGGTGTGCTGGTCGAGGCTGCTGGTGGCCTCGTCGAAGAGCAGCACCTTCGGCCGCTTGAGGACCGCGCGGGCGATGGCGAGACGCTGCTTCTGCCCGCCGGAGAGGCCGGTGCCGTGCTCGCCGATCGCGGTGTTGTACCCCTGCGGCAGCTTCTCGATCACTTCGTGGATCTCGGCGATCCGGCAGGCCTGGACCACGTCGTCGAAGCTCGCGTTAGGGTTCGCCGCGCTCAGGTTCTCGTAGAGGGTGCCCGAGAAGAGGCAGGTCTCCTGCGGCACGACGCCGAAGTGCTGGCGCAACTCGTTCGCCGAGAGGTGGCGGATATCGCGGCCGTCGATGGTGATTTGGCCCTCGCTCGGCTGATAGAAGCCGAGCAGCAGCTTGGCGAGCGTGCTCTTGCCGCAGCCGGAGGGCCCGGTGAGCACGGTGAGCTTGCCCGGCTTGAGGGCGATATCCAGTCCCCGGTAGAGAAAAGGATGCTCCGCCGTGTAGCGGAACGCGAGGTCGGCAACGCGGATTTCCGCCCGGCCCTCGGCCGCGCGCGAAGGAGCGAGCGCGTGCGGCTCGGCAGGCGCGTCCATGATGTCGCCCAGTCGCTTCACGGCGATCGAAGCCTGCTGGAATTCCTGCCACAGCCCGGCGAGGCGCAGCATCGGCTGCGACATGCGGCTCGCGAACATCTGGAAGGCGACCAGCATGCCGATGGTGAAGCCGTCGTTGCGCATCACCAGAAGCGCGCCGACACAGAGGATGGCGAGCGTCATCGCCTGCTCGAGCGCGTTCGCCGCCGCGTTGTAGGTATTCGAGACCTGGCGCGTGTCGAAGCCCGAGGCGAGGTACTGGGCGAGCATCTCGTCGTACCGGCCCTCGAGGCGAGGCTCCATCTGCAGCGACTTCACCGTCTCGATGCCGGCGACGTATTCGGTCAGGAAGGCCTGGTTGCGGGCGCCGAGCAGGAATTGCTGGTTGAGCCGCGTGCGCAGCGTCGGCACGACGAGGATGCTGATCAGGCTGATGAGGCCGAGCATGCCGAGCGCGATCAGCGTCAGCGGCCAGCTGTAGAAGAACATCACCGCGACGAAAATGAGCAGGAACGGAAAATCGAGCACCAGCGATACCGCCGCGCCGGAGAGGAATTCGCGCACCGTCTCGACCGCGCGCACGCGCGCGATCAGCACGCCCGTCGGCCGGTGCTCGAAGTACGGCAGGTGCAGGCGCAGGATCTGCCGGAACACCTGGCTGCCCAGCACCGCGTCGACGCGATTGCCGGTGTGCAGCACGAAGTACTGGCGCAGCCAGCTCATGCCGGCGTTGAAGAGCATGAACATCGCGAGTGCGACGGCGATGACGACGAGCGTGCTCTTCGTCTGGTGCACCACGACCTTGTCGATGATGACCTGGGTGAAGAGCGGCGTGGTCAGGGCCAGAACCTGGATGAGGAGCGAGGCGAGCAGCACGTCGCGCCAGATCCGCTTGTGGCGGCCGAGCTCGTTCCAGAACCAGCGGAACCCGAACGACGCAGAAGGGCTTTCCTCGATCGAGGGTTGCGACTCGTGCCGCGACAGGATCACCTTGGGCTCGAAAAGCGCCGCGGCGGCGGTTTCGGACGTCTGTGAGCCGGGCTTGAAATACAGCACGCGCTCGCCATCAGCCTTGGCGAGCAGCGCCGGCTCGCCGCCCTTCAGAAAGCCGACGCAGGGGAAGCTCGCGCGCTTGAGCGCGCCGTCGCCAACCTTGAAGCTCAGCGACTGCAGGGCTTCACGCAGCTGCGCCAGCGAATGCGGCGCGGGAAATCGTTGCAGCAGGAGAGCGGCGTCGAAGGGAACGCGATTGAGGCGGCAGAGACTGCCGACGAGCCATGCGAATGACTCGCGCGTGAGTTTCCCCTCGTGCAAGACCCATCCTCCTCGTCGCAGTATAGGAGGACGCTATTGAAAAAAGCGAAGTTGGGACGAGGAGATAAAGCTACAGATTGCGCAGCGCCTGCACCGCTTGGTCGACGCGCTCGACGGCGATGATCTGCAAGTCAGGAATCCTTGATTTCGGCTGATTGGCGCGCGGCACGACCGCCTTCTCGAAGCCGAGCTTCGCGGCTTCCTTCAGGCGCTCCTGCCCTTGCGGCGCCGGACGGACTTCGCCGGCGAGGCCGACTTCGCCGAACACCGCGACCTTTCCGGGAATCGGCCGCTCCGTCAGCGAAGAGACGACCGCGAGACACACGGCGAGATCTGCGGCGGGTTCGCCGATGCGCACGCCACCGACCGCATTGACGAAGATGTCCTGCTCCCACGTGGCGATACCCGCGTGCCGATGCAGAACCGCCAGCAGCATCGCCAGACGGTTCTGCTCGAGGCCGACCGACAGGCGCCGCGGATTGGGCGTGTGCGCCGTGTCGACCAGCGCCTGGATCTCGACCAGCAGCGGCCGCGTGCCCTCGATGGTGGCGAGGACGCAGGAACCCGGCACCGGTTTCTCGTGAGTGCTGAGGAAAAGACGCGACGGATTAGTGACGTCGCGCAGGCCCTTCTCGGTCATGGCGAAGACGCCGAGCTCGTTCACCGCGCCGAAGCGGTTCTTCACCGCGCGCAGCAGGCGAAAACTCGAATGCGTGTCGCCCTCGAAATAGAGCACCGTGTCGACGATGTGCTCGAGAACGCGCGGCCCGGCGATGGCGCCCTCCTTCGTCACGTGGCCGACGAGGAACAGCGCGGTACCCGCGCGCTTCGCGTAGCGCGTGAGCTGCGCCGCGCACTCACGCACCTGCGCTACCGAGCCGGGCGCGGATTGCAGCGTCTCGGTCCACACCGTCTGGATCGAGTCGATCACCGCGATGCGCGGCCGCGCCGCCTCGAGCGTGGCGAGGATGCGCTCGAGCTGGGTCTCGGAGAGCAGGCGCAGGCCTTTCACGGGCAGCGCGAGTCGCCGGGCGCGCAACGCGATCTGGTCGGCCGATTCCTCGCCCGAGACGTAGATGGTCTCGAGGCTTGCGGAGAGCGTGGCGAGGCACTGCAGGAGCAGCGTCGACTTGCCGATGCCGGGATCGCCGCCGAGCAGCGTCACCTGTCCCGGGACGAGCCCGCCGCCCAACGTGCGGTCGAGCTCGGCGATACCGCTCGACGTGCGCGCGACTTCCCTGACCTCCACTTCCTCCAGCGGAACCGCGCGAGCAGTGCTCCGCGCGCCGCGCGGCTGGGCGGCGGCCTCGCTCAGCGTGCCCGCCGAGCCGCACGAGGGACAGCTGCCGAACCATTGCAGCGCGACGGCGCCGCACTCGGAACAGACGTAGGCGGTCTTCGCCTTCACGGCACGTCGCTGACCGGTACGCGCGGCGCTAGCGCGCAGAACAACTCGTAGCTCACCGTGCCGCACGCCGCCGCGACCTCGTCCGCGGAAAGGCCTTCGCCCCAGAGCGTGACCGGCGAGCCGATGTACGCCTCCGGAATGTCGCTGATGTCGACGCTGATCATGTCCATCGAGACCCGGCCAACGACCCGGGTTCGCTTGCCGTTGACCAGCACCGGCGTGCCGGTCGGCGCGTGGCGCGGGTAGCCGTCGGCATAACCGCAGGCGACCACGCCGATGGTGATTTCGCCTTGCGCCTCGAAGCCGAAGCCGTAGCCGACCCGCTCGCCGGCCTGCAGATGCTGCGTGGCGATGAGCTCGGAGCTGAGCGTCATCGCCGGCCGCAGATCCAGCGATTCGGCGCTGCGGTCCGAAAACGGCGAGCCGCCGTAGAGCATGATGCCCGGGCGCACCCACGCGCCGTGCGTTTCCGGGAAGCGGATCAGGGCGGCGGAATTCGCGAGCGAATGCGGGGCGTCGTAATCTTTTGTCAATTCCCGGAACCAGGCGAGCTGCTCTTTCACGCCGCCCGCACCATCGGCGTCGGCAAAGTGCGTCATGAGCGTCACGTTCTTCACATGAGGATGCATGCGGATCGCGTTGTACGCGGGACGCAAGCCTTCGGTAGCGAAGCCGAGCCGGTTCATGCCG
>LSTF01000043.1 GCA_001644455.1 Betaproteobacteria bacterium SCGC AG-212-J23
CGACAACTATCCCGCGGTCTGCATCGGCGTCGGCGAGACCAACGAAGGCCCGCCCGAGCCCTGGATGAAGGCTTTCCCCCACCGCGAGATCCCCGGGCACCCCGGCTTCGCCCTTCATCTCGTGAACAGCGGCGGGTTCGAGCCTTCCATCTCGCACCGGCTGAAGCTCGATCATGGGATCTGCATCCCGCTCTGGCGCATGCAGCTCGAGAAGATGCCGGCGCTCGTGCCGATGCTCGTCAACAGCATCGAGCCGCCGATGCCTTCGCTCGCGCGATGCCTCGAGTGGGGCAACCTGCTGCGCAAGGCGATCGAGAGCTTCCCCGGCAAGCTCCGCATCGGCGTGCTCGCCACCGGCGGGCTCAGCCACTCGATCGGCGAGAAAACCATGGGCGCGATCTACGAGGACTTCGACCGGGAGACGATCAAGCTCTTTTCTTCTTCCGAGAAAATGCTCGTCGACTACCTGAATCGAGAATTGCCCTCGCGCGGCAATGGTTCCGAGGAGGTACGCAACTGGCTGGTCGCGCACGGCGCCGCCGGCGGCCGCGGCTTCGAGCTGGTCGAGTACCTGCCGGTCCCGGCGGTCATCGTCGGCTGCGGGTTTGCAAGCTGGAGGTGACGCCATGTGCAGAAGCATCAAGACGCTGTTCAATTTCGAGCCGGCGGTGACCGACGAGGAGATCCGCGCGGCATCGCTGCAGTTCGTGCGAAAACTGAGCGGCTTCGCCAAGCCGTCGAAGGTCAACATGCTCGCCTTCGCGGCGGCGGTCGACGAGATCGCCGCGACTTCGAAAAAACTGCTGGAGGCACTCGAGACGAGTGCTCCCCCGCGGAGCCGTGAGAAGTACGGATCGTGAGCAAGCTCAAGCTCCGGATCTCGATGTCGCTCGACGGCTTCGTCGCCGGGCCGGAGCAGAGCGTCGCCAACCCGCTCGGCATCGGCGGCATGAAGCTGCACGAGTGGGTCTTCCCGCTCAAGGCCTGGCGCGAGCCGCACGGCATGGAGGGCGGCGAGGTCAACGAGAGCTCGAAGGTCGTCGAGGAATCGTTGCAGAACATCGGCGCGACGATCATGGGCCGCAACATGTTCGGCGGCCACCCGGGGCCGTGGGACGCAAAGCAGCCGTGGATGGGCTGGTGGGGCGACACCCCGCCCTTTCACCATCCGGTGTTCGTGCTGACCCACCACGCGCGGGAGCCGCTCGTCATGAAGGGCGGCACCACCTTCAATTTCGTCACGCACGGCATCGCCGGCGCGCTCGCGCAGGCGCGCAAGGCGGCGGGCGGCAAGGACATCGCGCTCGCCGGCGGCGCGAAGGCCTGCCAGCAGTACCTGGTGGCGGGACTGGTCGACGAGATGCAGATCAGCCTCGCGCCGGTCCTTCTCGGCCGCGGCGAGCGGCTATTCGATCGCGTCGACGACCTTCACGGCCTCGAGCTGGTGCGCACCATCGCGGCGCCGAAGGTGGTCCACCTGAAATTTATTCGGGCTTGATGCCCGCCAGCCGCGCCTGCTCGGCGTAGGCCTTGATCTCGGCGGCGATGAACTTCTTGTAGTCCGCCGGCGAGTCGGCGACCGGATCGACGCCGAGCGCCTTGAACCGCTCCAGCACGGCCGGCTTCTTCTCGGCGATCTGCACCTCGCGCCAGAGCTTCTCGACGATGTCCGCCGGCGTGTTGGCCGGCGCGAACATGCCGAACCAGCCGCCGTCGTGGCGATACTGCGGCAGCCCCGCCTCGGCGGTGGTCGGCACTTCCGGCGCCGCGGGATGGCGCTTGTCGGAGGTGAAGGCGAGCACGCGCACCTTGCCGCTCTTGTAGTGCGGCATCAGCGGCGCCGGGGAGGCGAACATCACCTGCACCTCGCCCGAGACCAGCGCCGCCGTCGCCGGTCCGCCGCCCTTGTACGGGACATGCGTCATCTTCAGGCCGGTCATGTGGTCGAACACCTCCATCGCCAGGTGCCAGGTGTTGCCGACGCCCGGCGTGCTGTAGGCGAGCGGCGTCGGCGAGTTCTTTGCGTAGGTGATGAACTCCTGCAGCGTCTTCGGCGGCAGGCTGTTGGTCACGGCGAAGAACAGGCCGCCGTTGCTCACCAGGTTGGTCACCGGCGTGAAGTCCTTCTCGGTGTCGTACGGCAGGCTCTTGTGCATCGCCGGGTTGATGACGAAGCCCGAGGAGTAGACGAGCAGCGTGTAGCCGTCGGGCGCCGCCTTCGCGACGGTGGTGGCGCCGACGATGCCATTGGCGCCGCCCTGGTTCTCGACCACGAACGGCTGTCCCATCTGCGCCTGCAGCTCGGCCGCCACGACGCGTGCGACGATGTCCGGCCCGCCGGTCTGCGCGGCGACGATGACGCGCACCGCGCGATTGGGGTACTGCGCCTGGGCGGCAGCGGTCGCGAGGACCAGCGCCGCAGCGAGCAACGTTCTCATGCGATCTCCTCCTTCAGTTTTTCGATCACCGGCCATGGGTCCGGCTGCAGCGCTTCGAACGGCGCCTTGTCCTGCGGCGTCATGCGCTCGAGCATCTCCTTTTTCACCGAGGGCCGCGCGCGCATGCGGGAATACCATCCCTTGACGCTTTCCCTGAAGAGCTTGTTCATCTTCAGGAGGTCGAGCCGCAGGATATAGGGAATCACTGCCGCGTCGGCGAGCGAGAACTGCTCTCCCGCGAGCCAGGGCCCGCGCGCGAGCGCCTGCTCCATCGTCTTCAGCAGCTTCAGGTGGTAGTCGAGCGCCTCGCGCACGAACTTCGACTGCAAGCCGTGCAGCGCCACGTCCCGCTTGTGCTCCACCCGTTTCTTGTTCGGCGACTTGGCCAGCCGCGCGTCGATCTGCTCGGCGGTCAGCCCGCCGAGCCAGCCGCGGAACGCCGTGGCGAAGGTGAGGATGGAGCAGGAGTTGTGCACGTACTCGTCGATCATCTTGTTGTACTGGCGCACCGCGGCGCGCTGGTGCGGGTCCTGCGGCATCAGCGGCGGCCTGGGGAAGACCTCGTCGAGGTAGTACAGGATCACCGACGATTCGATCACCGGACGGCCGTCGTGGATCAGGGTCGGCACCACGGCGTTCGGATTGAGCTTCATGTACGCGTCGTCGAACTGGTCGCCGCGCAGGGTCATGAGGTGCTCCTTGTACTCGAGCCCCTTCTCCGCCAGGACCACGCGCACCTTCTGCGCGCAGACCGAGTTGACGCTGTGATACAGCTCAAGCATTGGCGATGTTCTCCGGTGTGAGCGGCAGCTTGCGCACGCGCACGCCGAGCGCGTCGTGCAGCGCATTGGCGATCGCTGCGACCGTGGGACCCATCGTGCACTCTCCCGCTCCCAGGGAAGGGAAAGAATTTTTTAGAACGACAACGTCGACGGCGGGTGCCTCGCTGAATCGCAGGATCGGGTACTCCTCCCAGCTAACAGTGCCGGGCTTCCATTGTTCCTTCAGGGTCCAGCTCGTCGCCTGGACGCAGCCGCCTTCGATCTGGTTGACGACGCCGTCGGGGTTCACCGGCAGGCCGACGTCGACCGCAGCGACGAGGCGCGTCACCTTCAGCTCCGCGCCGCCGGCCTCGACCTCGGCCACAACGGCGCAATATGCACCAACATTCTTGTAACGGGCATAGGCGATCCCGCGTCCTCGCCCTTCGGCCTTCTTGAACGGACCCGCTTTGCGCACCGCCTCTTCGAGCACGGCGCGACCGCGCGGATCCTTGAGGTGCTTCAGCCGGAAGCCCAACGGATCCCCATCGCTGAGCTCATCCATGAACGATTCGATGGCGAACACGTTGCCGAACGCACCGAGCGAGCGCAGCGACGAGCCGTGTACCGGCGCGTCGCGAACGTAGTGGAACGTCACCTTGTGGTCGGGAAACTCGTAGCCCTGGACGGCGTTGCGCTGCGCGCCGCCCGCAGGAAGCGGCGGATCGACCGCCGGCCCGCGCTCGAACGGCCGCGCGATCTCCGCGGCCGCGACCAGCACCGGCTGGTTGGCGCGTCCCGGACGATGTGTATGGCCGTTGCTCCAGAGATCGTGCCGCCACGAAACGATGTTCCCCTGGCTGTCCAGCGAGGCTTCGAGCGCCATGACCATGGCGGGGCCGTAGGGCTCCCAGGCGAACTCGTCATCGCGCGTCCACTGCAGGCGCACCGGCCGGCCCCTGGACATTCGCGCGATCAGCGCCGCGTCGAGCGCGACGTCGTCGGCGCCGTTATGCCCGTAGCAGCCCGCGCCTTCCGCGTGCTGCACGATCACCTTCTCCTCGGGCATGCGCAGCACCAGCGCGATCTCCTTGCGCAGGTTGTAGATGCCCTGGGTATGCGACCAGACCTCGAGCGTGTCGCCCTTCATCCGCGCGAGCGCGCAGGAAGGGCCGATCGAGGCGTGGCAGATGAAAGGCTTGCGATATTCCGCCTTGAAGTGCTTCACGCCGCGCGCCTTCGCCGCCGCGTCGGCGCTCTCCTTCTGCACCTTGCTCTCCGCGACGTGCGCCTTCAGCCAGGCGTAGATGTCCTGCGGCGCCGCCGGGCCGTCGCTCCAGGCTGCTTTCGCGCGCAGCTTCCTCGCGGCCTCGATCGCATCCTCTTCGCGCTCGGCGAGCACCGCGGCGAAGCTGCCCTCACGCACGAGGCCAGGGTGTTCCGGAATCGAAAGCAGCTTTCCAAAGGGCTTGGGCGGGCGGATGACTCGCGCATGCAGCATCCCCGGCAGCACCATGTCCTGCACGTAGCTCGCGCGGCCGGCGAACTTGCCGGGCAGGTCGAGCCGCGGCGCATTCGTGCCGACGATCCGGTATTCGGATGCCGGCTTCTCCGCTCTGCCCTTGAGCTCGGCGCAAGCCGCGCGCAGCGCCTTGCCGCCGTCCTGGATTGAGAGGCTGCCCGAAGTCACGCCCTCGTCCGGGCTGTAAGCCGTGCTCGCGGGCAAGACTCTTATCTTGGATAAATCAACACCCAGTTCTTCGGCCGCGATCTGAGCGAGCGCCGTGCTGATCCCCTGGCCGAGCTCGACCTTGCCGACCGCGATCGTCACCGTGCCGTCGGCCTCGATACGGACCCGCTGCGGCAGTTTCTCAGGCTTGTTCACGCGAAGCCCTCATGACGGCGCGTACCACGCGGTTGTGCGACCCGCAGCGGCACAGGTTCTTGTCCAATGCGGAGCGGACTTCGCTTTCAGAAGGATGGGGATTTTTCTGAAGGAGAAATTCAGCTGAAATGATGATGCCGCTCATGCAGTAGCCGCACTGAGCCGCCTGCTCGGCGAGCAACGCCTTCTGGACCTTGCCGCTCAGCCCTTCGACCGTTGTCACTGATTTATTCATTGCAAAGGACACGGGAAGGTCGCACGAGGCCATGGGCCTGCCGTCGACCATGACGAAGCAGGCGCCGCACTGGCCGCTGCCGCAGCCGAAGCGGGTACCGACCAGACCGAGGTCGTTGCGCAGCACGTAGAGGAGCGGTGTGTTCTCGCCTGCCTCGACCTCGACCGGCTTGCCGTTGACGGTGAACTTCACGCCTTCGCCTTCTGCATCGCCTGCCACACGCGGTGCGGCGTCGCCGGCATGTCCAGGTGATCGATTTTCAGGGCATCCAGGAGAGCGTTCATCACCACCGGCGGCGCGCCGACGCAGCCCGCTTCGCCGACGCCCTTCACGCCGAGCGGGTTGGTCTTCGCCGGCACGTCGATGAAGTCCATTTCGTAGTGCGCCGGCAGGTCGGCGGCGCGCGGCATGGCGTAGTCCATGAAGCTCGCCGAGAGCATCTGCCCCGACTCGGCATCGAAGGCGACGTTCTCCATCAGCGCCTGGCCGATGCCCTGCGCCAGCGCGCCCTCGATCTGCCCGTGGCAGATCATGGGATTGATGACGCGGCCGACGTCGTCGACCACCGTATAGCGGTCGATTTCGACCACGCCGGTCTCGGGATCGACCTCGAGCTCGCAGATGTGGCAGCCGTTCGGGAAAGACGGCGGCACGGCGGAGGAGCCGCTCGCGTCGAGGCCGGTGCCGAAGCGGGTCGTCGGCCCGACCGGTCGGTAGAAGGCCTTCGCCACGTCGGTCATCGCAATGGCCTTGTCGGTTCCCTTGACCTTGAATTTCCCTTCCTCGAATTCGATGTCCGTAACCGCGGTTTCGAGCAAATGGCCGGCCATGTGCTTCGCCTTCTCGACGATCGCGTCGGCCGCGCCCTTCAACGCCGAGCCGCCGAGCATCGTGCTGCGCGAGGCGTACGTGCCGCGGCCGAACGAGACCGCGTCGGTGTCGCCCTGCACCAGGCGGATATTCTCGAACGGGACACCGAGCCAGTCGGAGACCATCTGCGCATAGGTCGTAGCGTGGCCCTGGCCGTGATTGTGCGTGCCGGCGACGACCGTGACCGTGCCGCTCGGGTCGAAGCGCAGTTCCATGCGCTCGTTGAAGACGCCCGAGTCCTCCAGGTAGTAAATGAGTGATCGACCGCGAAGGCGATTTTTCTCTTCACTTTGTTTTTTTCTTTTCTCGAAACCCTTCCAATCCGAAATCTCGAGCGCCCTGTCGGTCAGCTTCGCGAACTCACCCGAGTCGTAGGTCCAGCCCACCGGCTTGCCGACGGTCCAGTTCGCAGTGGTGTCGTAGGGCATCGCGCTGGGCGGGATGAAGTTGCGCCGGCGCAGCTCGACCGGATCGATTCCGGTCTTCTTCGCCGCCTCGTCCATGAGGCGCTCGATGACATACGACGCTTCCGGCCGGCCGGCGCCGCGGTACGGCCCGAGCGGCGTGGTGTGGGTAAAGGTCGCCTTGCTCATCACCAGCATCGCCGGCACGACGTAGACGTTCGGGATGTTGCGCAACGCGCACAGCACCGGCACCACGCCGGCGTTGGTCACGTAGGCGCCGACGGCGTGCAGGGCCTGGGCTTTCAGCGCCAGGATCTTGCCGTTCTCGTCCAGGGCCATCTCGGCGCTGATCAGCTGGTCGCGCCCGTGGTTGTCGCCGAGCAGCGATTCGGTGCGCGTCGCCACCCATTTCACCGGCCGGCCGAGCTTGCGCGACGCCCAGAGGACGAGGCCGTCCTCGGGATAGATGTCGCCCTTCATGCCGAAGCCGCCGCCGACGTCCGGCGAGATCACGCGCAGGTTTTTGTCCGGCATCTTGAATACCGCGCCGGAGAGGATGCCGCGCACGCCGTGCGGGTTCTGGCTGCTGGTATAGAGCGTGTAGGCATCGTTGGCGAAGTCGCCGATGCAGCAGCGCGGCTCCATCGTGTTGGCGGTGATGCGGTTGTTGTACAGGCGCACCGCCACGGTGTGCTTCGCCTTCGCGAACGCCGCATCGGTCGCGTCCTTGTTGCCCATCATCAGCGGGAACGCGAGGTTGCCGGCCGGGTTGTCGTCCCAGACCTTGGGCGCGCCTTCCTTCGCCGCATCCGCGACCTGGACTACCGCCGGTAGCGGCTCGTAGTCGATCTCGACCTTCTCGGCGGCCAGGCGGGCCAGCTCCGGCGTGTCGGCGACGACGAAGGCGATGCGATCGCCGACGTAGCGGGCCTTGGCCGGCTCGAGCAGCGGCCGGAACGTGCGGTAGCCCTTCGGCCCGCCCATGTCCTCGGGCATGAAGAGCGGCGGGATGCCGCCCAGCCCCTCCTTCCGGGCGTCCTCGCCGGTCAGGACCAGATGGACCCCGGCCATCGCCAGGGCCTGGGTCGCATCGATGCCCTTGATGCGGGCATGGGCGTGGGGCGACATCACGACCGCCCCATGCAGCATGTGCGGCAACTGGATATCGTCGACGTACCTTGCCTTCCCCGTCAGGAAGCGCTGGTCTTCGACGCGGCGTACGGGCTGCCCGATGCCGTGTCTATTCATTAGAATTCGGTCCGCATTGATTTATCCTAAACTCCAATCATGAACGGGTTCAAAGTAGTCCGCATGGCAAAACGCGGCGACAAGCTGCCGCTTGAATTCAAGCAGGAATGGATCGAGCTGCATAGCCAGCTCAAGCGCGCGTCGAACAAGGTGGTGGTGGGCATGTCGACCAGCGAAAAACCGCCCTTCGACGGCTTCGCCGCGATGTACTACAGCGCCGCCGCCAAGGCCAAGGAAACGCTGGCCGACCACGCCGGGCGCCAGGAAGTGCTGTGCGAGGAATTCCTTTCCGGCGAGAAGCTCGACGCGGCGAAGACCATCAAGCCGAAGGAGCAGATCAAGGTCGTGCGGCTGATCATCCGCAAGAGCGGCCTGTCGCTCGCGCAGTTCAAGGACCACTGGCTGAAGAACTACTCGAAGCTCGAGAAGCGCCTCACGATCGAGACGCCGGTGCTGCGCGTGGTGGCGAGCTTCGCCGTACCGCCCGACCCCGGCGCCAACGAGCCCTCCTTCGACGGCATGGAAGAGGTGTACCTGGCGAGCCTCGAGGACTTCAACGCGATGCTGGCGAGCCCGATCCCGGCGCTGATGCGCAAGGAGGAGGAAAACTTCGTCCAGCTCGATTCGCCGCACAACGCCTCGCTGATCGTCGAGGAATCCGTCCTCTAGCGCAGGCCGGCGACCAGCAGGCGCAGCAGCTTGCGCAGCTCGGCGACGCCGCGGCTCGGATCGGGCCGGGGCATGGCGATCCACCAGCGCAGCGACGCGGAGTAGACGAAGAACACGTAGCGCGCGACGAGCGCCGGGTCCTCCCGCAGCTTCGCTTTTCGCAGCAGCGTCTCGATCCCGTCGATGAGCCGTTTGCGTATTCCCTGGAAGGTCGCGGCCTGCTTGCCGCTCGAATAGAAGGTCAGTTCCTGCAGCAGGATCCTCGCCAGCGCCGGCTTCTCCGCGAGCCAGCGATAGTGCACCGCGAACACCGCCAGCAGCTGCTCGGCAAGCGGCTGCCCGGGGCGCGGCGCGGCGAGCGCGACGTCGGTGGTGGCGTTCAGCTCCTCGTTGAAGATCAGGAACACGAGGTCGCGCTTGTCCTGGGCGTAGTTGAACAGCGTGCCGAGGCCGACATGCGCGCGCCGGGCGATCTGGCGCATGGTCGCCGCGCCGTAGCCGTGGCGCGTGAACAGCTCGGCGGCCGCGGCGCGGATGCGCTCCCGGGTCGCGAGCTTCTTCCGCTCCCTCAGCCCCTGGCTTTTGCGATGGCCTGCCATATCCGGTGCGACGAATACGGGAAATCCAGATGGTGGATCCCGAGCGGCCGCAGCGCGTCGATCACCGCGTTCGCCACCGCCGGCAGCGCGCCCGTGGTCCCTGCCTCGCCCGCCCCCTTGACGCCGAGCGGGTTGGACGGCGAGGGCACCGAATGGTCGTGCAGCTCGACGCGCTTCAGGATCTCGGAGCGGGGCATCACGTAGTCCATGAACGTTCCGGTGAGGAGCTGCCCGGTCTGCGCGTCGTAGACCACGTGCTCGCCGAACACCTGGCCCAGGCCTTGCACGATCCCGCCGTGGAGCTGGCCATCCACCAGCGCGTGGTTGAGGATCCGGCCGCAATCGTCGACGCCCACGTAGCGCAGCAGGTCGACCTCCCCGGTCTCGGGATCGATCTCCACCTCGGCGACGTGCGCGCCGCCCGGGAACGCCACCGGCGTGGGAATGGAATCTTTCGTATCCAGTTGGGAAGTGTGACGCCGGGCGAGTTCCTGGAATGTCACGGAGAGATCCGTACCCTTGACGCGGTACTTGCCTTCGTGGAATTCGACGTCCGCCGGCGAGACCTCGAGATCCTTCGCGGCGAGCTCGAGACCCTTCTTCACGACTGCTTTCGCGGTGGCGAAGAGAGCGCCGCCGTGCGACATCATGCTCCGCGATCCGACCGTGCCGCCGCCGACCAGCGGCGGACCGTCGGGATCGCTTGCCTTCAGAACAGAAGGGATTCCCAGGATCTGCGCGACGATTTCGGGAAACATCGTCTCGTGGCCCTGCCCTGAAGCTCCGGACAGCACGTGCAGCTCGGCTTCGCCCGACGCGCCGAACTTGATCGCCGCCTCCTCCTTCGGGCTCGCGCCGCCGCCGGAAGGCTCGATGAACATCGACACGCCGATGCCGCGCAACTTTCCCCGAAGGGACGAGGCTTTCTTTCTCTCGGCAAATGAGTTCCATTCGGAAAAACGAATCGCCTCTTCCAGCTCTCCTGGCGGGTCGCCGCTGTCGTAGGTCGAGCCGGTCGGCGTCTTGTACGGAAACGCCTCCCTGGGAATGAGGTTGCGCCGGCGCAGCTCGACGCGGTCGACGCCGGTCTCGCGCGCCGCTTCGTCGACCAGCCGTTCGACGAGGTAGGAGACGTTCGGCCGCCCGGCGCCGCGGTAGGCCGTGGTCGAGGTGGTGTTGGTCAGCGCGAGGCGATGCCGGCCGTACAGCGCCGGGATCCGATAGGCGTTGATCGCGTGGGTCGACGGGTTGATGGTGTTGATCAGCGGCCCGGGCTGCGACAGGCAGGCACCGGCGTTGACGATCCAGTTGACGCGCAGCGCGACGAATTTGCCGTCGCGGTCCAGGCCGAGCTCGCCCATCAGCTTCGCGCCGCGGCCGTGGTAGTCGCTGACGATGGTCTCGAAGCGCGAGCCGACCCATTTCACCGGCCGGCCGAGCTTGCGCGCGGCGATCATCAGCGCGCAGTACTCCGGATAGGCGTCGGAGCGGATGCCGAAGCCGCCGCCGACATCGAGCGCATGCAGGCGGATCTTCTCCGCCGGCACGCCGAGGATGGCGGCGAAGTTGGGCAGCATCATCCCCTTGCCCTGCGAGCTCGCGTAGACGTCGAAGGTCTGGGTCGCGGCGTCGTAGGCGGCGGCGCAGGCCTTCGGCTCCATCGGCGTCCCCGAGACCCGCGTCGAATCAAGCGTCAGGCGCGTGACATGCGCCGCCGCGGCGAGCGCCTCCGCAGTCAAGACCTCGTTACCGTACTCGAAGTCGAAGGCGAGGTTTCCGGGAATGCCTTCGTGCAGGAGCGGCGCGCCCGGCGCGAGCGCATCCTCGGCGTCGACCACGACCGGCAGCTCGCGGTACTCGACTTCGATCTGCTCGGCGAGGTCCTGCGCCTTCTGCGGCGAGTCGGCGACGGCGAGCGCCACCTCCTGGCCGACGTAGCGCACGCGGCCGCGCGCGAGGATGTCGCGATGCGGGACCTTGATCGGCGCGCCGCCGCGGCCCGGCGCCTTCACCATCGCCGGCGGCGTCTTGCAATCCTTCGTGTCCTCGCCGGTGAAAACGACTCCGCCGTCCGGCTTTCTTATGGAGACGATCTCCGCATGCGCCCGATCGGCACGCAGGAAGCAGCCGTAAAGCTGGCCCGGCAAATTCCAGTCGGCGGTGTACCGCCCCTTGCCTGTGAGAAGGCGATCGTCCTCGCGACGACCCGCGAACTTCACGCCGGCTGCGGCGTCGACTGCCAGGCGACGAATTTCCAGCCGTGCGGCGTTTTCGTCCAGACGTTGAGGTAGCAGAGCTTCAGGGTGCGCGCCTGGCCGTTCACTTCGGCCTCGATCTGCGCCTTGCCAGTGACGAGCGCGCTATCGCCGTAGGTGCGCACCTTGCGATCGCTGTTCTTCACGCTCTTGTAGACCGTGCGTCCAGCCTTCATCGCATCCGTCCACACCGCCTTGGTGTCGGTGACACCGCTCGAGTGGGTGTACAGGAGCTGCTCGTGCAGCAGCCCGTCGAGAGTCTTCCAGTCCTTGCCGGTCATCGCCTCGAAACGCCGGTCTTCGAGCGCCAGGATCTCGCGTTCGCTCATTGCCATACCTCCTTTGCCGTTTGCACCACGCGTTCGAGCTTCTGCCACTGCTCTTCCTGCGTGAGCTGGTTGCCGTGATGGGTGCTGGAGAAGCCGCATTGCGGCGAGAGGCAGAGGTCCTCCAGCGGAACGAACTTCGCTGCCTCGTCGATCCTTCGCCTCAGGAAGGATTTTTCTTCCAACGATCCCGTTTTGGAAGAAACGATCCCGAGGACCACTTTCTTCCCCTTCGGCACGAAGCGCAGCGGCTCGAAGCTGCCCGCTCGCTCGCTGTCGAATTCCATGAAGAAGGCGTCGACGCCGCTCGCGAACATCGCCTCGGCCACCGGCTCGTAGCCGCCTTCGGCGACCCACGCGCTCTTGAAATTGCCGCGGCAGGTGTGCATGGCAACAACCATGTTTTTCGGTTTATCCCGTAAAGACTCTCTTATGGTCTGGGCATACCGGGCAGGCAGCTTCACGGGGTCGTCGCCGTGCTTCACGCACGCCTCGCGGATCTTCGGGTCGCAGAGGTAGGCGAAGGCGACGTCGTCGAGCTGCAGGTAGGTGCAGCCCGCCCTGGCGAAGGCGGCGATCGCGTCGCGGTAGACCGCCGCCGCGTCGCTCCAGAATTCCTCCATGTCCTCGTAGGCGATGCCGGCGCGCCCGGCGCGCAGGTGCAGCATCGAGGGCGAGGGAATGGTGTATTTCGCGGTTTTTTTCGTGTTGGTTCTTAGAAACAAAAAGTCGTCGATCATGATCGGCTTCGCGTAGCGCAATTTTCCGGTGACGATCGGGATCGGCGGCTGCTCCTCGGTGCCGCCGAACTTCGGCCCGGGATTGACGCGCGCGGCGACGCCCTCGATCTGCGTCAGGAAGTCGAGGTGCCACCAGTCGCGGCGAAACTCGCCGTCGGTGATGCTCTCGAGGCCGACCGCTTCCTGCTTCCGGATCGCTTCCAGGATCGCCTTGTCCTGGAGCGGGCGGTCCTTGCGCGACTGCGCGAGCCACGAAGGCCGAAGGAGGCTGCCGACCTGGTCGGCTCTGAACGGCGGCTTCACCCTAGTCCGCCTTGGCGCCCGATTCCTGGACGGCGCGCGACCATTTCTGCACTTCGCCGCGCAGGAAAGCGGAGAACTCGCCGGAAGTATTGCTCTTCCAGTCGAGGCCGAGCTGCGCCAGGCGCTCGGCGATGTCGGGCGAGGAGAGGACGCGGTTCAACTCCGAGTTGAGGCGGTTGACGACTTCCTGCGGCACGCCCGCCGGCGCGAAGAAGGCGGTCCAGGTGAGATCGTCGAAGCCCGAGAAGCCCTGCTCGTTGACCGTCGGCACGTCGGGCAGCGCGGCCGAGCGCTGCGCGCTGGTGACGGCGATGGCGCGCACGCGCCCCGCCTTGACGTGCGCGACCGCCGGCGGCATCGAAGTGCTGGAGATCTGCGTATGGCCGGCGACCGCCGCGCCCACCGCCTGCGCCGGCTGGTAGGGAACGTGAGTGATGTCGACCTTGGTCGCCCTCTTGATCCGCTCCATCGAGAGGTGCGTCGTCGTGCCGATGCCGGACGATGCGTAGGAGAGCTTCTCCTTGCGCGCCAGGGCGATCAGCTCCTGCAGGTTCTTCGCCGGCACCGAGGGATTGACGGTGATGATGTTCGGCGTGCTCGGGCCGAGGATCACCGGCTCGAAGTCGGTGAACGGGTCGTAGCCCGCATTCGGATAGAGGCTCGGGTTGACCGCGTAGGCGACGCTCGTCACGAGCAGCGTGTAGCCGTCGGGCGCCGAGCGCTTCACCTGCTGCGTCGCGAGGTTGCCGCCCGCGCCGCCCTTGTTCTCCACCAGCACCGTCTGGCCGAGCGCTTCGCTCAGCTTCGGCGCCGCGAGCCGCGCGACGATGTCGGTGGTGCTGCCGGGCGCGAAGCCGACGAGGATGTGGATCTGCTTCTGCTTCGGCCAATCCTCGGTTTTTCCAGGAAAGGAAATCAGGAGGAGTGCGAGAAGGGCAAGCAACCTCATTGCGCTCGGATGCTACCATCGCCCGCGCCGTGAACATCCTCTTCGCGAGTGAAACCGAGAAAGCAGAGTTCTGGTTGCCGCTGCTCCAGCAGGCGCTGCCGAAGGACAAGATTTCAGTTTCTTTCGAGAATCCGGTCGATGTTGCACTCGTCGCCACTCCGCCCGCGGGCACGCTCGGCAAGCTGAAGGGCGTGAAGCTCATCCAGTCGCTGTGGATGGGCGTGGAGAAGCTGCTCGCCGATCCCGAGTATCCGAAGGGCGTGCCGCTCGCGCGCCTCATCGATCCGGGCATGGTCGCGGCGATGTCGGAGACCGTGCTCTCGCACGTGCTGGACTGGCACCGCCACCACTATCGCTACCGCGCGCAGAAAGCGAAGGTCGAGTGGCGCCGCTACAAGCAGTACCTCGCCGCCGACCGCACCATCGGCATCCTCGGCATGGGCGAACTGGGCAGCGATGCGGCGCGCAAGCTGCTCGCGCTCGGCTTTCGCGTCGCCGGCTACAGCCGCCGGCCGAAGAACCTGGCAGGCGTGCAGAGCTTCACCGACCTGGAAGCGATGCTGCCGCTCTGTAACGCCCTCGTCTGCTTGCTGCCGCTTACGGCGGGAACGCGCGGGGTGTTGAACGCAAAAACCCTTTCACTGTTGAAACCGCATTCCTGCCTGATCAACGTGGCGCGGGGCGGACATCTCGTCGTCGAGGACCTGGTCAGAGCCCTCGATTCGGGTCATCTCGGCCACGCCTACCTCGATGTGTTCGACGCCGAGCCGCTGCCAACGTCGAGCCCGCTGTGGAAGCATCCGGGCGTGACGATCACGCCGCATTCCGCGGCGCTCACCGAGCCGCGCACCGCGATCGCCAAGGTCGTCGAAAACGTCGAGCGCGTGCGGCGCGGCGAGACGCCGCTGCACCTGGTCGATTTCGCGGCCGGGTACTAGAAGCGGAAGGTGCCGCCGATCGTATAGGCCCGTTTCGCGGTGAGCTGCACGCCGTTCACGTACTGGTAGAGCGGCAGCTGGACGAAACCGTAGAGGTTGAAGGCCTTGACCGGTGCATAGCTCAGGCCCGGGCTGAGAAAGAGCGCGGTGCCGCCGGTGTCGTCGGGCTCCGCTTCGGCACCGCGGTCGCGGCCGCGCCACAGCGCGTTTGCCTGCAGGAGCAGCCCGAGCTGCTCGCCGACGCCGTAGCGCAGCCCCGCGTCGAGCGAGACGCGATTGCCCGGCTTGTAGTCATCGTGCTCGTTCAACGGCAGCTGCACCACGCCCTGGACGAAGGTCGAGAGATTCTTCGTTGGCTGCTGCTTCGAGTAGGAGGCGCCGATGAGGAAATCGGTCGTGCCGCTCCCCGGCTGCAGCGAGCGCTCGGCGGCATCGCCGTCGGCGTTCACGATGTTGGTCTTGCCGGTGGGAAGCTTCAGCCCGAAATTCAGCGAGGCCACGGCGGCCGACGGCTCCTGGCCCTCAAAGCTCGCGAGGCGCCTGCGCGCAAGCACTCGCACGTCGCCGAGCTCGGTGAAGTCCCAGCGCTCGTCGAGTTGCGTACCCATGTGGTTGTGGATGTGATAGTGCTCGCGGTCGACCACCGGCACGAGCACGTTCACGCCCCAGTCGGCGTCGATCGTGCGATCGATCGTCGTCAGGTAGTTGCGGTTGTAGGTGTAGACCTCGTCGTGGTGCGCCGGCACCTCGCCGACGCCGACCTTTCGGCTGCCGGACATCGGTTGGTCCTGGTTGATGTACTCGTAGCGGAAATCGAGCCGCGTGCCGGGTTCGGTCCAGGCGCCCTGGACGTCCCAGTTGGTGTTAACCGTGCAGAATGCCGACCCGCAGGACGCCGCCGCTCCCGCAGGAATCAGCAGCAGGCAAAGCAAAAGCTTCTTCATGGGTTCTCCCGTTGTCATTGGTGAAATGAACGACCGGGACAACCGGCGGCGCTCGCGCGTCCGCGCTGACGAGGATGAAACTGCGAGGAGTGAATGAAACTGCTTTCGGGCTGATGAACGAGAACGCGTCGAGGCCGTGAGGAACATGGCTCGCGGGGAGCGCCGCGCCTGCGAAGCAGAACGCGCAGTGTTCATGCTGCGAATCGACGGGCGTCGTCCCGCCCGGAATCTCGACATAGTGGGTGGTGCCGCCGACCGTGCAAACCGGCACCAGCGTCGCCGGCCTCGCCTGCGCGATGAGCGGCCACAGCGCGTTCAGCGCCATCGCCACAATCGCCAGCCAGCCGGCCAGCTTTTTCATCGAGCGACTCATCTTGCCAGGTAGCCGGAGTCTACCGGCAAAACGATGCCGGTCACGCTCTTCGCCTCGGCGCTGCAAAGGTAGACGATCGCCGCGGCGATTTCCTCCGGCTCCGGAAGCCGGCCGAGCGGCGTGTGCGACAGCACCGTCTTCAGCCTTTCCGGGTTGGAGAAGATCGGCACCGTCAGGTCGGTGCGCACGAAGGTCGGCGCGACCGCGTTGACGCGGATATTGTCCGCCGCCCATTCCAGCGCCAGCGCGCGCGTCAGGTTGACCACGCCGCCCTTCGAGGCCTGATAGGAAGCGTTGGGATAGATGCCGCCCGACAGCCCCATGATCGAGGCGAGGTTGACGATCGAGCCGCCGCCTCGCTTTTTCAGATAGGGAAAAACGTTTTTTGAACACTGGAATACGGCGGTGAGGTTGAGCGCGATGACCTCGTCCCAGTCCTTCGCCGAGAGCTCGACCGCGGGCTTGCGGGCAGCGCGGCCGGCGTTGTTCACCAGAATGTCGATGGTGTCGATTCTTTCGAAAGCCTTCTTCACCCGGCTTTCGTCCGTGACGTCGCAGCCGTTCTCGAGGTCGAGGACGTGCACCTTCGCGCCCGCCTTCTCGAGGAGCTTCACCGTGGCCGCGCCGATGCCCTTCGCGCCGCCGGTGACCACCGCCGTTTTTCCGGTCAAGTCGAACATCGGCGGCAAGTATACTGAGGCGCGATGCACGACCTCGTCATTCGCAACGCGTTGCTCCTCGACGGGCTGGGTTCGCCGCCCCGACATGGCGACCTCGCCGTCAGCGACGGGAAGATCGTCGCCGCCGGCGGCAAAGGCAAAGCAGAGGTCGACGCCGACGGCCTGGCGTTGATGCCCGGCATCATCGACAACCACACCCACTACGACGCGCAGATCACCTGGGATCCCTGGGTCTCGCCCTCGCCGGCGCTCGGCGTCACCACCGCGGTGATCGGCAACTGCGGCTTCACCATCGCGCCATGCCGACCGCAGGACCGCGAGCTGGTGATGAAGAACCTGACCCAGGTCGAGGGCATGTCGCTCGCCGCGCTGCGCGCCGGCATCCGCTGGGAGTTCGAGTCGCTGCCCGAGTACCTCGACATGCTCGAGCGCCGCGGCGTGGCGCTCAACCTCGCCTGCTTCGCCGGCCATTCGTCGATCCGCACCTACGTCATGGGCGCCGCGGCGAGCGAGCGCGCGGCGAATCCCGAAGAAATCCAGCGCATGAAAAGAATCCTCGCCGAGGCGCTGCAGGCCGGCGCCATCGGCCTGTCGACCACGACCTCGCCGGCGCACAACGGCGAAGGCGGCCGGCCGATGCCCTCGCGCCTCGCCGAGGAAGACGAGCTGCGCGCGCTGGTCGGCTGCCTCCGCGACGCCGGCCGCGGCGTCTTCATGCTCACCAAGGGCGGCCAGACTCGCATTCCCTTCCTGGAGTCGCTCGCCGCGGACAGCGGCCGGCCGGTGGTGATCGCCGCGCTGCTGCACTCGAGCACCAACCCGAACGCCGTTTTTGAAGATCTGGAAAAGATAAAAGAAGCCAACGATCGAGGACACCGCCTGCTCGGCGCGGTGTCGTGCTGCCCGCTGTCGATGGAGTTCACGCTGCACTCGCCGTACGTGCTAGAGGGCTTGGAGTCGTGGAAACCCGCCTTGCCTCTCAAGGGCGAAGCCTTCAAGGCAAAACTGCGAGAAAAGGCGTTCCGGGACGCCGTCCGCGCCGAGATCGCGAAACCCGCGCACTTCCGCATCTTCAACGGCGAATGGGACAAGGTGCGGGTGATCGAATCCCAGAGAACCATCGCCGAGCTGGCCGCCGGCCGCGACCCGCTGGACACGATGCTCGACCTGGCGCTGGCGGAAAACCTCGACACGCAATTCATCGCATTGCTCCTCAACTCGGACGAAGCCGCGGTCGGGAAGATGCTGAACCACCCGTGCTCGCTGGTCTCGCTGTCGGACGCCGGCGCGCACCTCACCTTCTTCAATGACGCCGGCTTCGGCCTGCACCTCCTCGGCCACTGGGCGCGCGAGCTCGGCGTGCTGGCGCTGCCGGAAGCGGTCCGGCGCCTGACCAGTCATCCGGCAAGGGTGTTCGGCATCGAGGGCCGCGGCACGCTCGAACCCGGCCGGCACGCCGACCTGCTGCTTTTCGACCCGGCGAGAGTCGGGCGCGGACAGACGAAGCGGACCTACGACCTGCCCGCCGGCGAGCCACGGCTCGCCGCGCAGGGCGTCGGCGTCCATGGTGTCTGGGTGAACGGCGCGCGCATCGTTGGCGAAGGCAGGAGCGAGGCGCTACCCGGTCGCCTGCTCAGACAGTTCTCCGCGTAGCCGCCGCCCGACAACAAAAAATCATTTCAAACAGCATGTTTGCGCGACGTCGTGCCGACGCGTCGTCGGCAGGCGACTACAGCAGATTCCTCGCTTCACCTAACTCTCTGATTATCAAGAAGCGCGTCGCAGGCATGGTTCATGCGATGAGGCACGTGCTGTCCCATCCATCACTACATAGAGGGCGATCAAAGTGCTACAGAAAGACGGCTTCTTCCGCAAAAACCGCGACGAAAAGCGCGATGACAGTTTCTTCCGCCCGGCTACGCCGGTCACCACCACCGCCCCTGCCGCCAATGTAGCGGTGGAACCAGTCACCGAGGTCAAGGCCGATGCGCGCCGCGAGGCGAAGCTGGTCGTCGGCCCGGAGATCAAGATCAAGGGCGTCGAGATCAGCGACTGCGACACGCTGGTCGTCGAAGGCCGCATCGAGGCGACCCTCGACTCGCGCGTGCTCGAGATCACCGAGCACGGCGTGTTCCAGGGCACGATCGCCGTCGACAATGCCGAGATCCACGGCCGCTTCGAAGGCGAGCTGACGGTGCGCAAGCAGCTCGTCATCCACGCCACCGGCAAGTGCTCGGGCAAGATCCGCTACTCCAAGATCAAGGTCGAGGAAGGCGCGGAGATCGCCGGCGAGATCTCGATGCTGGACAAGGCGCAGGCGAGCTTCGCGGTCACCCGCAAGGTCGCGTAAGGCAGCGCCCATGGACTGGCAGCGCCGCAACCGCGCGCGGCGGCGGCGTCGCCGCCAGGCTCCCGCAGTCTGAAGGTCTGCATCACAGCCCCCGCCAGAAAACCCGGCGGGGGCTTTTTTTGCGCATCGGGCATGAAATTTTCTAACGGGGGACGCGAGAACATCTCAGGCGTCCTGGCACGCGGGCGCTGTCTAATCCCGCATGAAAGCCTTCTGCCTCGCGTTAGCGCTGCTGCTCCTCCCTTGCTCCCTGCAGGCCCGATCCCGCGTCAGCCGAAATGAAGCAGAAACGACGGCGCGGAAGCTGGTGCCCGGCGGCGACATCGTCCTGAGCTCTCTGGAGCAGGACGGAAACAGGCTCGTCTGGTGGCTGGACGTCAGCATTCCGGGATCGCGCAACGTGAAAGCCATCCACATCGACGCCTATACCGGCGCGATCGTGTCGAACACCCTGGAAACGCCCGAAGACCGCTAGGCCGTCAGGGCCTTTTTCAAGCGGCCGACGCCGTCGGCGAGACGTTCCTCGGACGCCGCGAAGCACCAGCGCACGAAGCCCTCGCCTTCCGGGCCGAACGCCGAGCCCGGCGCGAGGCCGAGTCCCGTTTCGCGCACCAGCTTCTTGCAGAATGCCAGGCTGTCGTCCACGCCCTTGATGCGGATGAACGCGTACATCGTGCCTTCCGGGACGGCGACCTCCACCCGCTCCAGCTTGCGCAGCTCGGCGACCAGGAAGTTCCTCGCCTTGCGGTAGCGGCTGAGCGAGCGCGCGATGATCGGCTCGCCCTCCTTCAGCGCGACGATGCCGGCGCGCTGCACGAACACCGGCGCGCAGGAGGTGTTGTACTCGATCAGCTTGCCGAGGTCCGCGACCAGGCCGCGCGGCACCACCAGCCAGCCGAGGCGCCAGCCGGTCATGAGCCAGGACTTGGAGAAGGTGTTGGCGCTGATCACGCGGTCGCCCTCCTCCGCGATGTCGAGGAACGACGGCGCGACCCCGCCTTGCTCGAAGTAGAGGCGCTCGTAGGCGTCGTCGGCGAAGATCCAGATGCCGTGCTTGCGGCAGTGCTCGAGGATCGCCCGCTGCTGCTCGGCCGTCACCGTCCAGCCGGTGGGGTTGTTCGGGGAGTTGAGATAGAGCGCTTTTGTATTGGGAGTGAGTTTTCCTAGAAGTTCTTCGATATCCAGCGTCCATCCCGAAGGCGAGAACCGCAGCGCCGCGGTCTCCACCTGGGCACCGAGAATCTTGGGAATCTCCTGCAAATTGGGCCAGAGCGGCACGACCTCGACCACGCGGTCGCCGGGGTCGACCAGCAGCTGCGAGGCGATCATCAGCGCGTTCACCCCGGCCGAGGTGATCGCCACCTCGTCGGGACCGATGCCGGTATGGAGTTGCGAGATGTAGCGCGCCAGGGCTTCGCGCAGCTCCGGGATGCCGAGGTTGTGGGTGTAGAACACCTCGCCGGCCTCGATCGAGTCGATCCCCGCCTGGCGGATAAAATCGGGCGTGGCCTGGTCGGGCTCGCCCACCCAGAAGGCGAGCACTTCCTTGCGGCCGAGGCCCTCGTTGTAGAGTTCACGGATCTTCGAGGCGGTCAGCGCCCGAACCGAGGCACGCGCTGCCAGTGCGGAAGAAGGCAGGGATTCGGATTTCATGAACCGCATGATTTTAGACTGGTCGCTGATCGCGGCCCTCACCACGATGCTTGCATGGGGCATGAACTTCGCCTTCGTGAAGTACGTGCTCGACCAGATCGGCGTCGGCGCGTTCATGTTCCTGCGCTTCCTGGTGCTGCCGCTGCTCGGCCTCGCCCTGCTGGTCGTGGTTTTCCGCAGCCGCATCCGCATGAGCTGGCCGCGGCGCGCCGACCTGCCGCGCTTCGTCCTGTGCGCCCTGGTCGGCCACGTCCTGCACATCAGCGCCGTGATGTACGGCATGAGCCTCTCCACCGCTTTCTCGTCTTCGCTGGTCCTGACCTGCCAGCCGCTGTTCACCCTGGCCATCCTCGCCTGGCTCGGCGCCGAGCGCCTGCGCGTCCAGCAGGTGCTCGGCACGCTGGTGGCGTTCGCCGGCATCGCCCTGTTCCTCGCCGACAAGTTCGCCGCCGGCTTCTCGCGCGCTGGGCTGGGGGACCTCACCCTGCTCCTGGCGGGCGCGGCTTTCTCCACCTACACGGTCCTTTCCCGGCCGCTCGCCGACCGCTACGGGCCGCTGATCGTGCTTTCCTACACCCTGCTCTTCTCGATGCCGGTGATGCTGCCGCTGACCTTGCCCTTCCTGGGCGACGTGCACTTCTCTGCCCTCGGCCCGTGGGTCTGGGCGGGCCTCTTCTGGGCGCTGGTGGTGTGCTCGTTCGTCGGCTGGCTGTCCTGGACCTGGGTGAACAGCAAGCGCGGCATCGCGCGCAGCGCCCCGTTCATGTACCTCATGCCGCCGGTCGCCGGTCTGATGGCCTGGTTCACGCTCGGCGAGGTGTTCACGCCGCTGAAAATCATCGGGGCCGTCGTCACCATGGCCGGCGTCGCCTGGGCGCAGTTCGGCGGCGGCCGCCCGCCGCCGCGCGAGGCGGCGCAGCCCGACAGCGCCTGAGTAGAATTCGCGTCATTCAAAAAACGGGGGAATGAAATGTCACACGGACACGCCGCGCACGGCGACCACGGCAGCAACAAAGGCGTCGCAGTGCTCATCTCGGTTCTGGCGCTGGTCCTCGCCTTCTCGGAAACGCTCGGCAAGAACGCGCAGACCGCGGCGCTCGCGCACAACATCGAGGCCTCGAACCTCTGGGCCTTCTTCCAGGCGAAGACCGTCCGCCAGACCGTGCTGCGCACGGCGGCCGAGCAGACGGCGGCCACCAGCTCTTCCGAAAGCGCGAAGAAGCAGGTCGAAGCCTGGCGCAAGACCGCCGACCGCTACCAGTCGGAGCCTGAAACCGGCGAAGGCCGCGAGCAGCTCTCGGCGCGCGCGAAGGAAGCCGAGAAGAAGCGCGCGACCGCGGCGGACGCGTACCACAACTTCGAATCCGCGTCGGCGCTCACCCAGATCGCCATCGTCCTCGCCTCGGCGTCGATCATCACCGGCATGGTCGCGCTGATCTGGGCCGCTGTCGGCCTCGGCGTGCTCGCGGTGCTCTTCTGCGTGATGGGGTTCTTTTTCCCCCACGCACTCCACATCGCCTTCTAGCCGAGCTGCGCGGCCCGGGCGAAGAAGGCCTGGAAGCCGGCGAGCGCCCGGTCGATCGCCGCGGCGTCGACGTCGAGGTGCGTCACCAGGCGCATCGGCGCGCGCGGCAGGACCAGGACGCCGGCGCGCTGGAGCTGCGCCGCCAGCGAGACCGCGGTCGCCGCGGAGATCTTGAGCAGCACCATGTTGGTGTTGAGCTGCGCCTCGAGGCCGAGGTCGCGCAAGCCTTTCGCGAGCCGCTCGGCGTTATCGTGGTCCTCGCGCAGCCGCGCGACGTTGTTCTGCAGCGCGTAAAGGCCCGCGGCAGCGATCACGCCCGCCTGGCGCATGCCGCCGCCGAGGATCTTCCTCGCGCGTCTGGCCTTCTCGACAAAGCTCTTTTCTCCCAGAAGAACCGTGCCGGCAGGCGCTCCGAGGCCCTTGGAGAGGCAGGATGAAACGGAGTCGAACCCGGCGCAGAGATCCTTGACGTTCATGCTCTGCGCGACCGCGGCGTTGAAGACGCGCGCGCCGTCGAGGTGAATCGAAAGATTCTTCTTTCTGGCGACCGCAATTGCCTCCTGCAAGTACTTCCTTGGCAGGACGCGGCCGGTAATCGTGTTCTCCAGCGCGAGCAGCCGGGAGTGCGGGAAGTGCGGATCATCGGGCTTGACCGCCGCCTCCACCTCGGCGAGATCGAGCGTGCCGTCGGGCCGGTTCGGCACGACCTGCGGCTGGATCGAGCCCAGCACTGCCAGGCCGCCCGCCTCGTAGCGGTAGCTGTGCGCCTCGGAGCCGAGGATCACCTCGTCGCCGCGCTGGCAGTGGCTCATCAGCGCCGCGAGGTTCGACTGCGTCCCGGTAGGGAACAGCAGCGCCGCTTCGAAACCGAAAAGCGAAGCGGCACGCTCCTGCAGCCGGTTGACCGTCGGGTCGTCGCCGAAGACGTCGTCGCCGACTTCCGCGTCGTGCATCGCCTTGCGCATGCCCGCCGAGGGGCGGGTGACGGTGTCGGAGCGAAGGTCGACGATCTCAGCCATGCGCGAAGCTTAAGCCGGTTTGGCCCCCTGACAAGGGGGCGGCGAGCCGCAGGCGAGCGGGGGTTCTCTTACACCGAAATGTCCGCTTTCGGCGAAGACCAGACATCCGCTAGCCACCCTTCAGCAACCGCAGGACGCGGATATACCGATTCAGGCCGGCCATGTCGTCCGGAAACCGAGCTTGAGCGCGTGGTGATGCATGGCGCCAAATGTAGTGCAGCACGAGCAGGAAGGCCAAGAGAGATCCGCCAGCCAGTGAGATAGCGCCTAGCGGATTTGCTTCAATGATCGAGAGTGAAATAACGGCCATTGTCACGGCGCCGACTGAGATAGCGATTGAGGTCGCCACCACCTTGAAGAAGGTCTGGCGAGTCGCGCAGCGAGCGCAGTAGAGATATGCGACGCCGTAGAGTTCGGCGGTATGGATTACGGCGTGAAGATCGGACTCCGCCGTCCCACATGAATAACACGCACCTCGGAGATTCCGCGCTTTTCCACGCACGTCGCGAAAGATGTGAATGACCAAGGCCACGAGCACCGACGAACCCAGAATGACCAATAGGAGGAGCGGTCTCATTGGACAGCCCGACTACCAACTGCCACGAATGTCAGCATGTACGCGTCTACGGAATGTCCTCATTGGGTCGTTGGCAGTCATTGTCGGGTAGAAGTCATGTCGGATTTCGGCCAGCAGCGGACCTTCAACTCATAGGCTGTTGCGCCACTTCTTTACTTCCATTCCCTTTAGCTTCCCATCTGATCCAAAGCTCAATGGAATGCTGTAACTGGTCTTCACGAATCCGAACGTAGTAGGGTCGAAGTCGATTCGGATCCACGCTTTGCCGTCTGCGCCAGGTCCTGTGTACGAGCTGAGGTTGTCTTTGCCAATTCCTGCCTCGTATAACCGACGCCGAACTTCGTCGGCTGAAGTGCCCAGGGGGGCTTTCCGAAGGAAAGCGTCGCGAATACTTTGCTCGGTAAGCTCATCTGTTTGGCTCAAGCTGAGATAAGTACGCAGTCGCTGATCAGCCGTATTTGATTCAATGCACCCCACCAAGAAAGCGGCGACAGCGCATACGAGAAACCACCTTCTCATTGGCAATTCAGTGTCCGCTGTGGGTCGAAAGCGGACATCAGCGGGTGCGGTTGTAAAGCACAACGTCAAAGCCGTACTTACACTCGCTCGTTTCCAACATTCGGTTTCCGTCGAGGATGTATTCCCAGTGCAGGCAATCGCCGCCTTCGTAGCTCCACAGGATGCGATAGGTCCCGGGGGAGATGGCGGCGATCGCTCGCCGCGAGGCCGCCGGGTCGCTGACTGCAAAATCCGTCGGGTCTTGATTGGACTCGCGAACCGCTTCCTCGTAGCGCTGGGAGATCTTCTCGGGCGAAGTCCGGTCGGCACTGTAGCCAAAAGCGCCGGCCTGGGAATCGGTGGAGTCGCTCCAGTCGTGCTCTACCGTCTGTGTTTGCGGTTTGCCGTCGCGACCCTCTGTCAGGAAAGTGTGCACCAACCGCCTTGCAGCTATGGTGATCGAAGCTTTCCCATCTTCACTCTTCCAGGTGCCGAGCCATAGCGGATTGAGTGGCGACAAACTCGGCTCATTCGGCCGGGGCTGGGTTTGCACCCTCGGCAAGAGGCATCCGTACATGCGGGCCGTCTCGACCCACTTGGCTGCTTCCGCCTCGTCACGGGCGATGCCGGCTTCGCCGTTCAGATAGATCTCTCGCAACCGTCTTGCCGCTTCGCAGTCGCCAAAGGACTCGAGAGCTTGCTTGTACCGCTGAATTGTTTCTCTGCTCGACCCTGCCTGCGCCTGCGCCATAAGGCCGGGCTGCGGTTGAGCAAGCAAGAGCAGCGCAGCAATAGCTGCGGCTGGAACGCTGGCCCGCATGGGACGGAACTGCCTATGACATGCTCGAGGCGCGCTGAGAAGCGCTCCCGCAGCGACAAGGAAGTTCCTGCGTGGAACAGTGCCGATGCTGCCTCCCCTAGGCGAGCAGTGCAGCGAAAAGTCTACGCCCGTATGTCCGCTTAGGGTCGAAAGCAGACATTCTGCCCCACCCGGCCTACACGCCTCGTCAGGAATCCTCTACCAACTACGAACCCCCGCTCGCCTGCGGCTCGCCGCCCCCTTGTCAGGGGGGCCGACAAAAACCGCCGCTAGATCTGCACCCGCGTCCCGAGCTCGATGACGCGGTTGTCGGGAATGCCGAAGAAGCCGGCGGCATTGCCGGCATTACGCGCCATGGCGGCGAAGAGCCGCTCGCGCCACATCGCCATTCCGCCCGCCACGCGCGCCGGGACGATGGTCTGGCGCGAAAGGAAAAACGACGCCTCCATCGGCTCGATGTCCAGTCCCTGCGCCCGGCAGAGCTCCAGCGCTTGCGGGACATCGGGACTGTTCATGAAGCCGTAGCGGGCGCGAACTCGCCAGAAGCCGCCGCCGAGCCCCTCGCAGACGACCCGCTGTTCCATCGGCACCCAGGGGACATCGCGGAACTGGACCGTCAGGAAGACGACCTTCTGCTGCAGCGCCTTGTAGTGCTTGAGGCTGTGCAGCAGCGCGTGCGGCGTGACTTCGGGCGCCGCGGTCAGGAACACCGCGGTCCCTGGAACGCGCTGCACCGCATCGTGCGACAGCGACTTGAGGAAAGCTCCCAGCGGCACCGAGTCGAGGCGCAACCGCTCGGCGAGGATCGCCCGGCCGCGCCGCCAGGTCGCCATCAGCAGGAACACCGCGGCGCCGAGTGCGAGCGGGAACCAGCCGCCATCGTGGATCTTGAGCAGCGCCGCGCCGAACAGCGTCACGTCGATGAGCATGAAGAAGCCGGTGGCGAGCAGGCAGAGCCAGAGCGGATAGCGCCAGCCGTAGCGGATGACGAAGAAAGTGAGGAAGGTCGTCGCCAGCATCGTGCCCATCACCGCGACGCCGTACGCGTTCGCCAGGCGGGTGGAGGAGCCGAAGCCGATCACCGCGGCGGCGACGATCGCGAGCAGGATCCAATTCACCGCCGGGATATAGATCTGGCCCATGGTCGCCGCCGAGGTGTGGCGGACCTCCATGCGCGGCAGATAGCCGAGCTGGATCGCCTGCCGGGTCATCGAATAGGCGCCGGAGATGGTTGCCTGTGAAGCGATGATGGTCGCCGCCGTCGCCAACGCGATCATCGGGTAGAGCGCCCAGGACGGGTACGAGAGATAGAACGGATTCTCGAGCGCCTTCGGATTTTCGATCAGCAGCGCGCCCTGCCCGAAGTAGTTGAGCACCAGCGCCGGCGCCACCAACCCGAACCATGCGACGCGCACCGCGCGCACGCCGAAGTGCCCCATGTCGGCGTAGAGGGCTTCCGCGCCGGTAATAGCGAGCAGCACCGAGCCGAGCACGACGAACGAGGCGAAGCCATGACTGGTGAGGAAGCTCGCGGCGTGCGCGGGATTCAGGGCGGCGAGGATGGACGGCTGCTTGGCGATGTTCCACGCGCCGACGGCGGCAAGCGAGGCGAACCAGAGCGCGCACACCGGTCCGAACACCAGGCCCACCACGCCGGTGCCATGGCGCTGGATGAGGAACAGGCCGATGAGGATGCCGGTGGCGAGCGGGACGATATAGGGCTTGAAGGCCGCGGTGCCGACCTCGAGGCCCTCGATCGCGGACAGCACCGAGATGGCGGGCGTAAGGACGGCGTCGCCGTAGAAGAGTGCCGCGCCGAACACGCCGACCGCGAGCAGCGGTCCGGTCCAGCGCGGGTTGTCTTTCACCGACGCGGTCGCCATCGCAAGCAGCGCCATGATGCCGCCCTCGCCGCGATTGTCCGCGCGCATCACCAGCAGCACGTACTTCAGCGAGACCACGACCATCAGGATCCAGAACAGGGTCGAGAGGCCGCCGATGACGTTCGCCTCGTTAAGCGGAATGCCGTGCTCGGGGTTGAAGGTTTCCTTGACCGCATAGAGCGGGCTGGTGCCGATGTCGCCGTAGACGATGCCGAGCGCGAGCAGCGCCAGCGTCGCGGTGCCTTGCCGGGTAGGTAGGTTCATGGTGCGCGAAGCTTAGTGGCGACACGGCGCCAGCGCGCGCAGGTGACTCGATTTTTACGCCGCCTTTACGCGGGCAGTGAGCTAGAGTTCCTCCATGAAAGGCTACGCATGGGCGCTGGCGGCCACCGCCGCCGCTACGCTCGCCGGCCTCGCGATGCGCGAGCGCTTCGACCTGGTCAATATCGCCATGGTCTATCTCCTCGCGGTGGTCGTCGTCGCGCTGCGCGAGAGCCGCGGCCCCACGGTCGCGGCGACGGTGCTGTCGGTCGCGGCGTTCGACATCCTGTTCGTGCCACCGCTCGGCACCTTCACGGTCGATGACGCGCAGTACCTGCTGACCTTCGCGATCATGCTCGCGGTCGGGCTGATCATCTCCGGCCTGAAGGAGAAGGCGCGGCGCCAGGCGAAAGCGCAGGCCGAGCTCGGCCTCGCCGCCGAAACCGAGCGGATCCGCAGCGCGCTGCTCGCCTCCATCTCGCACGACCTGCGAACGCCGCTCGCGGTCATGTCGGGCGCCTCCTCCAGCCTCGCCGAGCGCGGCGAGCGCATGAGCGCGGACGAGCGCAACGCCCTGGCGCGCAGCGTCTTCGACCAGGCGCGCGAAATGTCGGCGCAGGTCGACAAGGTGCTGCAAATGACGCGCCTCGAGACCGGCGCGATCACGCTCGAGCGCGACTGGCAGTCGCTGGGCGACATCGCGGGCGCGGTGCTGCGGCGGCTCACCGACCGCGTCGCCTCGCACCGCATCGTCGTCGATCTCGCTCCCGACCTGCCGCTGCTGCGGGTCGACGCCGCGCTGATCGACCAGGCGCTCTCCAACCTGGTCGAGAATGCGCTGCGCCATACCCCGCCCGGAACCGTGGTGCAGCTGCGCGGGCGGCGCATCGGCGAGGAGGTCGTGGTTTCGGTCGAGGACTTCGGCCCGGGCCTGCCCGACGCCGAGATCGAGCGCCTGTTCGAGAAGTTCCACCACGTGGCGAGCGAAGGCGCGACCGCAGGCATGGGTCTCGGGCTTTCGATCTGCCGCGCGATCGTGCGCCTGCACGGCGGGCGGGTGTGGGCCGAGCGCATCGCGGGCGGCGGCCTCGCGTTCCGCTTTACGCTGCCGATCGAGCCCGAGCCCTCGCTGCCGACGGAGCTGGCGACGCGATGACCACGATCCTTGTCGTCGAGGACGAGCCCGAGATCCGGCGCTTCCTGCGCTCGTCGCTCGGCGCCGAGGGTTACCGCGTGGTGGAGTCCGAAAACGCGCGGCGCGGCGCGATCGACGCCGGCACGCACAAGCCCGACCTCGCGATCGTCGATCTCGCCCTTCCCGATTTCGACGGCAAGCAGCTGATCCGCGAGATCCGCGCCTGGTCGCCGATGCCCATCGTTGTGCTCTCGGCGCGCAACGAAGAGCGCTCCAAGATCGACGCGCTGGACGCGGGCGCCGACGACTACATCACCAAGCCCTTCGGCGTGGGCGAGCTGCTGGCGCGGGTGCGCGCGGCGCTACGCCACGCGGTGCGCCCGCCGACCGGACAGCCGCTTGCGCTGGGAGAGACCCGGGTCGATCTGGAGAAGCGGCGAGCCTGGCGCGGTGATGCGGAAATCCATCTGACGCCGGTCGAGTTCCGGCTCCTCTCATCCTTGGCGAAGCACCTCGGCATGGTGGTGACGCAGCGCCAGCTTCTCACCGAGGTCTGGGGCCCGTCTCACGCCGAGGACACGCACTACCTGCGGGTCTACATGAAGCAGCTGCGCGACAAGCTCGAAACGGATGCGGTGCGGCCAAAATACCTCCTGACCGAAACCGGAGTCGGTTACCGCCTGGTCGCCGACGAAGCGTGATTGGTTTGGCCCCCTGACAAGGGGGCGGTGAGCCGAA